>DATDHV010000186.1:0-21271 GCA_036521395.1 Steroidobacteraceae bacterium | reverse complement strand
GACGACAAGTGCGTCCACGCGCTCAAGCTGGCTCTTCGAATGACCGCCAGGCGCTCAGAACCGGGTGACGGCAATGGCCGCGAGTTTCAGTTCAGCGGCTTTCGCCCCCGCTTGTCCGGCGTTGTCTCCAAAATGAATTTGCATCTGCAGCTGGTTTCCAGCGTGCCAGACATTCAACAGCGGAGAGCTTTTTGCAACGAACGCGTCGAGGTTGGTGCCGGCCGCCCGCTCGAATTGTCTCGGGTCGGCCCTGTCGAAGGTTGCCTTGTCGATGCTGAAAAGGCTGACATTCAGATAGTAGGTACCGCCATTCGCGGGCTTGAAGCTGCATATCCGGTAGACCGTCTCCACGAACTCGCCGGGCTTGACCGGCATGCCCAGCGCGGATTGCGCCTCGGCCTGGGTGATCAGCTTGCACGGATTCACCGTTTCGGCATCGGCGGCCGCGGCGGTTGCCCGCCCCCCTGGGCATTCGAGGATGCATGCGAGCATTACGGCCAGCGCCATTGCCCCTGGTGCACCGGCATTCGTTGAGCGTTTCATATTAAGTAGAACCTATTCTCAGGTGGGGTCCCGTCCCGCAGGTTGAAGATGTTTTCCCAAGCGCGATGGTAGCCTCGTTGCTGCGGGGCGGAACCCCGCGTGCCCTCGACGCTGTCAGTGCGCCCCGGCGTCCTTCATCGATGCGAGTTTCCCGAGGTCCACCCGGCTTGCGTCCGACTCCAGCGCGCTCATGTCGACGTGATCGCCGGTCAGATCCACCGTGAAGCGTTTGGCGAGGATGAAGCCGAGTTCGCCGTGCTGCGAACTCGAGTCGTACTTCTCGTGCGCCCGGTAGCCAGCGACCATCACATCCTTTTCGTAGCTGGTGTCGCTCGAGGCGCTCGTGGTTTGCGGGAGGGCCCCGGCAATATTCATCAAGCCCGAGACCGCGGAAGCGTCAGCGATTTCAATTTCGACGCGCGCACCATTGGATCCGGTATAGACACCCTTTGAAGTCGTTGCCTTCATCCCCAGGCCCTGGTTGGCGCTGCCTTCGGCGCTGACGCGCTGCATGCCGGGAAGACTGTCCGGCAACAGGCCCTTGAGGACGCCATAATCGACCGGCTCGACGCGGCGCCCGCCGTTGAGCGCTCCGCCGAGCGCCGACACCAGTCCTCCGACTGCAGCGCCCGCGGCCTGGGCGTCATCGCTACTGGGTGCGGCTGGCTGCGCGGTGGAAGGCGCACTGCCGGCCGGTGATGCCGCCGCCGGCGGGGTATCCATTTGCGCCCCCGCCTTCGCCAAATTCGCGAACGCGGCGCCCAGGTCTGACTTGCCCTTTTCATCGCTGCCCAACATGCTGCCGATCGCGTTGCCGACCGAGGCCGCCGCCGCATCCTGCGACGCGGCCGTTGGCGTGCGAGCCATCGGACTGAAACCCATCAGCCGGCCGGCGCCGCCCAGGGTGGCGAACAGGACGCCGAGCAGAATGCTGAGCACGATCGTCACGATGATGATGGTCGCGGTGTAACCGACCGCGCGCTCCTTGGGTGTTTGCATCACCGGGATCAGGCCCAGATACAGCACATAGATGCCGTACAGCACCGCCACCAGCCCCAACAGGGTGCCGAGCGCCGGCAACAATGAGAACACCGAGGCCACCGCGGACGGGGTCATCGTATAGACGGCCACCTTGAATGCCTGGCGCCACTCACGCTGTGCGCCGAAGGTGGGCGCGAGCATATTGATGACCAGGGACACGATAGCCAGCCCGACGGCACCCGCGACCACGGTGAAGAGCGCGGAAGTCAGACCCAATGTCATCGGCAGGCGCATCGTGCCGCCAAAGAACGTCGTCGTACCGATGACGGACATGTGCACGAACGACAGCAGCGCCACGGCGAGCAGCAGTGGGACGGCGTAACGCACGTAGAGTTCACCGATGCTGGAAGATTCGGTGGCAATCCGTGCCCATTCGGTGCGCGGTGAAAGCAGGATGTTCTTCATCCTCTCGAGCAACGGCGGCGCCGGGCCGCCGGCGGCCGCCGGTCCACCCATTGCGCCGGGATCGCGCGTCGCGCTTAAGGGTACACCCTCAATGGCCAGTACCCCTGGCGTGGGAGGCTCCGCGCTGGCGCTCGCTGGTGGAGACAGTGCCGCGCCGCACCGAGTACAGAAGCGCGCCGACTCGCTCGCGATGTTGCCGCATTGGGTGCATTTCATTGTCGTGGATCTCCCCTTTTCCTCAGCCGGTGGTGGCCGCCATGCCAGGCGCTCGCCGCACTGGTCTTGAAGGTCCCTGATCCATAGAACCGATTCCAGCGCCAAATCCCGCCACCGGGGGGCATGGCGGGACTGCGCTAAGCGGCAGGCAGGCGTCGCATCGAGAGATCACCCGATTCTTCGCACCGCGGCCCGCGTCGTGGTATGGGCCGCGAGATCCAGCCATGTGACATGCCCGCTTCGGCCCCCCGCATCGAAGCTCCAGCGCCACCTCTGCACGGGCTTGCCCGCTTTCTTGTCAGTTTCCTCGAATTCGCGCGCGCTGAGCCTGCGCACCGAGACACTGTCAATGCCAGGATCGCCGGCGTACGGCGCGTCTTCGCCGCTCAACGGTGCGGCATAGGAAGTGCCGTTCGGCGCGCGCATCGC
This sequence comes from Steroidobacteraceae bacterium, assembly GCA_036521395.1. GTDB lineage: Bacteria > Pseudomonadota > Gammaproteobacteria > Steroidobacterales > Steroidobacteraceae > FEN-1191. The sequence goes on along the minus strand of DATDHV010000186.1, from coordinate 18,637 downwards.
GAGCGCGTTGCCGGAGACGGTGAATGTCACGGTGACGGTCTTGTCCCGGAGCAGTGGCTTGCCGCGCACCCAGGACCCCGAGACCGCATGGGAACCCGGCGGCCCGGCCCTCAGACGTGTCCAGGACTGTCGGCGTATCGCCTCTGGGCCGCCGGTGGCGGCATGCTCGGAAGTTTCGCTGACCGCGGACGCGCCGTCGTCCGACACGGTGAATTTGCGGATCGCGACTGTCTTGCCCGCGCGTTTCAGAGTCTCGACCACGGTGCGCTCATCCAGTACGGCGATGCTGACGGTGTCGAAGGTAAGCCCGCCCGTGGCGGCCTGGTCCGTTCCATCGGCTCGGACCCGCAGCGGCGGATCGCACGTCCGGCACTCATACTGACCATCCTGCACCCGGAGGATCTGCGGTTTGCCGGTCGCGAGCAGCCGCGCGGTGCTCATATCCGCACGCCAGGTGCCGTCAAAAACGCTGGCGTGCGCCGCGCTACCGATCAACACCACAAATACGGCCAGCGTTGCATCGAACGCGTGTCTCATGCTCAGTTCTCCTTTCAAATCCAGCGATGCAAAGTGACGCGCGGAGCCAGGCCAGAAGTGGCGCCCTTCCTAAGCATTAACCGCAAAACCCCCAAGGAGGCGCCAAAGGCGACCCCCGGACTGCTAGGATCGCGCTTCCACCCTGCCTGCAGGACGAGCAGGCATGGAAGGAGTCGTCCATGACGGGGGTCTCGCAACCTCATCGCCTCAAGCTGAGTCCCGATCAGGGCGCTCAGCTCGACGCATTGCTCGAGCAGCTCCTGGATGTGCCGCCCGCCGAGCGGCTGCGCGCGCTCGAGCGTCGATCGATTGTGGATGCGGCGGTGCGCGGGGAAGCGGAGAGCCTGCTGCGCGCCGATCAGGCCTCGAGCGGCTTTCTGGAGACTCCTGCGACGCTGGCGCCGGCAGAGCCGGATGAACCTGAAGTCGGGATGCAGCTCGGGCACTGGCGAATCCTCAAGATCGTCGGCCGGGGCGGCATGGGAATCGTCTGCGAAGCTCAACGGGTGGCGGGCGATTTCGAGCAGCGCGCCGCGATCAAGCTCCTGCAGCCCGGAGCGGCCGGTACCATGCAGCGCTTCGAGGCCGAGCGACGCATTGTCGCGCGCCTCGAGCATCCCGGCATCGCACGGCTGCTCGACGGCGGCGTGGCGGCGGACGGCCGACCCTACATGGTCATGGAGTTCGTCGACGGACAGTCGATCACCGATCACTGTCGCCTGGGTCGCCTGTCGCTGATCGAACGACTGAACCTGTTCATCCAGGTCTGTGATGCCGTGGCGTACGCCCACAGACGCCTGATCGTGCATCGGGATCTGAAGCCGAGCAACGTCCTCATCGACGCTGACGGTCGCGTGAAGCTGCTCGATTTTGGCATCGCAAAGCTGCTGGATGCTCCGGACAACAACCTGACCCAGGCCGTCATGGTGGTGCTATCGCCGCTGTGTGCGGCGCCCGAGCAACTTTCCGGCGGCGAGATCACGACACAGACGGACGTGTACGCGCTGGGGCTGATGCTGTATGAATTGCTGGTGGGGCATCATCCCTGGATTCAAGGGAATGCGCCCCGCCTGAGCGAGCTGCGCGAACTGCAGCATCGGCCGTTGCCCTCGGCCAGCCGCCACCCGGCAACCAGCACAGAGTGGCGGATCGACCCGAGCGCGCTTCGAGGGGATCTCGAGGCTGTGCTGAACAAGGCTCTGCGACCAGAGCCCGCGCAACGCTATGCCGGCGTCGAGGCGCTCAAGCAGGACATCGAACGCTACTTGCGCGGCGATCCCGTGCAGGCGCGCGAAGGCGTGCGCTTCTATGTGCTCGGGCGTCTGCTGCGTCAGCATCGCTGGTTTGCCTTGGGGCTCGCCGGCATCGTCATCTCACTGGCGGTGGGACTTGGCCTCGCGGCCTGGCAGGCGAAACAGGCCGCCTTGCAACGCGACGCGGCGCGCCGTGAGGCGGCACGCGAAGAAGCGGTTCGTTACAACCTGACCCGCATGTTTCGCAGCGCGATCAGCGACACCGCCAATGAAGCAACGCCCACTGCCAAGGCGATGGTCGACCTCAGCGCGCAGCGCGTCCTGCGGGAGTATCGGGACAACCCTGAGGTCGGCGGCCCGTTGGTGCTGACGCTGGCGGACCTGTACGGCGCGCTGGAGGATGTGGCCGGCGCCGGCGCCCTGCTCGAGGGCTTCGTCTCGCAAGCTGGTCCGCAAACGGATCCCGTTGTGCTGGCCGACGCCCGCCAGAAGCTGGCCAATGTCGAGCTGCTGCAAGGCCATCTGGACCACGCCGGCGTGCTGCTCGCACAGGCACAGGGCTACTGGGCAAGCGCCCCGCACGCCAACGCCGAGGAGCAACTGGAGGGACTGAAGACCCAGGCGCAACTGCAGCGTGCCCGGGGCGACTTTGACGGCGCAGCCAGCACCGCGCGCGCTGCCATCACGCAGCGCATCGCGCTCTCCGGACGTGACAATCGGGAAACCGCGATTCTCTTCAACTCGCTGGCACTGTCCCTGAGCAACGCCAATCGGTTGCACGACGCGCTCGTCGCGTACGGCGAAGCCACGGCCATCTACCGGGCACTGGATCAACAGGATGGCCTCGATGCACAGGTGATTCGCGGCAACACCGGCACGCTCGAGCTACGCCTGGGGAAACTGCGCGAGGCCGAGGCGGACCTGCGCGGAGCAATCGAACAGGAACGCTCGCTGGCGGGCAATTCCGCCGCGGTCGCGGCGGCAGAGGGCTACTACGGACGATTGCTGACACTGACCGATCGGGCAGATCAGGCCATTCCACTGCTGCGCGACGCGGCGGAGCTCGGAAGCCGCTATACCAGCCCCGATAGCCCGCTGACACTGCAGAACCGCCTGTTCCTCGGTGAGGCACAGATCGCTCACGGCGAACGCGATGCCGCGCGCATCACGCTGCTCGCGGCCCGCGATGGCGCCGGCACTGGAAAAGCGGTGCCACTGCTGCGCCTGCGTGTCGACACCGCGCTGGGTCGACTCGACGGCGCCGCCGGTGCCCTCGAGCGCGCGCACACTGCGCTTGTACAGACTGTGCAATCACTGCGCGCGCTGGGCCCACCGGCCGAGGGTGCGTTGGCGCAGGCCCTGCTGGATGCAGGCGAGGTCGCGTTGCGCGCCCACGATGCACAAGGGGCTGCAGTGTTATTGCGGGAATCAGTCGCCGTGCGCGAACGGCTCATCGACCCGGCGTGGGAACTCGCGCTGTCGCGCGAGCGACTCGCGGAATCGATTGCGGCGCAGCAACCCGGTAACGCCGCGGCGCTACTGCGTCAGGCGACCGAGGTCCTGACCCAGCAACTCGGCCCCGGACATCCGGAAACCCAGCGCGCACGACACGCACTGGCTGATCTGTCCGCGACCTAACGACTGAACCGTCAACTCGCGCTGCTGCCCAGCTCGCGAAACAACCACGCCCGCGCTCGCAGCCAATCGCGTTGTACCGTGCGCAGCGAGATCGCCAGCGCCTGGGCGGTCTCCTCCTCGCTCAAGCCCCCGAAGAAGCGGCATTCGACGACATCCGACAACCTCGGTGATTCGGTGGCCAGACGCTGCATCGCCTCCTCCAGTGCCACCAGTCCTTCATCGGTACCGATCGAAGACTCCAGCGCATGCGACAGCGTCAGGTGTAATGCGCCGCCGCCACGCTTTTGAGCAAGCCGTTCCTTGGCATAGGAGATGATCGCGTGCCGCATGGCGATGGCTGAGGCCCGCAGGAAGTGAGTCGGATTGTTGAACGGCCGTTCGGGACCGAGTCTCAGGTAGGCCTCGTGCACCAGCGCCGTGGTCTGAAGCGTCACCCCCGCTCCCATCCGCGTGCGCGAGCGGTGCGCCGCCCGCTTCAGTTCCTGATAAAAGAGCGGCAGGAGTTCGGCTGCAATCTGCCGCACTTCAGGCCCCTGCCCTGCCATGGGATCGCCCGAAGGAACTTCTTCCGACATCATCCTGGCGCCGATATTACGGTTCAGCTTGATTCGTCGTGGGCGCGGGGGCGCGAAGCTGGCATTGTCGGGCTCGGAGCGGCCAATGGCAATCGGTTCGCTATCCCTCTCCGTCCATTCGCGATCGATAGTCGCTCCCCTGTAGGTGCTGCACCTCCGCACTGACCACTACCGCTGCCACCGTTATGGAGCGGGTTTAGTCATGCGACGCCTTGGCGCCCGATGGGTCTTGCGCGCGCAGCCCTTGCGCGACGTCGTCTGCCAGGCGTCCGATGAGGCGACTCATTGCCGCGGCCTGGCTGCTGGCCGAGCCGTCGTAGGGCTCGCTCAAATGCAGACTGCGCTGCAGTGCCGGTTGCGCTGGACTGCCCTGGAGCAGCACCCAATCCACATCCAGGGTGACCGCCGCGGCGCCGCTGGGCTCGAAGGAAAGAATATCCGCCACGATGCCCCGCGCATCCGAGGATGCTGGCGCATTGGGGCTGACGACCATGCCGGCCGGTAGACGAGCCTGGAGGTCTTGAGTCAGTACACGCCGGACCATCTGGCCGAAGTCTGCGCCCCAGCGATCTTGAGACGAGATACTGAGTTGATAGTCCTTCTCACCTCGTACGATGGTCCGGCGGTCAAGCACGGACGGAATATGCACGCCATCGACCTTCACCGGCGCCGCGCTGGGTAGCTGCACCGGTGTTCCCGGTGGCGTCGACTCGAGCGCAAAGAAACGCGTCGGAGGGCTCGAGCCACACGCGCTAAGTTCCAGGATCACCAGCATCACAACTATCGATCTCATGGTGTTTGATCCGATCTGCCCTTGATCAGTGCCTCGGGGTGGCGGTCAAGATAATCGGCCAGGGAGCGCACTGCGCGTGCCGCTTCGGTGACCTCATCGACTGTGGAGTTCAGGCCGGTCTGCGTCGCCGTGCCCCCGACCGCCTGCCGCGCCGAATTGACGGCGGCGTCGAGATCATCCGCCGTGTTGCGCAGCCGGCTGATGATCTGGGGTATCTGCGGACCCGCGCTGGTCGTCATCTGATGGATCTGCCGGAGCGCGCCGTCGAGCTGCCCGATGGCATCGGTGATATGGGGCGATGCGACTATGCCGTCGATGTGATGTGTCGCGTCGAGCACATTGTGCGCGATCTGCTCGATCGGGACCTTGTTTATGCGGGCAACAATGGATGACAGGCCCCCGCCCGGCTCGGCTGGGAGTTGTGGCAAACCGTCCACGATGGCCGGAGCCACCGCGGAAGCGCCGGGTAACATCTCCAGGCTCACGCGATGGGTGCCGACCAGCGGCGGATCCTGTTCGAGCTTGGCACGCAGTCCCCTCCGCACCAGTTCCGCCACCGCGGCCGTAAGCTCCGAGGCTGCGCCTGGTTGAGCGACGTCCTGAATGTGGAACAGCGAGGGGTAAAGCGCTACGGTGACCGGCATGGCCAGCGCGCCGGTCTGCGTGTCGTAGCGAAAGCCAATCTGGTGCACCTGCCCGACCGTAAAGCCATGCAACTTCACCGGATCACCGCTTTTCAGCGAACCCACATCGTCATCGAAGGAGACCTCATAAAGCACGGGCGCCTCCGCGGCCGCGCCCACCGGTTCATGTTCGAGGCCCCTGAACTTGGTGCTTTTCGCGCCCGCACCGGGGTCCATGACTATCTCCGGCCCCGAGAGAACCGCGGCGAGAGAGGAAGGATCGGACAAACTCGGATTGGCACCACGCAGCCAAAATCGCGTGCCCGTCCGCAGCAGTTTCGTCGCGCTGTCATCGATGGAGGCGGTCACGATCACGGCCGCGCCGGACGCCGCCAATTTCACCTCCTTCACTCGCCCGACATTCATGCCGCGGTACATGACGTTGGTATTATTGGGCTTGAGGTCGTGGGTATCCTCGAACCAGATCGTGATGTCTTCATTTCCGCTCAACAGCGTCCGCACCCCCAGCCACCCGACCACGATCAGCGCGGCCACCGGAATGCCCCAGATCCAACCCGGCCACCAGCGGCGGCGGACGCCCGCCTGCGGCCGCGATGGCCCGGCGGTGGTTCTGCGGACGTCCGGCGTTTGATCGTTCGTCATGGCGATCGCGCCCGCGCGGCGTCCCACATCAGCCGCGGATCGAATGTCACGGACGCTATCATGGTGATGAAGGTCATCAGCATGAAGGCTGTGGCACCCCAGCCGGCCGCACTGGACCCCAGCGGCCCGAAATTCATCAGCGGCACGAAAAACACGATCACGAAAGGATCCGTCTTCGACCAGCGCCCCGATTCGGCGACGATTCGAAAAATCTCGGTCTTCGCAATCAGATGTCGGTCAGAGTGCAGCCATACCGAAACCACGCACCAGCCGAGGGCAAAAATCTTTACCGCCGGGATGAGAATGCTGGTGCAGAACACCAGAGCCCCGAGCGGCCAAAGCCCGGCCTGGAACAGCTCGGAAATGCCGGTGAAAACGGTGTACCCCAGCTGCCGCCCCAACTGATTGGCAATGTTCATCGGATAGATATTCGCCGGAAAGAAAAGGATGAACGCGGTCGCCAGCAGCGCCGCGGTGCGCATGACCGCGTGCGCTTTTCTCACGGCGAGCTTCGCGCCGCAGCGCGGACAGGGACCGCCGGCCGCATCCACGGGTTGAACGAGATCGCACACCGTGCAGCCGATCACCTCTGCGTCGTCCGAATTGACTTCCAACTCGCCACCGATCGCGCGCCATACCGTTCGACGATCCAAGGTCGCCCGCGAGAGCATCGTCAGAATGGCGGCGGCGATGAAACAGGCGCCCCCAAGCTGAATTGAAATTTGTGCTTGACCTACATTGCTCAAACGGTAGTAGCCGACGCACGCTGCCAGCAGGAACACATCCAGCATCGCGAAGGGGTCCAGTAGCACGCTCCATCGAAACGCTGGACCCAGCCAGCGCGGATGTTGGTCGAACCGAAGGGCGGCCAATACGGCTGACAGCAGTCCGAAACGCAGAAACGGCAGGGCGATGATCATAATTGCGCTCAGGCCGGCCAGGGCGATCCAGCCGCGCTCCCAGAGTTGGATGATGCCCGCTGCGATGACGTTCGAGGAATGCATGCCAAATACGTCCATTCGCAGGAGCGGCAGGATGTTTGCTGGAAACAGCAGCAGGAAAGTTGCAAGCGAGCAGGCAAGCGCAGCGCCAAGGCTGCGCCCACTGGTCTTTTCCAACGCGGCATGGCAACCGATGCAGATGGCTGCGCTTCGAGGCGGTAGAGGCGGAAGATCCTCCAGGCTGCCGCAGTCAGGACAGGCTATGGTCACGGATTGGCTGAGCCTCCGCGGAATGATTGGGATTCGCCGCCTGCGCCTGCAAGCTTCAAATGAACCGGCGCTGAGTCGGACTCGGCGCAGAGCCGTTTATTCCGGCCGTCATTCCGCCTTGAATGCCGTCCGCAGCCGACGGACGCAACTGACCCGGGAATGGCATGCAGGCGGACGCAGTAAGTCGGAAACCGGCCACTTGCGAGCCGTTTCATGCCGGTCCGCTGGCGGCTTGCGCCTATAGGCGCCGCTGCTTTAGGGACGGCATAGTGATGGCCCGATTGATCCGAGCTGATCCAGCTACCGCGTTCCCACAACTGCATACGCCACCATGCTCGATGCCGCCCAGGGTTTGTCGCTGGCCAGGAAGCGCGCCATAGAAGCCGCGGGCGGGTGGGCCCGCTTGCAGGTCATCGTGATTTTGGGCGCCGTCCTGGGGACCGGCATGGCCGATGCCGGAACGCTTTCGGCCATTTCTGACGAGCTCAAGCACGCCTTTGGCATCGGCAACACACAGATCGGCCTATTGCTGGCTGTCATGGCCTTCACGGGCGTCATCGCCACGCTGCCGATGGGACTACTCGCCGATCGCTTCCGCCGCCAGCGGATTTTGGTGGTCACCATCGCCCTTTGGGCCGCGGTCATGCTGCTGAGTGGCTTTGCCACTTCGTACACCTATTTGCTGGTCACTCGCATGGCGCTTGGCGCAGTCACCGCAGCCTCTTGGCCGTGTATCGCCTCGCTGACGGGCGATTTTTTTCCAGCCGAGGAACGTGCCCGCATTTATGGCTTGATTATCGCCGGTGAAATGATCGGCGTCGGTGTCGGCTACGTGCTTGCAGGGGAAATCTCCAACTGGCTGGGGTGGCGGGGGGCCTTCTTTGCCATGGCCTTCCCGCCAATGGTGCTGGTATGGGTGCTTTGGCGCTACTTACCCGAGCCGCAGCGGGGCTGCCAGAGCTGGCTCCGCGTGGATGACGAGGATCCGGCGGTGGCCGCACAGCCCCATCACGCCGATCAGGCCACGGCTGGCCCGGCGGCCCCGCACGCCGCCGGAGGTGCTGCGGGCGGTGAAGCCACGGGAGCCATCGTCCAGCGCGTCCGTCAACAAGGGATCGCCGCGCGCAAGGAGCTGATTCTGACGCCCTCGCAGGCGCCGCGCAGTTCGCTCGACGTGCTTGTGTACCTGCTGCGCCTGCCCACCTACGGACTTCTGATCGCCGCCTCATCGCTCGCCTATTACTTTTTCGCCGGCGTACGCGCCTTCAGCATGCTCTACTTCACGCAGCATTACCGAATCCCCCGAGGCAGCGTCGCGGTCATCGTATTTGCGGCAGGTATCTGCGCTCTGGTCGGAGTCATCGCTGGAGGCAGACTCTCCGAGCATCTACTGCGCCGCGGGCGTCTGAGCGCAAGAATCATCGTGCCTGCCAGCGCACTATTCCTATCCATACCGCTGCTGGGCGGCGGCATATGGACCACAAGCCCGTGGATCGCAGCGCTGCTGCTGTCAGCAGGCGCGGCGGTGCTTGCGGCCGCCATCCCGCCGCTCGATGCCGCACGGCTGGACATCGTGCCCGCCTCCATGTGGGGCCGCGGCGAAGCCGGTCGTATGACGCTCCGCAACGTATTTGAGGGCGGTGCTCCGCTGTTGTTCGGCGCGATGTCAGGGTGGCTGGGCGGCGGCGAACACGGGTTGCAGTGGACTTTCATCGTCATGCTCGTGCCGATGGGGATCGCCGGAGTCCTCGCGTTGCCGGCCCTACGCACTTATCCTCGCGACGTGGCGACGGCCGCCGCCACCGCAGAAAATCTCGCACCAGCCGCGAACTCGCGACCGGGCACGAGTTGAAGGCGCGGTCCGCTCCCTTGGGCCCGTACTACTCAGGGCACGCTCGCGGCCTCCGCCGCCGCGATATAGGCCTGCACATCCGCATCGAGCATGAGGCGCTCGGCCTCGAGCTGCTGCGCTGCCTTCGTCACCAGATTGACGTAGGTCGCATGATCCTTGTAGCGCTCCTGGATCGACGGGCGCGGATCGCCCGCCGTCGTCCGTTGCGCCTGCGTCTCGAGGAATGGAATGCGCTGTCCGGAGGCGTCGCAGCCATCCACCATCGGTACCGGGTCGCCGGGAGCCTGCGCGCGGTAGGCGTAGCCGGTATAGGTGGCCAGCGGCACGGCGATGTCCGGTAGACGGATGCCGGCGATGTCGTTGCCGTCGGTGTCCGTCTTCGGCACGAACACCGGGTAGGGCGTACCGGTCAGCACCGGCGGCTGTATGTCCAGGATGCCCTCGCGGAAGCGGTCGCCGAAGTTGAACAGGTCCCCGGTATGCATGATGCCGTTGTAGAACACGCCGGGAATGCTCGGAAATCCCATCCCCGACTGCGGCAGGGACGGCACCAGCGTGCCGTTTTTCCGGGTCGGCACCCGGTTCGCCGGCGGCGCGGTCCCGTGCGTGACCCACTCGTCCATATCGATGGTGAGCGCGCGCAGCGTGGTACCCGGGGTCAGCGGGTTCTGCGGCTGGCGGCAGATGCCGGCAGCCGTGCCGGCGCCGTGCGGCACGCTCGAGAGCTGGTAGTAACGCACGTCCGGTGACAGGTTCAGATCGAGATCGTGGCCCTCGGTGTCGGTCGTGAGCATCGAGCCGCCCTTGGAGTAATACTCGTTCTCCGAATTGAGTTCGAAGATCTTGGGGCAGGTGCGAGTCAGGCTGCAGAGGTCGAGGCGGCCGCCGAACTGCCGCGTGACCGGATCGTAGAGCGGCTGATCCGCCCACGGGAATTGGAATTCCGGGTACCAGCGCGCGATGTGTTGCCGCGATGTCCGGGTCGGTTGCGCAAAATGGTAGTTCATGAAGATGCCGTCGCCGCCCCCGATCCAATTGATCATGCCATCGAACACCACAGCGCGAGGGTATCCTTGCAAGCCGCGCGCATTGCGCCCACCGCCCGCGATTGGAAATGGGAACTCCGGCTGATTGAAGCCGAGCATCACGAAGTCGCGGGTGGTGCGGCAGGGCTGGGACACGCAGGTGGTGTAGATGGCCTGCACGTCGCCGGCGAGCGGGTTGGCGCTGCCATTCTGATCGGTCTTCGCCGAGCGCAGGAAGGTCGCGAAATCGCGCATCGTCGCAAAGCCCAGACCCGCAACGATGGGATCCTTGGCGATGTACGTGAACTCGTACAGCGCCGTGGGGCTGTAGGTACCCGGTCCCCCGAACACAAGACCATTGGTCAGCTTGATGGCGGTCAGCGTGGCGTCGGTATACGCCCAGCCCGAAGCGGGAATGACGATCGGCGGGTCAGCGTAGTTCTCGCGCACCGTGAGCGTTGCCTGGGACTGATCCGCCGTGGCGGCGGCATAGTGCAAGGGCTCGGTGGCGGCCGTGGCCGTGAAATCGATGTCGAATTCCTCGGTCGATGGACCGGTAATCGATGAGCCGTCCCGATTGGTTGCCACCGGGAAGCTCACGCCGAAGCTCGGCGAGGGGCCGCCGGCCGGCGTGACCGTGATGTCCCAGCCCGTGTCGACCACCGTGAAACCCTGATTCATCAGGAAACCATTGCCCACGGTGAAGCCGGCGGGCAGGCCCGCGGTGCACCAGGAGCGGTTGTTCCCCGTGCCGCTGTTGAAGGTGCTGAGCGCCGTCGCACCGCCGCGATTCGGCAGGTCGAAGATGACGCGGTGATTGCCCTGCGCAAGACTGATCGGGCGAATGATCTGGAAGTCGGCCGTGTAGCTGACCAGGCCGTGCGAATTTCTCGGCGCGTGCTGGATGTCGACGATCACGGCATTTTGCGGGTTGAAGGGATCGACCTCGCCGGTGATGGTGCCCTGGATGAGCTCGTACTGTCCGACCGAGCCGAAGCTCTGGCCACCGAAGGTCGGGGACTGTACACAGGTGACATTGATCGCCGTCACCGCCGCGGTCGATACGCTGCCCCATCCCAGAGCGCCGGCGCTCGCCAGCAGCGCCCAAATGAATCGCTCTCGCATGGCCACTCCCCCCTAAGGATTTCGCGCGGGAAGCGGCTGATCCTACGCCCAGCCCTTCGGCACTTGAAGGGTCAACGCAAATCGCCCGCACCCGGCCATTGAAATCATTGGAGAAAGGCCGATGACACCCGGCTGTCAATTCGACGCTGTCAATACGATTGAGTGGCGCAATCAAGGGGAAAAAGTCGGCTCCCGCCCTGAAGGATTCCGCCGACTATTCAACCTCGAGCGCAAGCGCTACCTTCAACCTGCCAGTTTTTTGCAAGCAAGAGGCATCTATGGGGAATCTAACAGTCGCCACGAAGGCAGCCATGGTGTTGAGTCTCTACGTACTGACCTCGCTCGTTTCGGGGTGCGTGGTGACCGAGCGGCGGGAGGGCTATTGGGATAGTAATCACCACCGCTATTGGCACGCCCACGCCTGGGTCGCGTGCACGCCCAACGACGAGCACTGCCGCTAGGACAGTAACGGCGGCCACATCACGGCCGCGCGCGGCTCGGTCAGGCGCCTGATTGCTGCGCCAAGTGCGCCCACTTCGCCAGCTGCGCCGTCTCGGGCGTCGGGCGGGTGCGGGCCTCGAGCATGAGCATGTTGATGAAGGTGTCGGGCGGCACCGCGCCGCTGAAGAGAAATCCCTGGAATTCATCGCACTGCAGCCGGCCCAGCATCTCGAGTTGCTCGACCGTCTCCACGCCCTCGGCAATCACCTTCAGATCGAGCGAGTGTCCGAGGGCGATGATGGCACGGACGATCGCCAGGTCATCCGGATCATTGGCGATGTCGCGCACGAAGGTGTAGTCGATCTTCACGCTGTCGACCGGGAAGCGCTTGAGATAGCCCAGCGATGAGTGCCCGGTGCCGAAGTCGTCGATCGCCAGGGTGATGCCGTAGGTCTTGATCTGCTCGAGCAGATGCAGCGCCTGCTCGGGATCGGTCATGACCACGCTCTCGGTGATCTCGAATTCGAGCGAGCCCGGGTCGCAGCCGCTCTGGCTGAGGGCATGATTGAGGTTCTCGATCAGGCTCTGGTCCGCGAATTGCTGGGCCGAGAGATTGATGGCCACACGCGGCAGCGGCAGCCGGCGCGCCCGCCAGCTCGCCAGGTCGGCGCACACCTGCTCGAGCACCCGGTTGCCGAGCGCGCGGATCAGTCCCATCTCCTCGGCCACGAAGATGAAGTCCCCCGGCAGCAGCATGCCCCGCTGCGGATGACGCCAGCGCACCAGTGCCTCGGAACCGGAGATGCGTCCGGTGCGCAGATCCACCTTGGGCTGGTAGTGAACCTCGATCTCCCGCCGCTCGAGCGCCTGACGCAACTCGTTCTCGAAGGCCAGCCGGTCGACGCTATGCACGTCGATTTCGTCGGAGTAGAAGTGGAAGGTGTTCTTGCCCGAAGCCTTGGCGCGGTACATGGCGATGTCGGCATTCTTGAGCAGCGAGGAGCTGTCTGCGCCGTCCTTCGGATAGAGCGCGATGCCGACGCTGCCGGAGAGGTGATACTCGCGCGCCGCGATGCGCAGCGGCTTTGACATCGCCACCAGGAGCTTCTGGGCGATGGCACTGAGCTCCTCCACGCCGTTGAATTGCTCCACGATGAGCGCGAACTCATCGCCCCCGACCCGCGCCAGCGTGTCGTTGGCGCGCACGCAGGCCTGCAGATGCTGCGCAATCTGCCGCAGCACGTTGTCACCGGCATCGTGGCCCAGCGTGTCGTTGATGACCTTGAAGCGGTCGAGATCGATGAAGAACACGCCGACCGAGCCGCCGGAGCGGCTGGCCCGTGCCAGTGCCTGCGGCAGCTGGTAGCCGAACAGCAGCCGGTTGGGCAGCCGCGTGAGCTCATCGTGGTGCGCGAGGTGGCGGATACGCTCGGCGGCCCAGCAGCTCTCGATCGCGATACCGGCGACGCTGGTGCAAACGCCGATCAGATGCTCATCGGGCGGCCGCGCCGGCGCGCCCTGCGGCCGATACAGCATCAGCGAGCCGATGGCCTGGCCCTGGGTGCCCATGATCGGCCAGGCACTCACGGACTGCACCCCGGCCGCGGTGATGGCCGCCTGCAGCGCCCCCACCGTGGCGTAGGCGTCCACGGACCGATCGAGCACCGGCGTGCCGCTACGGATGACCTCGAAGCACGGAATCGCGAGCTGGGCGCGTGTGGACTCGGCGAGCATCTCGCCAAATCCGGGCGGCATCGACGGTGCGATGCCCAATGTGCAGCGTGCCGCGCTGGGTTCGAGGGCAATCAGGGAGCACAGCTGGCCGCCGGATTGCGCTTCGACGAAGCGCGCCAGGGTCGAGAAGATGGTCGACAGCGCAGCGCCCGAGGCGATCAGGCTCAGGATGCGGTTCTGATCGGCGAGGATGTCGGACTTGTACCGCCGCTCGGCTTCCCAGTGCAGGCCCTCGAGCGCGATGGAGGCCTCCATGGCCATCTGATCCATGAGCTCGACGATGTCGGTGCGGAAGAACTGCCGCTCCTGGGAGAATACGCACAGCACGCCGACCAGCTCGCCCTGGCAGCGCATCGGGAAAGCGGCCTCCGAGGGGAATAGCGCGTCGAGCTCACCGTGCACGATATGGGGCGAGCCGCCCCGCAGGGTAAGGTTCAGGGCACTGTCACCGGCGCGCGGGCTCGCTGGGACGAACGTCGCCAGCGTCTTCAGATACTCCGGGTGTTCCCCGCGCGTGGCCAGGAACTCGACGCCCGACTGATCCTCCTTGAGCGAGGCCACGGCAGCGAGCATCAGTCCGCTCGCTCCCACGCAGATGCGACACAGCTCGCTGAACAGGTCACGGCGGTCGCTCACGCGCGAGATGAGCTGGCTGGTCTGGCTCAGCGCGGCATAGAGCTCGGTCAGGCGCGCGAGTCCCTGCTCCTTGGCATCGCGCTCGCGCACGCGCGCGTGCGTGACGGCGATGCAGAGCCAGCCGATGATGAGCGTACCGAGAGCCAGGGCGATGACCAGCAAGGTGCGCGTGAAGCGCGCCAGATCGCCGAGCTTGGCGGCGAACTTCGCCGTGAGAGGCCCAAGCTCGCCATTGATGCGGTACAGCTCGGATTCGACGCCGGCCTGCTCGCCTGCCGACACGCGCGGACCGTCGGGCGGGTGCAGGCGGGCCGCGATGGCCGTCAGCCGCATCGTGTAGCTGTCGCCCGCGGTCCAAAACTCGATCGCCTGCCGCACCGGCCCGTAGCCCCCGCACAGGCGAAACAGCAGGATGGCACTGCTTATGTCCGCCGGATTGTTCCCGGCCTCGAGGAAGCCTTGACGCGCGGCCGCCAGGTCCACGGGCCGTTGCTGCAGGGCCATCCGGGCCTGCCGGTCGCCGAGCGGAAAGGCGATCGCCTTCAGGTACAGGCCGTAATCCGCCTCCGAGTGCGAGACGGTATAGCGCGCCAGGTAGTAGGTCGCGTCCTTCTGTCCCTTGGAATAGAGGCTCTCGCCACCCACCCAGGCGCGCACGGTCGACAGCACCTCGATGCTGATCACCGCAGCGAGCAGCATCACGGCCAGCGAGACCAGAATGGGCGCCACGAATCTGATCGTGGACCGCGATGGCCCGATTGGCCCGATAGGGCTGCTGCCTACGGAGCGCATCATCCCTTGGGCACCTTGGAAGAGCAGAGAGTTGAAGCGGAGCTTATCGAGCCGAATGCAGGGATTCTGGGAGCGCGGTCACGCCCCGAGCGCCCCCTTGCGCGCGCCGGCCCCCTACCGCGGGCGGCCGGCCGCCCCACGGCTCCGGAGCCGGCCGTTGCGCGACGGACGCCGGACCCGTAGACTCGACATAACGTGCTCTGAGATGCAGAAAGAATTCGTGAAAACAGACAGTTAGCCAGGAAGGCTAATCGATCTTTGAGGCATGAGTGCATCGGGTCGCGAGGCCGACCGGGTGCCGAGGGAGAAACGATCGTGTCAGTCAATCCCGTCAACATGGAACCTGCGACACATGTGCTGCGGGAGCCGACCCCGGAATATCCTTGGATCAATGAGTTAAAGGATTATCTTCGGCCTGATTGGCAGGAACTGATCGACGGCGAATTCGTCACCGGCGTCGTCAATGGCACCTGGTCGGTGCAGGCCATGCGCGGCTGGATGCTGCAGCTCTACCCCTTCATCCACGCCTTCCCCAAGTTCCTGGCCGAGGGGCTGCTCAAGGTCGAGGACGAGCACGCCCGATCGTTCCTGATCGACAACATCCGCGTCGAGAAGACGCACGCCGATCATTGGCTGGGGATGGGCGAGGGTTTCGGCCTCGAGCCGGGCGAGATGCTGGCGCTCGCCGAAGGCGAGCGCGCGCTGCTGCGCGATGTGCAGTCACTGAGCGATTGGCTATGGTTCATCAATGCCAAAGGCTCGCTGGCCGAAGCGGTGGCGGCGACTAGCTTTGCCATTGAAGGGGCCGCCGGCGATCTGAGTCTGGCGCTGCTGAAGGGGTTCGAGGCCTATCGATCGCGTGCGGGTGTGACCATCAACGCCCGCACCACCAAGTGGGCCCGCAATCACGCCAAGTACGATGACGACCATCCGCGCATCGCGCTGCAGATCGTGGGCCGCTATGCGACCCAGGAGCGGGTGCGCATGAAGGTCATGGCGGCCGCGCGTCGCAGCCTGCAGTTGCTGAATCTGGCCCTGCTGTCGGCCGCCCGCACCTTCTCCTGCGACAGCCTGAGTCTCGCCCCGCACGAGATCATGGTCCGCACCGGCGACCGGCGCCGATCACAGCAGCCGATCGGCTTTCCCGACCGTCGCATCGTCGATCGTCGCAAGAGCGCGGACAACGCTAAGGAGCGGCAGCGGTTGGCTTGAGCCATGCCGGGCTCACCGTTCGATACGCGTGGCTTTTCACGCGATGAGTACCGCATCCGCGGGGTCCGTACGGTCGTTTATTCAATGGGTGAAGGCCCGCCGGTCATGTACTGGCATGGCCGTGGCACCTGGCATGGCTTTGCCTGGGCACGCGATCTTCAAAGCCACTTCAGAATGCTGCTGCCCTATCACCCGGGATTTGGAGAATCCGCGGATGATCCGACGATGGGCTCACTCGATGGCTACCTGAGGCACTACGCGGCGCTGTTCGATGAGCTCGAGCTAGCGCAGGTGCCGCTGATCGGTGCGTCCTTCGGCGGATTTCTCGCTGCCCACTTCGCCCTAGCCCACCCCGAACGGGTCAGCAAACTCATCCTCGTCGCCCCGTTCGGGCTCTCAACGCCCGAGCACCCACTCGCGGACTATCGCAACGTGCCGCTCGAGGCGCTGCCGGCCTGGTTCGCGGTGAACACGGCGCTGCTGGCGCCCTTCTGGCCCGATCGCTGGATCGAGCGCCGCGAACGCGAGCAGGCATCGGGCGAGCGGGCCCTGGCCGGGAGCCGCACGGGGCCCGCCCTCGCGAGCGACCTTGCGGCCCTGAGGGCGCCCACCCTGATCCTCTGGGGCCGGAACGATCGAATCCTGCCCGTGGGGCTGGCCTCGTTGTGGCAGGCCGCGCTGCCGCACGCCAGCGTGCGGCTGATCGATGCTGCGGGCCATCTGCTGCTCGATGAATCCGCGCCGGCACGCCGTGAAGTCGAAGGCTTTCTGCACTAGCGCCGCGCCGCGGGAGAGCTCAGGCAGGCACGGGCCCGCGCCCCCGCTGCAACACGGGAATGCCGCACAGCAGGGCCACCACGGCCATGACGATGAGCGAGTGGTGCAGACCGAAGCCCTGCTCGAACGGCGCGGCCACGAGCGGATTGATGGCCGCGCCGAAGAAGATGAAGGCGAACAGCAGGCCCGCCGCGCGGGCATGGTGGGAGGGCGGGGAGACCTCCACGCCATGGTCGAACACGAAGGTGTTGTAGATGCCCGTGCCAAATCCGGCGAAGGCGGCCGCGATGCAGAACGGCACCAAGCCCTGCACCATTCCCATGGCCGCAATGCCGAGCACTCCGCTGCACAAGCCGGCGAAGAACACCGGGCGTTTGCCATAGCGAGTCTTGAGGGCCGCGTAACTCATGGCGCTGACGGCGGCGAACACGAAGTTGACCCCGGTGACCAGGGATACCAGCCGTGGTGATCCCTGGCCGGTATCGGCCAGCACGAAGGGAAGTTGCGCCATGGGTATGACGGTCAGGATGCCCATGAGCACGGCGAGCGCGCATGCCGGAGCGATGATGCGCGCAAAGCGTACCGAGTCCGTGCCCCGCCGAGCGCCGGCCGCAGCACCCTCCTCGCTCCGTGGCACCGGATAGGAGCGCACACCGGCCAGCGCCGCGAGCAGCAGGGCCAGCGCAAAGGCGGCATACAGCAGAAATGCGCCGCGCCAGCCGGTAACGGCCACCAGCGCACCGACGATGAACACCGCGCAGACGTTCACCACCTGCGAAGTCGCCTGCTGCAGGCCGATCAGGCGCGAGCGGGCCGCGCCGGTGAAGGTGGCGGCCGTCAACGCCAGCGCCGCGGTACTGAAGCACACGCCCGCAACGCCGAGCAGAAAGCGGCTTGCGCCCATGAGCCACGCCGAGGTCAGAAACCAGCCGATGCCGCCAAAGAGGCCATAAAACACCAACGACAGCAGCGTGAAGGCGCGAATGCCGAACCGCTCGAGCAGCCGGCCGCTGAAGAAGCCGCCGGCGATCATGCCGAAGCCGGAAACGGAAGTGATCAGCTGCGCGGTGTGCTCGCCACCGAGGCGCGCGGCGAGCTCGGGCAGAATCGGCGGCATGGCCGCCAACGTCAGGCCCACGGCGGCATTGGGAGCCGCCATGACGATATAGGCGCAGCGGGCCTGCCAGCCGCGAGTGGCGGCGGTGTCGGGCTCCGTGGTTGCCTCGCTCATCCGCTGCGCCGCGGCGTGCTGCTCATGGCATCCTCACCAGTTGAGGCCGAATCGGGCCCCAAACGTGCGGGGCGGCAAGACCCAGTAGACCCCGCCGATCGTTCCGGCGCCGACATAGGCACCCGGGCCGATGACGGCGCTGTTCTCAAGATTACGCGCCCACAGGCCTGCGAACCAGCGGCCGCTGCTGGCGCGGTAGGTCAGATTGGCATCGGTCATCGTGAAGGCGGGCTGATGCGTGGTGGGCGCGTGGTTGAAGGTGCCCCAGAACCCGTCCTCGTAGTGCGTATCCGCATTGAGCTCGAGGTTGGCGCCGTTGGTGAGTTTCCAGGTGTGCTTGTACGCGCCATTGACGACCATGTCGGGCGCTTCGATCAACTGCAGACCGCCGTAGTTCACGGGCGGGTTGCCGACGATGAAGTTGATGGCGCGCGCATGGTTGTAGTTCAGATTGAACGAGAGCTCATCGTTCGGCGTCAGCAGGAATTTGACGTCGATCTCATCGCCATAGATCTCGGT
>DATDHV010000185.1:0-15346 GCA_036521395.1 Steroidobacteraceae bacterium | reverse complement strand
CCGCGCTGAAAGCCTCCCGCCTGTGCAAGCGCTACGGCAGTCTGATTGCCGTGGACGAGCTCTCCTTCCAGGTGCGCCATGGAGAAATCCTCGGATTGCTCGGCCCCAACGGCGCCGGCAAGACCACGACCATCAACATGGTTCTCGGCGTGCTCCAACCCACCTCCGGCAGTGTGCAGATCGAAGGTATCGACATCGCGCGCCACCGCTCGCAGGCGCTCGCCCACACCAATTTCGCCGCCGTCTATGCCGCACTGCCGGGCAACCTCACGGTGCAGCAGAACTTGCGTTTCTTCGGTCTGCTGTACGACGTGGCGGCGTTGAATGCGCGCATCGATGCGCTACTGGCCGAATTCGAGTTGACCGAGCTGCGCCATACGCGCTGCGGCCTGCTGTCCTCGGGCGAGCAGACACGCCTGGCGTTGGCCAAGGCGCTGCTGAATTCGCCGCGGCTGTTGCTGCTCGATGAGCCTACGGCCTCGCTCGACCCGTCCGCAGCCGAGCTGATTCGTGCGCGCATCCGCACGCTGGCCGGGCGCGGCGACTGCGGCATCCTCTGGACGTCCCACAACATGTACGAGGTCGAGGCGACCTGCGACCGCGTGCTGTTCGTCTCCCACGGCCGCATTCTGCTCGAGGGCGATCCCCGGTCGCTGCCGCGCGAGCACAGCGCGGCCTCGCTCGAGGAACTGTTCATCCGCCTGGCGCGCGAGCCGCTGGCGGCGGTACGGAGCACGCCGTGAGGCTGCGCCCGATCGCGGCCATCGCCCTGCGCCAGCTCTATCTGATGCGCAGCAGCCCGGTACGAGTACTGCCGATGATCGCCTGGGTCACGGTCGACATCGTGCTCTGGGGCTTCATCTCCCGTTACCTCAACAGCGTCACCACACGCGGCATCAATTTCACCGCCAGCCTGCTGGGCGCGGTGCTGTTCTGGGATTTCTTCACGCGCGTGATGCAGGGCGTGACCATGGCTTTCTTCGAGGACGTGTGGTCGCGCAACTTCATCAACGTATTCGCCTCCCCCGTGCGGATATCGCAGTATCTGAGCGGCCTCATCCTGACCGCAATCATGACCAGCCTGGTCGGTCTGCTGGTCATGCTGCTCATAGCCACCTCGATCTTCGGCCTGCACTTCGCCGCGTTGGGACTGCTGCTGATCCCGTTCCTGCTGGTCCTGTTCCTCTTCGGCATCGCCCTGGGCGTATTCGCCAGCGCCATGGTGCTGCGCCTCGGACCGGCCTCGGAATGGCTGGTATGGCCGATACCGGCGCTGCTCTCGCCCTTCGTGGGCGTGTTCTACCCACTCTCGACGCTGCCGCAGTGGATGCGGGACGTGGGCCATCTGCTGCCGCCCTCATACGTCTTCGAGGCCATGCGCGCATTCATTGCCGGCGGTGCCGCCCGTCGCGATGAGCTGCCGATGGCGATGGCGCTGGCGGTCGCCTACGTGCTGCTGGCCGCGTGGGCCTTCGCCGCCGTTCACCGCCACGCCGTGCGCAGCGGACTGCTGGCGCGCTACAGCGCCGAGAGCGCGAACTGACGGCGCGCTCCCACGCCATGGACAACCTATCGCTCTACCTCATCACGGTGCTGATCTGGGGCTCCACCTGGCTGGTCATCAAGTTCCAGCTCGGAGTGATCTCACCGGTGGTGTCCGTCGCCTGGCGCTTTGCGCTGGCCTCGCTGATACTGCTGCTGTATGCGCTGTGCCGGCGCAAACCACTGCGCTTCCCGGCCCGCGATCACGGCTGGCTCGCGCTGCAGGGCATACTGATGTTCGGCCTCAACTACATCGGCGTCTATCTCTCGGAGCAGTACCTCACCTCCGGCCTGGTCGCGGTGGTGTTCTCGCTGGCCGTGTTCATGAACGCCGTGGGCATGCGGCTGTTCTACGCCGTGCCCATACGCGCCACTGCCGCGCTCGCCGCGACACTCGGCGTGACCGGCGTCGCCCTGATCTTCGGCCGCGAGCTGCTGGCCGCCGCCAACGCCGGGGTCGAGCTGCGCGGCGTGCTGCTGGCCCTGGCGGCCACCGCTTTCGCCTCCCTCGGCAACATGGTGGCGACGCGCAATCACCGCAGCGCGCTGCCGGTGCTGCAGGCCAATGCCTGGTCGATGCTGTACGGGGCGGCGTTCGTGGCGGCCGTGGCGCTCGTGAGCGGGCAGCGCTTCCGCTTCGATGGCTCGTGGCCCTACGTCGCTTCACTGCTCTTCCTGGCCGTATTCGGCTCGGCAGTGGCCTTCGGCGCCTACCTGACGCTGCTGGGTCGAATCGGCGCCCACCGCGCCGCCTACACGGCGGTGATCATTCCGATCGTTGCGCTGTTGCTGTCCACGGCGTTCGAGCATCTGCGCTGGCACGTCCAGACCTTCGCCGGTCTGGCGGCGTGCATTGCCGGCACCACCCTGGCGCTGTGGCGCCGTGACGCCTGAGCGGAGCACCGTCCATGGCTGCAGCGGTGATTCTCGGACTGATCGTCGTGACCAGTCTCACGGGGTTGTGGGCTGCGCCACAACTGATCGAGCGGAATCTGTTCCGCCCCTACTGGTTCCTTCCGCGTCGCCAGTACTGGACGGCCGTCAGCAGCGCGTTCGTGCACGCCAGCGTGTCGCACCTGCTGTTCAATTGCCTGACTTTCTGGTTCTTCGCTTTCCCGCTCGAGCGCATCATCGGCGCCGCCCGCTTCCTTGGCCTCTATGCCGCCGGGCTCGCCGCGAGCAATGTCGGCACGTACTTCAGGCACCGCCGGGAGCCGGACTACGCCTGCCTCGGCGCATCCGGCGCCATCCTCGCCGTGCTGTTCGCCTCGATCGTGTACTTTCCGCGCCAATCGATCTACATCCTGCCGATTCCGCTGCCCATTCCCGCGCCCCTGTTCGCCATCGGCTACCTGCTCTACAGCTACTACGCCGGCCGCCACCCCCTGGGTCGCATCAACCACGAGGCGCACTTCAACGGTGCGCTGGCCGGGCTGGCGTTCGTCGCACTCACCGATCCGGCGGCCTGGCAGCGCGCGTGGCACGCCTTCTCCTGAGTCACGGATTGCCCCACGGCCATACCGCCGTCAACTTGTGATGAGGACGTCGCAGGCGGCTCGCTGCATGGATGCGACGGACTGAACAGCGATTTCGACCTGGGAGATCCCATGCGACGCGCTCGACGTCCCCGCTCAATGTCTGCGGTGCAGCTCGACACGAGCTCCTACTACATCACATGGAATGACATTCAGCAGAACATCGTGCCGCCGATCTGCCAGATCCAATGGACGCAGAATCTGGGCGCGGCCGTCTCCAAGGGCTTCGACATGCAGGCCGACTTCGATCTGCTCAACAGCCACACCATCCTCATCGCCAATCACCAGGTCATGAGCGACGAACCGGGCACGGGCGTGCCGCTGGCGACGCCGTTGCATCGCGACATCATCTATCGGTCGCTCGCCATCGGCATCACCGTCGTATTCAAATAGTCCCTGCGGGGGTTGAGGCGGGAGCCGGTGCAGCGGGCGATGCAGCTTTGCGGGGGCGCGCTGCCACCGGACGCAGCGTCATGCCCCCACTCCGATTCCGCTTGGGCGTCACGCGCGCGGCCTGCGCCGGCTGCAGGGCCAACCGGTTGCGCTCCTGGGCAGCCTCGGCCTTGCGCAGTTTCTTGCGGGCCTTTTTGGCCGCCTTCCTGGCCGACTTGAGCTGCTCCTTCAGCGTGCGCGCGATTTTTTTGGCGCTGCGTGCGGCCGCGCGCAAGCGCCTGATCTCGCGCTCGCCGCGCTTGAGCGTGTCGCGCGCCGCCGCAACCGGATTGCCCTGTGCCGCTGCCGCCATTTGTCTGCTCCGTGAGGTGGGCCGGGAGTGCCGATCATAGCCGGCCGGCCGCGTCGCGTTTTCAAGCTATAATGAGCGTCGAACCAGCCTCCCAGGGCAATGCCCGCGGTGGGCTGCCGGGTTCGCACCCCGTCGAGGAACATCGCATGAGCGTCTATGAGTATTCGGCGCGCACTATCGATGGCGCGGAACAGCCGCTGTCGGCGTATCGCGGTCGCGCGCTGCTGATCGTGAACGTCGCCAGCAAGTGCGGCTTCACGCCCCAATATGCGGGCCTTGAGGCTCTGTACCGCAAGTTCGACGGCCGCGGGCTGACGGTGCTGGGATTTCCGTGCGATCAGTTCGGTCATCAGGAACCCGGGGATGAGGCCGAGATCAAGCGCTTCTGTTCGCTCAATTTTGGCGTGAGTTTTCCGCTGTTTGCCAAGATCCAGGTCAACGGCCCCGACACACATCCCCTGTACGGTTATCTCAAGGCGGCCAGGCCCGGACTGCTCGGGCTGCAGGCGATCAAGTGGAATTTCACCAAGTTCCTGGTTGACCGGGATGGTGAGCCGCTCAAGCGCTATG
Organism: Steroidobacteraceae bacterium; assembly: GCA_036521395.1. GTDB lineage: Bacteria > Pseudomonadota > Gammaproteobacteria > Steroidobacterales > Steroidobacteraceae > FEN-1191. Next base: position 10,954 of record DATDHV010000185.1, on the reverse strand, counting down.
CGCCCGCGGACAAGCCCGAGAGTCTCGAGGCCGACATCGAGACGGCGCTGGCAAGCGTCGCCGCGGCCTGACGCCCGGCGCTCGGCATGGAACGTCTGCTCGAAGGTTATCGGCGCTTTCGCGCCCAGCAGTGGCCCGAGCGCAAGGGCGTGTTCGAGCGCCTGGCCTCGCGCGGGCAGTCGCCGCGCGCCATGGTGGTGGCGTGCTCGGACAGCCGCGTCGATCCGGGCATGATATTCAGCGCCGAACCGGGCGAGCTGTTCATTCTGCGCAATGTGGCCAATCTGGTACCGCCCTACGAACCCGATTCGGCGTTCCACTCGGCCAGCGCCGCAATCGAATTTGCCGTACGTGTGCTGGAAGTGCGCGATCTGATCGTCATGGGCCACGCCATGTGCGGCGGCATTCGGGTGCTGCTGCAGGGCTCAGCCGGGCCGGCCGGAGATTTCCTGCTGCCGTGGATGCGCATCGCCGAGCCCGCCAGGCGCCGGGTCCTGGAGCGCGCGAGCGCCGACCCGCAGACCGATTGCGAGCGGGAATCGGTCAAGCTCTCGCTCGAGAATCTGCTCACCTTTCCGTGGATCGCCGATCGGGTGGCAGCGCAGCGCCTGAAGCTCACCGGCACGATCTTCGACATTCGCTCTGGCAGCCTCGTGATGCTGCAGCCGGATGGCACATTCGCCCCGGCCGATGCGCCCGCTCAGGTCTGAGACAGGACCGTCGGCTCTCAGCGTGGCATGGTCACCCGCAACGCCCCCTTCTCGAAATGCAGATAGTCGTAGCGGGCGCGCGGAAAATTGCGCTGCCACTTCTTCGACATCGCCCGCTCGGCCGGACGCGCCGCATCATCGAGCAGCACGATCGCCCCGCCGCTGAGCCGGTTCCAGAAGAACGGCAGCGACGGATAACGGATATCGCGGCATCGAGCGGTCGGCGGCCCGTCGATCAGCAGCACATCGATATCGTTGAGGTCGTCAAACACTGCACCGTCATACCATGGCCGGTCGGTGCCCTCGAAGACCATGTTCTTCAATGCGGCCACGCGCACTTCGGCCCACGCCTCCAGGCCGTGCCGCTTCAACTGCTCACGTGTTTCCGCGGCATAGTCCTCATCGGCGTCGACGCAGATCAGCCGCCCCGCGCCGTTGTTTCGGAGCGCGGCCGCGATGATCAGTGTCGAGAGCCCGGAGCCCAGCTCCAGCACCAGCCGCGGCTGGCGTCGCGTCACGGCACGCGCGACCTCGCCAAGCAGGTCGGTGGAGGCGGCCCAGCCGCCTGGCACCGGCAGCGCTGCTCCGCCCTGCACCACCCTGAAGAGATTGTGCGTCTCCCATACCTGGCGCTCGTGCCGCCGCAACAGCCGTCGCACTCGTCTGAGCTTGCGATCGAGAATCAACACGGCGATGACCAGCAGCAGCGCCGTAGCGACAAAGAGGGCCAGCAGCAGCGAGGTCAGGGGCATGGCTGCCCCCGGCGGCGGCGCCCAACGCGCAGCGGGCCGGCGGCGCTCGCGTTGCTGGTACAAGACACTTGAAATGGCATCAACATCCGCCTGTTAGGGGCTCCGTGGCGAGTGCGCATCGGAGCAGTTCTTAAGCCCCGGCGCAGTTCATGTTTTGCGGCACCGCTACGTCCCGTGCGGCCATTATCGCGCATCGATACGGTTGCTGCGCGGGAGGCGCCGCCTTAAGATCGGGCCGCGCTCGTATACTGATCGAGACCGAACATGCCGCCAACGCACTGGAGGATAGCGGGCACGGTTGTGGCCGGTGTCACCGTCATGCTGCTGGCCGATGCGGCCGAACCCGTCAACGAGTCCATCAAGCTGAACGTCAGGCCCGGTCTGTGGGAAGTCTCGGCCGAGGGTCAGATCAGCGGTGCTCCGCCCATCTCGGACGACATGCTCGCGCGTCTGACGCCCGAGCAACGCGCCAGGCTGGAGGCGGCGATGCAGTCGAGCATGGCCAATGCATCCAAGCCGCAGCGTTCCAGGCACTGCGTCACGCCTGAAAAGGTCGCACAGGGTCTGGCGGTCGATGAGAGCGCGCATGCGGACAGTGATTGTCACAAGAAAATCCTGTCCAATTCCTCCAACGAGTTCGATATTTCCGAGCAGTGCGTCCGGGACAACGAGAGCACCGTGCTGAGCGAGCACTTCCAGTTCAGCGGGCCCCAGCAGATGACCGGCAACGTGCACGTGGTCCGGACCGCCGGCGGCAAGACCATGACCGTCGACAAGACCATCCATGGGAAATGGCTCGCTGCGAGCTGTGGAGACGTGAAGGACTTCGAGATAGAAAAATAACTCGCAATTGAGCATCAGGGAGTAACTGTGAACACCAATAAGATCGTCGCTCGCGCCAAAGCCATCCTGGTGACGCCGCGTACGGAATGGCCGGTAATCGCGGCCGAGCCCGATAGCATCGCCGGATTATTCACCGGCTATATCCTGATCATGGCCGCCATCCCGGCCGTGATACGCTTTCTGTCCACCAGCGTGATCGGCGTGTCGATGCCGTTCCTGGGCTCATATCGGTTCGGCTTCGCCAGTGGCCTCACCATGGCCGTGGTGAGTTACGTGCTCGCGCTGGTGGGCGTGCTCGTGGTGGCCCTGATCGTCGATGCGCTGGCACCAACCTTCGGCGGCGAGAAAAATCGTGTTCAGGCACTCAAGGTGGTTGCCTACGCGTACACGGCGAGCTGGGTCGCGTCGATCATCGGCATCATTCCCGGGCTCGGGCTCATTGCCGCACTGGCCGGATTGATCTATGGACTGTACCTGCTGAACCTGGGCCTGCCGTTCAACATGAAATGCCCGCCCGACAAATCGCTCGGCTACACCATAGTCACGGTCATCGCGGCCATCGTCGTCTCCTTCCTGCTGGCTTATCTGGTCCGCTCGTTGGGCGGCTACGGCATGATGGGCATGAACCGCGGCTTCAACTCAATGGCGATGCCGCACGGCGCGCCCGGAAGCTTTGCCAGCGGCAGCGCCGCTGCCGGACTGCAGGCGTGGGCCCAGCACATGCAGGACGCCTCCAAACAGGTCGACGCCGCACAGAAATCCGGTGACTCGACCGCCCAGGCCAATGCCGTTGGGCAGCTCGTGGGCGCCGCGCTCGGCAGCGGCGGCAAGGTGGAATCGCTGCCTCCCGATCGCATCAAGCCCTTCCTGCCGGACTCGCTCGCCGGCCTCAGGCGCACGCAGGCGTCCGCGGAACGCAATGCGGCGCTGGGCATGCAGATCTCCAAGGCTGATGCGACCTATACGGACGGCGCCAATCGCAGTCTGGATCTCGAGATCACCGATACCGGATCGCTCAAGGGATTGGTGGGATTCGCCGCCGGCTGGGGTGGGGTGGAGCAGGAGAGCGAGAACGACACAGGCTATGAGAAGACCTACAAGAGCGGCGACCGGCTGGTACACGAGAAGTGGGATAAACAGTCGCAGAGCGGGGAATACGGCATCGTGGTGGCCGACCGCTTCACCGTCGACGTCAAGGGCCAGGCGGCCAGCATTGACGAGCTCAAGCAGGCGGTGGCGAGCATCGATCTCAGCGGTCTCGACGCACTGAAGAGCGTCGGCGTGGCCGAGCGGTGACGGGTCACTGAGCCCAGGCTTTCACTTCGCCACCGCGCCTCAGCCCTCGCGCGTCAGCCCTCGCCTACCTGTTGCGGCGGGGTTGAAGAGATGATATTCGCCTCACCATGACGCAGTCTTTGCCTTCCCCTCGACTCTTATCACGGTGAGACGACAAATGATGTTCCGAGCCGCAGGTCATCCCGCGACTATTAACATAATTGCGGCGATCATGATGCTGTCGGCCTGCAATGGCGGCGGCGATTCGGGCAGTGCGGCCACTGGCAGCGGCATGACTGGCGGCGGCACGACTGGCGGCGGCACGGTCAGCGGTACCGACGTATTGACCTATCACAACGACACGATGCGCACCGGCCAGAATCTGACGGAGACCGTGCTGACACCGGCCAATGTGAACAGCTCCACGTTCGGATTGTTGCGTATGCTCGGCGCCGACGCTCCGGTCGATGCGACGCCGCTGATCGCCTCGCAGGTTTCGATCGGCGGCAACCCGCATAACGTGGTCTATGTGGCTAGCGAGCACGCCAGCGTCTATGCCTATGATGCCGACAGCGGCGCGTTGCTGGCGCAGGTCTCGCTGCTGGCCAGTGGCGAGAGCCCCAGTGATACGCGCAATTGCGACCAGGTCCAACCGGAAATCGGCATCACTGCCACACCGGTGATCGACCGCAGCATGGGTCCCAACGGCACGCTGTATGTAGTGGCAATGTCCGTGGACGGCAGCGGTAACTATTACCAGCGCCTGCATGCGCTGGATCTCGCGACGCTCGCCGATCGTGTGCCCGCGGTCGTCATCCAGGCCTCCAGCGCGGGCGGCGGCCCGAACGCCAGCAACGGCGTGCAGACTTTCAGCGCCAAATTCTACAAGGAGCGCGGCGCGCTGCTCGCGGTTCAGGGCCAGATCTATACGGTCTGGGCCTCCCATTGCGACTACCCGCAGTACAGCGGCTGGATCATGGCCTACAGTGAATCCACTTTGGCGCAGACCGCGGTGCTGAATTACACCCCCAACGGCACGCAAGGCGCCATCTGGGACGTGGCCGGTCTTGCCGCCGACGGCGCCGGCACCATGTATGCCATGGCCGGCAACGGCACCTTTGACAGCACGCTGGACGGCAGCGGCTTTCCCGGCCAGGCGGACTATGGGAATACGGTGATGAAGCTGACATCGAGCGGCGGCGCGATCGCCGTTTCGGACTATTTCGCAGCGTCAAACACCGTCTCGGAATCGGCTGACGATGTCGATCTGGGCTCCGGCTCGCCGATGCTCCTGCCGGATCTGACCGATGCCTCGGGCATGACGCGCCACCTGCTGATCGGCGCCGGCAAGGACGGCAACGTGCTGCTGCTCGATCGCGACAATCTGGGAAAATTCAATCCGAATACCAATCAGGCGTACCAGATGCTTCCGGGCGCACTGCCCGGCAGGCTGTTTGCGGCGTTTGCATATTTCGGCGGCAACGTCTATGTCGCCGACGACGATGGCACCCTGAAAGCCTTCACCCTCACGCAGGCGCAGTTATCTGCCGCACCGACTTCCCAATCCACTACAATGTTTCCCCATCCGGGCTGCTCACCTGCTGTCTCCGCAAATGGGCAGAGCAACGCGATCCTCTGGGCGGTGGTCAGCGGAGCGGGCGCCCCTGCCGAGTTGCATGCCTACAATCCGGCCAACCTCCAGCAGGAGTACTACAACAGTACCCAGGCGCCGAATTCGCGCGACGCCTTCGGTGACGGCGAGAAGTTCATTACGCCCGTGATCGCCAACGGCAAGGTGTTTGTCGGCACACCCAACGGAGTCGCCGTGTTCGGCCTGCGCTAACGCGGCGCGCGCGCCAGGGCGAGCACCGGCTTTCTGCGAAAACAGTCGGCGGCATGATCGTTGACAATGCCGACGGCCTGCATCCACGCATACACGATGACCGGTCCGACGAACTTGAACCCGCGCTGCTTCAGTGCCCTCGAGAGCGCGGCGGACAGAGCGCTCTGCGTGACAATGGCACCGCCGCTGTGGATCGGGCTGCCGCCCACAAAATTCCAGATGAAGCTGGAAAAATCCTCGCCCGCGTCCTGCATGGCCAGGTAAGCGCGCGCACCGGCGATCGTGGCTTCGATCTTCGCGCGCGAGCGCACTATGCCGCCATCGGCCAATAGGCGACGCACATCGCTCTCCCGGAAACGGGCCACGGCGGCGGGATCGAAGTCCCTGAAGGCCGCGCGGAAGGCATGGCGCTTGTGCAGAATGATGCGCCACGACAGCCCCGCCTGAAAGCCGTCGAGCATGAGCTTCTCCCAGAGTGCGCGGCCGTCGTGTTCCGGGACGCCCCATTCCTGATCGTGGTAGGCCTCCATGAGAACATCACCCCTCGCCCAGCGGCAGCGGACAACCATGGTTTGGGGCCTGGCGGTCATGCGCGCAGCCGTCCCATCGCTGGCCGCTACCGCGAGCGCAGGTAAGCGTCCGCTGCTGCCAGCAGCAACTGCTTCTGCGAGAGCTTGAAGCGCACGGTCTGCATGCCACGCTCAATGTTGGACGCCATCTCGGCCGGTACGTGCGCCCGTACCCATGACTCGATCTCCCCGGCCGCCACGCCGCTCCAAAAAATCCGCGGCACCTGTTGCGCGCTGATCAGCGGCCCGTAGCGGGCGAATGGCGCCAGCAGCAGCGGCGCATTCTGCGTGAAGACGGCCCACGACAGGGCCTGGTGTTCGGCGGCAAGCCGCACGATCAGGCTCATGCGCAGCGAGGATGCCTGTGGCGGAATCTCCTTCGACAGCGCGAGCCGCGCGGCCTGCGCGGCCAGAGCGGCATCGCGCACGCTCATCAGCGCGCCATAGTAGCGGCGCAGCTCGGACTCATCGCTGGCCATCCTGGCGATCACATGCAACTGCGCGAACGTGGCCGCGTCGGCGTATTGCGCGACCACCGCGAGGATCACCTCCTGATCGTCCGGAGCGATGGCGTTCCGGTCCCTGACGAAGGCGGCGAAGCGCCGACGCGCCTCATCGATCACTGCGGTATCGCCCCAGGCACCGAGGTCTGCGATCACGGTTCGGCGCAATTGCTGCACGTCCGGCGTCTCACCGGGCTTGGAGCCCCAGCCCAATCGCCTGAACACTGGCCCGGCGATCGAGCGTGCGTAGGCAGCGACGGCGTCGTGGCCGGGCGTGCCGCGCTCATCGTATTCGATGGTCTCGAGCGCAGCGGTGATCTGTTGCCAGGCACGGGTATCGAGATCCTCGCCCATGGCGGCGATGAGGGCGAGATAAGCGGACAAAGGCGCGCTGCCGGACCCCACCAGGGCCCACTCGTCATCCAGCAGCGCAATCCGGTCGGCGTCGGCCAGGTGATCGAACGCCCGGGTGTTGGCTTCGAAGGTCGCGGCGTCGTAGCTGACGCGGTAGTAGCCGATGGCATCGGCATTGAGGCTCAACGGCTCCCCGCATCGCCCCGCCTGGACCCTCTGCGCGTCCTGCGTCAGCAACAATGCCCGCGGCTCGGCGTTGGTCCCGCTGCGCAGCTCCAATGGGATACTCCAATGCGAGGCGGTCGGGTCGGTGCCCACGAGCAGGAAGCGACGCTGCGAGAGCCTGAGCGTGCGCGCCCCCGCGGCATCACAACTGACCGCGGCTGTGACCAGCGGGTAGCCTGCTTGCTCCGTCCAACCCGCGAGGATCGCAGCTATGTCCTTGCCGCTCGCGGCGCCGAGCGCCGCCCATAGGTCGGCGGTGGTAGCGTTGGAGAAGGCGTGCCCCCGGATGTAGCGGCGAATGCCGCTGCGGAACGCCTCGGGACCGAGATAGGCTTCGAACATGCGCAGGATGGCCTGTCCCTTGCGGTAGGTGATCTGAGGATCGAAGGCGGCGGTCGCCTGCAGCTCATCGGTCACGTGCTGCTGGATCGCGTGCGAGGCCGGCAGCGCATCGGCGGTCATGGCATCTTCTTTCTCCGCGTCCATGCCCTCCCACCAGTGCCAGCCGGGGTTGCGCGTCGCGGTTTCCTTCGCCGACATCCACGAGGCGAAGCTCTCATTGAGCCAGACGTCATCCCACCATCCCATGGTGACCAGATCCCCGCTCCATTGATGCGCCATCTCGTGGGCCTGAACACTGAATACCGTCTGGCGCGAGCTGGTGGTGCTCGAGGGGCTCAGCAACAGCAGTTGATCATTGAACGTGATGGCGCCCCAGTTCTCCATGGCACCCGTAAAGCCGCCGGGTATGGCGATCAGATCGAGCTTGGGCAGCGGGTAGCGATAATCGAAGTAATTGTCGTAGTCGGCAAGGATCTGCCGTGCATTGGCCAGGGCGGTCTCGCCCTGGTGTTCGCGGCCACGTGCTGCCCAGACATCGAGTTGCACGCCGTCCCCATCGGCACTGATCGCGGCCATATCACCGGCCGTCAGCTCGACCAGGTACGAGGGCATACGGGGCGAGCGCATGAAGGTGGTCGTGGCATAGCGGCCGTTAACGGCGCGCAGCGCGACCGGCATATTGGAGACGGCGGTCCACTCGGCCGGCACAGTGATGCTCAGTTGGAAGGTCGCGCGAAAGGCAGGCTCGTCCCAGCAGGGAAACATGCGCCGCGCATCCGTCGATTCCATCTTTGTCGACAGCATGAGCCCGTGCTTGCCGTCCTGGCCCACGTACGGCTGCACGAACAGGCCGCGTGAGAGCGTCTCGATCTTGCCGTCATAGGCAAATGTCAGGGTATGCAACCCGGCCGCGGCGGCCTCCCGCAGCGTCACGCTCGTAGTTTGCCCGGCATCGTCCGAGGCCACCGCCTTGACCGGCCTGCCATCCAGCCGCACCCGCTGCAATGACTCATTCAGCGAGTTGAAACGGATGACCGCGGCGCTGGATCGAAATCGCAGGTTCACGGACTCGGTGCCGCTGAATCTCATCGCTGCCACATCCGGCACGATGGCTACCGTGTAGTCGAGCGGTACCACGTCCTTGGGCAAGCGACCCGGAGCGGTATCGAACGCGAACGGCGGCTCTGCCGCCGGCGCTGCAGACGCTGGTGGCGCCGCCGCCGCTGCGGGCGCCGCTCGGGCCGGCGGCGGCAGCGACAGCGACAGCGACAGCAACAGCAATGAGTACAGCAACAGCGACGAGACCGCGACCGGAGCCGGAAGATGTACCGTGAAGATCATGGCCACGCGGGTGGTGAGCGAGCACGCATTATTGGTCGAGCGCCTGTGCCGTGCAATGCGGGTCGAGCTTGCACGATAATGCCGTATGAACCATCGCACACGCGAAGAAGAGGACGCCGTGGTCCTGGCGCCCGCCACGCTCACGCCCGATGCCACCGTGATCTGGTTGCACGGACTCGGCGCGGACGGCCACGACTTCGTGCCCATCGTGCCCGATCTGCAGCTGCCGGCCGCACTCGGTGTGCGCTTCGTGTTTCCGCACGCGCCCGTGCGCCCGGTATCGCTGAATCAGGGCCTGCCCATGCGCGCCTGGTACGACATCAAGCTGCTGACGATCGGTGCAGCCGAGGACGCCGCGGGCATTGTCGACTCGGCCGTGCGCGTGCAGGGCTATCTGCAGCGTGAACAGGCCCTGGGCATCGCTCCGGGACGCATTGTGCTGGCCGGCTTCTCGCAGGGCGGCGCCATCGCCCTGCATTGCGGTTCACGCGCAGCCGAACCCCTGGCGGGGGTACTGGCACTGTCCACGTATCTGCCGCTGCGCGATAGCCTGGCGGCAGAGGCCAGTGCTGCCGGCCGCACGACCCCGATCCTGATGTGTCACGGCCGAAACGATCCTGTGGTGTCAATTGAGTACGGGCAGCTCTCGCGCGACGCGCTGCGGCAGCACGGATTTACCGTCCAATGGCTGGAGTACGCGATGCAGCACGAAGTCTGCGCGCGCGAGATCGTTGACATCTCGGCCTGGCTGCGGTTGCTGCTGGCTCGACCATGATCCATGGATAAGCTCTTCATCTCCGCCGATGAGCTGCTGCGGGACTCGATGGAGCTCGGCAGGGCGGTGGTGCGCAGCGGTTTCAGGCCCACATTCCTGGTCGCGATGTGGCGCGGCGGCGCGCCGATCGGCATCGCCGTGCAGGAAGTGCTCGAGTATCACGCCATTCACGCGGATCACATCGCCGTTCGCACTTCCTCCTATGCCGGCGGGGGCCAACAGTCCAAGACTGTTCGAGTCCACGCGCTCGATTACCTGGTCTCGCGGCTGACGGCCGAGGATGACATGCTGCTGGTAGATGACGTGTTCGATACGGGCCACAGTCTCGAAGCGGTCATTGCCGAGCTCGAGCGGCGCTGCCGGCGCAATCTGCCGGGCCGGATCCGGGTTGCGACCGTGTATTACAAATCCGCGCGCAATCGCAGCGCATTGCGGCCCGACTACTACCTGCGTGATACCGACCACTGGCTGGTGTTTCCGCACGAGATCCAGGGACTGACGCGCGAGGAAATCCTGGCGCACAAGCCCGTTTCAGAGCAATTCTTCGATCCATCCGTGATCGACTGAGGCGCGCTGAGCGGGGGCGCCTCAGATCAGGCAGGCGACCGCAAACACGGCGAGCATGGTCACCGCGAGCGCCAGTTTTGCCAATGTGCCGGCCAGCAGACCGATCCAGGTCCAAAGCCCGACCCGCGTGGCCGCAACCAGCGTGCGCCGCGCCATCAACTCGCCTATGACGGCGCCCGCAAACGGCCCGGCAATCAGGCCCGGCAAGCCAAAGGCCAGCCCGGCGAAGCCACCGATGAAGCTGCCGAGCAGGGCCTGCCGGCTCGCACCGACGCGTTTCGCGCCCAGCACACTCGCCGTCAGGTCGATCACGAGTGCCAGCGCCGTCAGCACGCCGAGCAGGATGAGCGTCGGCCATCCGATTCGCGCGAAGTGGCCGATCCAGGCCGCGAGCCACATGCCGCCGTAGATGAGCAGCACGCCAGGCATTCCCGGCACGATGGTGAGGACAAGGCCGGCCGCGATGAGTGCGAAGGCGCCACACCAGAGCGCCACGTGCGCCAGGTTCAATGCCGCGCCCCGTGCAAGCCGGTGTTGGCCGTTGCATACCCGTGTAGGATCGGAAAACCGATGCTCGCACCCGCGCTCACCATCCTGCTGTCCTCGTTCCTGCTGTTCCTGGTGCAGCCCATCATAGCCAAGCAGATCCTGCCGTGGTTTGGCGGATCGGCGGGCGTGTGGATGGTATGCCTGGTGTTCTTCCAACTCGTGCTGCTGTTCGGCTACAGCTATGCGCACTGGCTGACGAGCCGTCGCGGCGCGCGCCAGTTCGTGCTGCACGTCGTGTTGCTGCTGCTGAGCTGCGCCCTGCTGCCGATCGTTCCGGCCGCGTTCTGGAAGCCGGGGCCGGACAGC
>DATDHV010000184.1:0-2347 GCA_036521395.1 Steroidobacteraceae bacterium | reverse complement strand
GACTGGGACGAGTACCGGGAAGTGGTGCGCGTGTTCACGCGCATGCTCGACAACGTGGTCGAGATCAACGGCCTGCCGCTGAGCTATCAGCGCGAGGAGATCCAGCGCAAGCGCCGCCACGGCATGGGCTTCCTGGGCCTGGGCTCCACCTTCACGCTGCTCGGCATGAAGTACGGCTCGAGCGAGTCGGTGCAGTTCACCGAGGACGTGGCACGCGAGATGGCGCTCGCGGGCTGGGAGGCGGGACTCGAGCTCGCGCGCGAGAAGGGCCCGGCGCCGATCATGAGCGAGGAATTCACGGTCACGAAGGAAATGCTGCGCAAGCGGCCGGAGATGGCGCGCGATGGCTGGAAGCCGGGCGCCAGGATACCGGGGCGGTTGCTGCATGTGCGCTACAGCCGCTACATGCAGCGCGTGGCCGAGGCCGCGCCGCAACTGGCGGAGCAGCTGGCCGCGATCGGTGCGCGCTTCACCCATCACACCTCGATCGCGCCCACCGGGACGATCTCGCTGTCGCTTGCCAACAATGCCAGCAACGGCATCGAGCCCTCGTTCGCACATTATTATTTCCGCAATGTGATCCGCACCGGCCGCAAGACCAAGGAGAAGGTCGACGTGTTCTCGTTCGAGCTGCTGGCCTACCGCGAGCTCGTGAATCCGCGCGCCATGCCCGGCTCCACCAGCGAAGCCGAGGCGCTGCCGTCGTACTTCACGGTGGCCGACCAGGTCACGCCGCGCCAGCACGTGGACATCCAGGCTGCGGCGCAGAAGTGGGTCGACTCGTCTATCTCCAAGACCGCCAACGTGCCGACCGACTATCCGTACGAGGACTTCAAGGGCATCTATCGCTACGCGCATGAGCAGGGACTCAAGGGCTGCACCACGTTCCGCTTCAATCCCGAGGCCTTCCAGGGCGTGCTGGTCAAGGAGCAGGACCTCAAGAACACCACCTACGCCTTCACGCTCGAAGACGGCACCGAGATCAAGGTGCGCGGGGACGAGGAGATCGAGTACGACGGCGAGATCCACAGCGCCGCCAATCTGTTCGACGCCTTGAAGGAAGGCTACTACGGGAAGCTATGACCATGACCACACGCATCGACAAGCGCATCGTCAAATACCGCGTGCACAAGCCCGAGGATCAGCCGCTGCCGCAGGCCGCGGCGCCCGTGGAGGAGCTGGCGCACAGCCGCGATGGGCGCACCGCCAAGGTCATCCGCATGCACGAGGAGATCCAGCGCCCCGAGGTGCTGATCGGCTCGACCTACAAGATCAAGACGCCGGTCTCGGATCACGCCATGTATGTGACGATCAACGACATCGTGCTCAACGAGGGTACCGAGTACGAGCAGCGCCGGCCGTTCGAGGTGTTCATCAACTCCAAGAACCTGGACCACTTCCAGTGGATCGTCGCGCTCACCCGCATCATCTCGGCCGTGTTCCGCAAGGGCGGCGATGTCGCCTTCCTGGTCGATGAACTCAAGGCGGTGTTCGACCCGCGTGGCGGCTACTGGCAGCCGGGCGGGAAGTTCATGCCCTCGATCATTGCCGAGCTTGGCTACGTGATCGAGAAGCACCTGCAGAGCATCGGCCTGCTGCACAAGGTCGAGCTCGACGAGCACCAAAAGAAGATGGTCGAGGAGAAGCGCGCCGAGTTTGAGGCCCGCGCCAAGCAGCAGGATGCCTTCGCCAAATCCCATTTCCCCGAGGGCGCGGCGCTGTGCAGCAAATGCAGCACCGCGGCCGTGGTCATGATGGACGGCTGCATGACGTGCCTGAACTGCGGCGAGTCCAAATGCGGCTGAGGGCCGATGCGGCCGGGAGCGGCCGTCCGAGTTGCCGGAATCGACCGCGATTCACGTTATTCTTGCGCTTCCGGAATTATCATGCGGGCCTCGACAGGCGGTTCCGTGCATATGAAACCTCGATTTCCATTGAGACCCCTCCTATTGCTCTCGCTGCTGTGCCTGGCACCGCTCGCCCGCGGCGCCACGGACCTGCTGCCGCGTCCGCCGGAGCTTGAGCCGGCCATTCAGTTCTGGATCCGCGTCTACACGCAGATCTCCACTAACGACGGCTTCATCCATGATCAGCGCAATCTCGCCGTGGTCTACGAGACCCTGCATTTCGAGCCCGATACGCCGGCGCGCGAGCGCGAACGCCGCGTGGACGCCCAGCGGGAACGCATCCGCGACATCCTGCGGCGCCTGGCCACTGGTGCGCCGCCGCAAGACGCCGATGAGCAGAAGGTGCGCGAGCTGTGGGGGCCCGACGTCACGCCACAGCGCCTGGCCGACGCGGTCGATGACGTGCGTTTCCAGCTCGGCCAGTCGGACCGCTTTCGCGC
>DATDHV010000183.1:0-24978 GCA_036521395.1 Steroidobacteraceae bacterium | reverse complement strand
TCCCCGATCCGCGCAGCAGGTCATGCGCGAGGCCATGGTGCGCTCGGCCCTCGAGAGCGCCGAGCGTGCCGTCGAGCTCGGCATGCCGCGCGAGCGCATCGTGCTCTCGGCCAAGGTCAGCGCCGTGCAGGATCTGATCGCCGTCTACACCGAGCTCGCGGCCCGCACCGAATTCGCGCTGCACCTTGGCCTGACCGAGGCCGGCATGGGCTCCAAGGGCATCGTCGCGTCCTCGGCCGCGATCGGCATCCTGCTGCAGCAGGGCATCGGCGATACGATCCGGATCTCGCTCACGCCCGAGCCCGGTGGGGATCGCAGCCGCGAAGTCATCGTCGCGCAGGAACTGCTGCAGACCATGGGGCTGCGCTCCTTCACTCCTCTGGTGACTGCCTGCCCCGGCTGTGGCCGCACCACCAGCACCTATTTCCAGACCCTCGCCGATCGCATCCAGCGTCACCTGCGCGAGCGCATGCCCGCGTGGCGCAACGATTATCGCGACGTGGAGACCATGACGGTGGCGGTCATGGGCTGCGTGGTCAACGGTCCGGGCGAGAGCAAGCACGCCAACATCGGTATCAGCTTGCCCGGGACCGGTGAGCGTCCCGTGGCTCCGGTCTACGAGGACGGAGCCAAGACCGTCACGCTCAAGGGTGAGCGCATCGCCGAGGAATTCCAGGAACTGGTGGAACGCTACGTGGCGCGCACCTATGCGCGCAGGGTGGAATCATGAGCCAGACCGCGGCCGAGCCGCTGCGCGAGCGTCACTGCAAGCCCTGCGAGGGCGGCGTGGCGGCGCTGTCGGCCCAACAGGCGCAGCGCGCGCTGCAGCAGCTCTCGAGCGACTGGCGGCTGATCGAGGACGGCAAGGCCATCCGGCGCGAGTTCTCCTTCCACGATTTCTACCGCACCATGAGCTTCGTCAACGCGCTGGCACATATCGCCAACATCGAGGATCACCACCCCGACCTGGAGGTCGGCTACAACTACTGCCGCGTGCGCTACTCCACGCACGCCATCGGCGGCCTGAGTGACAACGACCTGATCTGCGCGGCGAAGATCGACCAGATACCGGCCCGTTAACCGCGCGCCAGGCGCGGCAGCTCCCCGGCGGTACCCAGGGCCTGGCGGGCGAAGGCGCGCTTGACTGCATGACTGCGGTTGACCAGCGCCAGGCCAGCATTGACCAGCCAGGCCGCCGGCCCCGCCGTCACTGCAAAACCGGTCTGAAACATGCTCATGGCCGCATCCATGGCCAGGTTGGTCGTGCGCCGCTGCTGCTCGTAACGCCGCAGTATGCGCACCGCGCCTGGATCCTCGCGCAGACCCGGCGCCAGTGCGATCGCCTCACACAGTGCCGCTGCATCGAGCAGTCCCAGATTGGCGCCCTGTCCGGCCAGCGGATGGATCACGTGGGCCGCATCGCCGATCAGCGCGCAGCGCTCGGCGACGTACGCGCGCGCCGCGACGCTGTGCAGCGGGAAACTGAGCCGCTCGCTGACCAGGCGCGTGGCGCCGAGCGCGTGCGCCGATGCAATGTCCAGGCGCGCATTGAACTCGCCCTCAGCGCACTCGCGCACCACCTGCGCCTCGCCCTGATCGAGCGACCACACGATCGAGCAGCGCCCGTCCGACAGCGGCAGCAAGGCGAGCGGTCCGCTGGACAGGAAGCGCTGCCAGGCGGTGTGCTCGTGCGCTCGCGCCGTCTCGATGGTGGCCACGACCGCGAGCTGACGGTAGTCGCGCGAGCGCACCGCCAGGCCCGCGCCAGTGCGCACGATCGATTGCACGCCGTCGGCGCCCACCACCACCCGGCTCTCGAAGGCGGCGCCGGCGCACTCCAGGCGCGCCCAATGTTCGCTGATCGCCAGTCGCTCGAGCCTGGCGTGGATCAGCGTGCCGCCGGCGTCGTGAAAACTGTCGATGCAGGCGCGCTGCAGCGCGCCGATCTCCGCGATATGGCCGAGGTTCGGTTCCCCCAGATCGGCGGCTTCGAAGCACAGCCCCGCCGCGCTGTCGAGCCGCGCTGATTGGTGCCATACCCGCATGCGCTCGTATGGGCACAGGCGCGCCGCATCCAGCCGCTGCCACGCGCCGGCAGCGCGCAACACGCGCTCCCCGGCGCGCGAGATCGCTGCCACGCGCAGCTCCAACGGTGCGCCCGGCCCCGCGGCGTCGGCCGCTGCCGGCAACTGCGCACCCAGCAGCGCAATGCTGCCGGCCGCGATGCCGGCATGGCGCACCAGCAGCGCCGCGGCGCAGGCGCCGGCCAGCCCGGCGCCCACCACGGCGACTTCGTAGCGCTCGGTCATGGGGCGCCTCGGGGCGGGTGCAGCGGCAGTCCGCGCGCGAGCCGCGGCGGCGCCGCGCCGAAGCCGACGCTCAGCCGCGCGAGGGCGCGCTTGGCCGGCGGACTCACATCGAATAGCAGCAGCCCGAGATTGCGCGCCGCCACGGCCGGCCTGCGCCGGTCGCCGAACAGCTTCACGAGACCGTCGGTGAACGCGATCATGCCGCGCCGATCGGCCGCGCGCCGCGCGGCAAATTCGGCCAGCACCCCGGCCGCGCCCGGATCGGCCGCGGGTGCGATGAGTTCGGCCAGGACCGCTGCATCGCGCAATCCCAGGTTGAAGCCCTGCGCGGCGATCGGATGCAGCGCCTGCGCCGCGTTGCCGATCAGCGCCACGCGTGCGGCGGTGTGCTCGAGCGCTCGCACCAGCGCGAGTCGGTAAGTGCCGCGGCGCCCGACATGCAGTATGCGCCCGGCGCGCCAGCCGAAGCTGCGCTGCAGTTGCTCGCAGAACTGCGCCGCGCCGCACTCCTGCATGGCCGCGGCGCGCTCGGGACTCAGCGTCCAGACCACGGTGTAGGCGCCCGTGGCCAGCGGCAGCAGCGCTACGGGGCCGCTCGCGCCGAAGCGCTCGTAGGCGATGCCGCGCGCCGCGCGGTCGGTGCCGATGTTGGCGACCACCGCCGCCTGCCGGTAGTCGTCATCGACGGAGGCGATGCCCGCGGCCTGCTTGACCAGCGACTGCGCACCGTCGGCCGCCACCACCAGCGCCGCGTGCACCTGGCTTTCCATGCCGGCGGCGTCGGCGACGGTGAGGTGCGCCGCGTCGGCTTCGAGCTGCACGCCGAGCACGCGCGCGGGGCAGGCCACGGCCACGCGTCCCCCCGTCCGCAGTGCCGCCCACAGCGCCGCGCCGATCTGTCGGTTGCTGGCGGTGAAACCGAAGGCCTCGAGTCCGAGCTCGGCCGCCTCGAGGCGCGCGAACCCGAACCGGCCCGCCTCCGAGACGTGAATGCTGCGGATCTGCGCGGCGTGTTCTGCGATGCGCGGCCATGCCTGCAGTGTTTCGAGAATACGGCGTGCGCCATTGCCGAGGGCGGTGGTGCGGTCATCGAAGCTCGGCTGGTGTGCGCCACCGGGCTCGACCGCTTCGATCACCAGCACCCGCAGCGGCGTGTGCTGCAGAGCCAATGCCAGGCTCGCGCCTACCATGCCACCGCCCACGATCGCAACGTCGCAGCGGTGCGGGCCGGCGTTCATGCCTCGAATGTCAGGCGGCCGCCATGAGGGCTTCGATTTCATCCGGCGTCTTCGGCACGTCGCTCGTGAGCACCTCGCAGCCGGCGCGCGTGACCGCGACATCGTCCTCGATGCGTACGCCGATGTTCCAGAAGCGTCGCGACACGCCGCGCGTCCCGGCGGCGATATAGATGCCCGGCTCGACCGTCAGCACCATTCCCGGCTCGAATACGCGCCATTCATCGCCGACCTTGTAGTCGCCGACATCATGGACGTCCATGCCGAGCCAGTGCCCGGTCCGGTGCATGAAGAATTTCCGGTAGGCACCGCTGCGGATCAGACTCGCCACCGAGCCGCGCAACAGCCCAAGACGCACCAGGCCCTGCGTGATGGCGCGCACCGCGGCATCGTGCGGCTCGTTCCAGTGGTTGCCCGGCTTGACCTTGGTAATGGCGGCGTGCTGCGCCTCGAGCACCACCTCGTAGACGGCGCGCTGTTCGGCGCTGAAGCGGCCGTTCACGGGGTAGGTGCGTGTGATGTCGGAGGCGTAATAGCCGAACTCGCAGCCGGCATCGACCAGCAGCAGATCGCCGTCGTTGAGGCGGGCAGCATTATCGCGGTAGTGCAGCACGCAGGAATTCGGGCCGCCGCCGACGATCGGGTGATAGGAGATATCCGCGCCATGGCGGTTGAATTCGTGCAGCAGCTCGGCCATGACCTCGTATTCCATGCGCCCCGGGCGGCAGAAGCGCATGCCGCGCACGTGTGCGCCGGCGGCGATCTGGCCGGCGCGGCGCATGAGCCGGATCTCGCTGCGGCTCTTGAACAGCCGCATATCGTGCAGCGCATGATCCAGGGTGACGAATTCCTGCGGCGGGTGCAGTCCGCTGCGGGCCTGCGCGCGCAGGGAATTGACCCAGCCGACCACGCGCTGGTCGAATTCCTGGTGCAGACCCATGGTGTAGAACACGCGCTCGCGGTTCTCCATCAGGCCCGGCAGGATCTCATCGATGTCGGTGATCGGAAAGGCGTCATCGGCACCGTACTGCTGCACCGCGCCGTCCGGTCCGGCGCGCTTGCCGTCCCAGATCTCGCGCTCGCGGTTGCGCTCGCGCACGAACAGCACGTATTCGGCCGCCTCCCGCCCGGGAACGAGCACGGCGACGGCATCGGGCTCGGTAAAGCCGGTCAGGTAATAGAAATCGCTGTCCTGCCGGTAGTTGTACTCGACATCATTGTTCCGCTGCCGCACCGGTGCGGACGGCACGATGGCGATGGCGTCGCGGCCCATCAAGCGCATGAGCGCGCGACGGCGGCGTGCGAATTCGATCCTGGAGGGTTCGGCCATGACTGTCTCGGTGCTGAAGCTGGATTCGGTAGCGCGGCGGCTCAGCTTAAGGTAAATCGCGCCGGGCGGGTGGATGGACTCAGTGCAGCACCGGCCCGGGCGCGTCATGGCGCTCGCGCAACGGCTCGAGCTCGTCGAACACCATCTGCACGCCAACGCGCACGAACTCCACCAGCTCCGCGAGCGCCGACTCGTTGGCCTCTGCGGTGTCGGTGGCATCCACATCGGCGCGCGTGATCTCATTCAGATCGCGCACGATCTCGCCGAGCTCGCCCGGCAGGCGCTGCGGATCGGCGGCGCCATTGCTGCCCAGACCGTAGAGAAAGCCGCTGCACCACGCGGTGAGGGCCTGAGTGCGCTCCTCGATGGGCGTGTCGTCGGCCGGAATCAGCAGGTCGAACTCCATATGCCGTCCCGACAGCGCGGCCACCGTGGCGGCGTAGAGCGTCTGCAGCGCCGGATCGGCGCTCACGTCGGTGACCCCCTCGGGCAGGATATCGGCCAGCCAGTCCTCGAGCCGGTAAGGCACCAGCGCGCACAGCGCGCCGGTCAGCGTGCCGTGCGCCTCGGCCGCGTCGGCCAGCGCATGCGAGGCCGCAAGCGTGCGCTGAATCTGGGAATAATCGTGCTGGCTGGTCACTTTCAAAATGGTATGGCAGCCGTTGCGCCCGCCGCAACTTTCCGGCGCCGCCGACGCGCGGCCGCCTCCCCGCCTGCGCTGCCCGGTCCGGCACCGGAAGGCCGCCGCAGCGCTTTTGAAGGTTATACATTGACCTCTCCGTCGGCGCGGAACTATAGTTTTGCCATGACAGACAGCACCCGCTCCTCCGCCCTGGATCTTGAGCTCAAACGCCTCGAGAAACGCATCGAGGAATTGCTTTCCTCGATGCAGCAGCTCAAGGAAGAGAATCGCGCCCTGCGTGCGCGCCAGGAGACCCTGGCCTCGGAGAAGACCTCGCTGCTGCACCGGAACGAGCAGGTCCGCACGCGCGTGGAAGCCATGATCGGCCATCTCAAATCGATGGAGCACAGCGCATGAGCGAGGCCGGGCGGCCGCTGAGCGTCCGCATCCTCGAAAAGGAATATTTCGTCGCCTGTGCTCCGGAGGAGCGCACCGATCTGCTCGACAGCGCCGAATTCCTCAACGGCCGCATGCGCGAGATCCGCGACAGCGGCAAGATCGTCGGCCTCGATCGCATCGCCGTCATGGCCGCGTTGAACCTCGCCCACGAACTCATCACCCTGCGCGCGCGCGAGCGCGGCACCGAGCAGGATCTGGGCCATCGCCTCAAGGCGATGCGCGAGCGTGTCGAGAATTCACTGCAAAAAGGGCAGCAGCTCGAGCTTTGAGCCGATGTGTCGGACCGTGAGCTGCGTCGAACGACAGCGCCGGGGCCTTTGGTGTAGAGTGAACTCAAGCGTCGCCTGCGGTGTTCGACAAGTGGACTGGGTTACCTCTCGACCCTAATTGAAACACCCACGGGATCGATAGCCTTGCTGACAGCACTGTGCAGGTCTGCCTTGCAGCAGAAAGCCTTACCTGTCGCAGGTGATCCCACTTGTTGCTCCGGTCGAGAGCAACGGTTCGCACCGGCATTTGCGGGTGGCGCCCTTGAATTTGCGGCCTGAAGCCGATCCGAGCACGGCGGCCAAGCCGTCCGCGGCGGCACCGTCTCCCGCCGCTGCGCACACCCCCGCCGCGGCACCGGCAGCCGCGTCGCGCCCACGCGATGTGCTGCGCCAGCAGCTTCGCGCGCGCCGGCGCGAGCTCGGCGCCGGCCAGCGCGCCGCCGCCGCGCTGCTCATCACCCGTCACATCAACGGCACACGCTGGCTGCGCGGCGCGCGCCCCATCGGCCTGTACGTGTCGGTGGGCTTCGAAGTCAGCACCGACGTGCTGCGCGCCCTCGCACGCCAGCGCCGCTGCCCGGTCTATCTTCCCCGCATTACCGATTACCGGCGGCGCACGATGCTGTTCGCCCGCGATCGCGACGAGCTCTCGCTGCACAACCGCTACGGCATTCCGGAACCCCCCATCATCGAAGCCGTGCCCGCACGCACGCTCTCGGTGGTGTTCGTGCCGCTGCTCGGCTTCGATGGCGAGGGCACGCGCCTGGGGTCCGGCGCCGGCTACTACGATCGCGTGTTTGCCTTCAGGCGCCGCCGGCAAAGCTGGCATCGCCCGCTGCTGATCGGCCTGGCCTATCGCTGCCAGCGGGTCGATCACATCGGGCTCGCCCGTCACGATGTGCCGCTCGATGCGGTGGTGACCGAGGACGGCGTGCAGTATTTCGCTACACCCGGGCCCGCGCCGTGAATCACTGGCTGCTCAAGACCGAGCCCTCGAGCTTCGGCATCGAGCACCTGCAGGCGGCGGCGCGGCACACCGCAAGCTGGGACGGCGTGCGCAATTTCCAGGCCCGCAACATGATCCGCGACCGGATAAAGAAGGGCGATCAGGCCTTTCTATACCACTCGAGCTGCGAGCGTCCTGGCATCGCCGGCATCGTGCGCGTGGTCCGCGGCGCCTACCCGGATGCCAGCGCGTTAGACCGGCGCGACCCCCGCTACGACGCGATCGGCAGCGCTGCGCAGCCGCGCTGGTACGCGTTCGACGTGCGCCTGGCGCGCCGCTTCGCGCGCGTGATCGGTCTCGATGAGCTGCGCGCGCATGCCAAGGGTGCGCTCGAGGGATTGCTGATCCTGCGCGCGGGCAATCGGCTGTCGGTTACACCGGTCGATGACGCGCATTGGCGATTCATACTCTCGCTCGAGTGACGCGAACACGCGGTGTGAGCAAGATCACACATGACCGCTCGCATACTCGCTTGCTTGTAATTTTGCAACGCGTGTATATACTCGGTCCCCGGACTAACCTGACATGGAGATATAGTCATGGCGAAAGCAAAGAAGAAGGCAAAGAAAAAAGCTTCGAAAAAGAAGTAGGCCTTCAGCAGCGGCGGGCTTGGATGACCTCCTGGCTCGCCGCACTTCAAAGCTTCAAGCAGTGCCCGCGATAGCGGGCACTGTCGTTTCAGACCCTGCATTTACCGACTCGGAACGCTGATGAGCGAACCCAGCAGGCCCGCCGCTGACTCCTCGCAGCAACGCAAGGAGCGCGCCGCGCGCGCCGCCCTCGAGCACGTGCACGAAGGCATGATCCTCGGCGTCGGCACCGGCTCCACCGTCAATTTGCTGATCGACCTGCTGGCCCAAGGTGGCGGCGGGGTGCGGCTGCGCGGCGCGGTTTCGAGCTCCGAAGGCAGCAGCGCGCGCCTGCGCTCGCACGGCATACCGCTGCTGGACCTCAATGAGCTCGGTGAGCTGCCGCTCTATATCGACGGCGCCGACGAGGCGACCCGCGGCCGCGAGCTCATCAAGGGCGGCGGCGGCGCGCTGACGCGCGAGAAGATCGTCGCCGCGGCATCCGCGCGCTTCATCTGCATCATCGACGACGACAAGCTGGTCGAGACCCTGGGCCGCTTCCCGCTGCCGGTAGAAGTGATCCCGATGGCTCGCAGCTACGTGGCGCGATGCCTCGAGGGCATCGGCGGCCGCCCCGTCTGGCGGCGGAACCTGATAACCGACAATGGCAATCAGATTCTCGATGTCCACGGACTGTCGATTGCGGACCCGCGCGCGATGGAGAGCCATGTCGGGCAGATCGCGGGGGTGGTCACCGTCGGGTTGTTCGCCCGGCGCCCCGCCGACTTGCTGATCGTCGGCACCGCGGCGGGCGTGGAGACGATCTGACCGCGGGCCGGAGAAATTGGCTGGGGGACTAGGATTCGAACCTAGGTTAGCGGAGTCAGAGTCCGCGGTCCTACCACTAGACGATCCCCCAACAGCTCAGCGCTTGGAGTATTGCGTTCCGCGGCGAGCCTTGCGACGCCCGACCTTCTTGCGTTCGACCTCGCGCGCATCGCGTGTCACGAACCCGGCCTGCCGCAGCGGCTTGCGCAGCGCTTCATCGTAACGGATCAGCGCGCGTGCGATGCCGTGCCGGATCGCGCCGGCCTGGCCGGTGATGCCGCCGCCAGCGACCTTGACCGTGATGTCGAACGTCGAGGCCAGTTGCACCAGTTCGAGTGGCTGGCGAACGATCATGCGACCGGTTTCGCGACCAAAGAATTCATCGATCGGGCGCTGATTGATCGTTATGCGGCCCTTGCCGGGCTGCAGATGAACGCGCGCGGTGGCGCTCTTGCGCCGGCCGGTGCCGTAGTTCGTGGATGCGCTCATGTGGGGTGCGTTTGGTCCTTATAGCTCTAACGGTTTGGGCTGCTGCGCGGCGTGCGGATGCTTGTCGCCTGCGAACACGTGCAGCTTGCGGTACATGCTCCGGCCCAGCGTGGTCTTGGGCAGCATGCCCTTGACCGCGTACTGTATGGCTCGTTCGGGATGTTCCTTGAGCAGCTTGCCGAGCGCGATCGACTTCAGGTTGCCCAGATGCCCGGTGTGATGGTGGTACATCTTGTCGTCGAGCTTGTTGCCGGTCACCGCGATCTTTTCCGCGTGCAGCACCACGATGTGGTCGCCCATGTCCACGTGCGGACTGTAGTCGGCCTTGTGCTTGCCCTTGAGCCGCAGTGCAATGCGCGAGGCCAGACGGCCCAGGGTTTTGCCACTGGCATCAATGACATACCAATCGCCGCGGACAGTCGCCGGCTTGGCGAATTCAGTCTTCATCTCGTATTAGATCCCGGTAGATCCTGGAAAAAGGCGCGAGAGTTTACTCAAGGAGCCCTGGCATTGCAAAAATGCGGCCATCCCGGTGCGCCTGCGGGATGACATATAATGTATCCCATGCCGACCAGCGACGTCCTCGATTCGGTGCTCAATGTCGCGGATCAGACCCTGCGCACCCTGTTCGCGCCGGCGCGCAGCACCCGCAGTCCCGATCTACCCGAGGATAGCGCCTCGCTCAGTCCCGGCGACAAGCGGCTCGCCGCCTCCCTGATGCGGGTGAACCATGCGGGCGAGATCGCCGCGCAGGGCCTGTACCGCGGACAAGCCGCACTGTCGCGCTCGGCCGAGACGCGCGCCTTCCTGGAGCGCGCCGCGGCCGAGGAAGCCGAGCATCTGGCCTGGTGCGAGTCGCGCCTGACCGAGCTGGGCGCCAGACCGAGCCTGCTCAATCCGCTGTGGTACCTCGGTTCCTTCGGCCTGGGTGCGGCCGCCGCGATGCTCGGCGACGCCGTCAGCCTCGGCTTCATGACCGAGACCGAGACTCAGGTCGAAGGCCATCTGGCCAGCCATCTGGATCGTCTGCCGCCGGCGGATCTGCGCAGCCGCAGGATCGTCGAACTGATGAAAGCCGAAGAGTCAGGACACGGCCATGCGGCCCGCGCACGCGGCGCGGCCGACCTGCCGCCACCCGTTCCGACGCTGATGCGCTGCGTCGCTCGCGTCATGACGGGCACGGCCTACTGGCTCTGAGCACGTCAACGGATCACTTGTCACTTGCGGCCGGCACAAATTGTGTAATAAAAGGCCGCAAGCGCCGTCGCTTTGATAACGCAATGAAGGCCAGCCAATCATGGAAGAGAATGTCAGACCCTTAAGCGACATTCCTGCGATCAACCGCTTTCTGAGCTACTGCCGCATACGCACGGTACCGTCCAAGACCGTGCTGATCCATGCTGGCGATCTGCCCGATGTCCTCTACTACATCATCAGCGGCTCCGTCGAGGTCATGATCGAGGACGAGGAAGGCAACGAAATGGTGCTTGCCTACCTGAACAAAGGCCAGTTCTTCGGCGAGATGGGCCTGTTCTACGAGCAGCCGACCCGCAGCGCCTGGGTGCGCACGCGCAATGCCTGCGAGCTCGCGGAAATGACCTATCCGCGCTTCCGGCAGGTAGCCACCGAGAGTCCCGGCCTCATCTTCGAGCTCGCCACGCAGCTGGCGACGCGCCTGGATCGAACCAATCGCAAGCTCGGGGACCTCGCCTTCGTGGACGTGACCGGACGCGTCGCGCACGCGATCACCGGGCTGTGCGAAGAGCCGGACGCCATGACGCACCCCGAAGGCATGCAGATCAAGGTCTCGCGCCAGGAGCTCTCGCGCCTGGTGGGCTGCTCGCGCGAGATGGCGGGCCGTGTGCTCAAGGTGCTCGAGGACCAGGGGCTGCTGCGCGCCACCGGCAAGACCATCGTCGTATTCAACGCCCGGCCGAAGATGAAGACGCGCCCCGTGATCGTACCGGCCAAGCCGGCGCGTGATCGACCACCCGAGCGGCTCCGGGCCGCGGCGCCCGCCAACGACGATGCGGAAGACGACGAGGAGGACGAGGACTAGCCGGCCAGCGCGGCACGCATGGCCCGGATCGTCGCGGCGTAATCCTTGCTTCCGAAGATCGCCGAGCCGGCGACGAACATGTCAGCACCGGCCGCGGCAGCGGCGGCGATGTTGTCTATCTTGATCCCGCCATCCACCTCCACGCGCACCGCCCGTCCGCTGGCGGTCACGCGCCGGCGCACCTCGGTGATCTTCGGCAGCACGCCGGGGATGAATTTCTGGCCGCCAAAACCGGGGTTCACCGACATCAGCAGCACCAGATCGAGCTGCTCGAGGGTGTAGTCGAGCCACTCCAGCGGGGTTGCCGGGTTGAACACCAAGCCGGGCTTGCAGCCAAGCTCGCGAATCAGGGCGATGGTGCGATCCACGTGCTCGCTCGCCTCGGGGTGGAAGCTGATGTAGCTCGCGCCCGCGGCCGCGAAATCCGGCACGATGCGGTCGACCGGCTTGACCATGAGGTGGACGTCGATCGGGGCCTTGATGCCGTGGCGGCGCAGTGCCTCGCACACCACCGGCCCGATCGTGAGATTGGGGACGTAGTGATTGTCCATGACGTCGAAATGCACTACGTCCGCGCCGGCAGCGATCACCGCCTCGACCTCCGCGCCCAGGCGCGCAAAGTCGGCCGACAGAATCGAGGGCGCAATCCACTGCATGCGCAGCAGTCTATCGCATACCCCGCTGGACGCGAATCAGCTCATAGGCCGCCTGGATCTGCTGGGTGCGCTCCTTGGCGCGCTCGAGCATGGAGTCGGGCAGCCCCTTGGCCTGCAGTTTGTCGGGATGGTGGCGGCTCATCTGTCGCCGGTAGGCCTTGACGATCTGCTCATCGGTCATGCCCGGCTCGGCGAGCAGCACGCTGTAGGCCTGCGCCAGGCGCTCCTCGCCGGCGGCTGCACCGTACGCGGCACGCGCATCGGGGCCGGCGCCGCCACGCGCACCCGCGCCTGCGCCTGCGCCCGCCATGCCCTGGCTCCAGCGCAGCATGCTCTCGAGGCGCGCGAAATCCTCCGCAGCGAGGCCGAGCAGCAGCGCCACGCGCCGCAGCCGCGCGCGCGGCAGCTCCGACAGGCCGTCGCCCGCAAGCGCCGCCTGCAGCTGGATCTCGACGAAGAAATGGGTCAGCTCCGGATGCGCAGCGATTGCAGCCCGCAGCCGCTGCAAGGCTGCGTCCAGATCGAACTGCGGCTGCTTGCCCTCGTTGAAATAGCCCATCGCCGACAACATCTGCGCGCCGTTCAGATGCAGCGCGTACATGACCGCGCGCGCGGAGGCGATCTCCTGCTCCGACACGCGTCCATCGGCCTTGGCGATGTGTCCCATGACGCGAAAGGTGGTCGGAAAGAACAACGCGTTGACCTGCGCCGGATCGGCGCCCCCGCCCAGCAGCGTGCCGACACCGCCGCCGGAGTCGAACTGATGGCCGATCAGCGCCCCCAGCAGGGCACCCAGCGGCCCCATGGCCGCCAGCCCGATGACCCCGCCGATGAGTTTTCCAGCCCAGCTCATGCTCGATCCGTCCCGCTTGACCGTGTTGCAGCCGGGGCGGCAAGATGCGCGCCCTTTCAACGCGCCCGTTACGGCAGGCGCCGGTTATGGTAGCAAGCCTTGGCCACGAAACCCGCCACGGTTGACGAGCGGCCCGTCTACGAGACGGACCTCGAGGGGTTGCAGCGGCTGCACCGCGGCAAGGTACGCGACATCTATGCGCTGGATGATTCGCGTCTGCTGATCGTGACCACCGATCGGCTCTCGGCGTTCGATGTGGTGATGCCCGATCCGATCCCCGGCAAGGGACGCGTGCTCGACGAGATCTCGCGCTTCTGGTTCGCGCGCACCGGCTCCATCATCCGCAACCACCTGACCGGACAACCGCTCTCCAGCGTGGTGCGCGGTGCCGATCTGGCGCTGCTCGAGGGCCGCGCCGTCATCGTGCAGCGCCTGCGGGCCCTGCCCCTCGAGGCGGTGGTACGTGGCTACCTGATCGGATCGGGCTGGAAGGATTACCAGCGCGATGGCCGCCTGTGCGGTATCGCCCTGCCCCCGGGCCTCGAGCAGGCGCAGGCTCTGCCCGAACCGCTGTTCACGCCGGCGACCAAGGCAGCGGCGGGTGAGCATGACGAGAACATCTCCTTCGATGCGGTCGCCGCGCTGATCGGCGCGCCGCTGGCGGCGGCGGTGCGCGCGGCCGCGCTGGCGTTGTATGCCTACGCGGCCGCGCATGCGCGCGCCCGCGGCATACTGATCGCGGACACGAAGTTCGAATTCGGACTCGATGCCGCCGGCCGCCTCACACTGATCGATGAAGTGCTGACGCCCGACTCATCGCGCTTCTGGCCGGCCGATACCTGGCGTCCCGGCGCCAGCCCGCCCTCGTTCGACAAGCAGTACGTGCGCGACTACCTGGAGACCCTCGACTGGGACAAGCGCGCTCCGGGACCGCGCCTGCCGCCCGAGGTCATCGCGCGCACCGGCGAAAAATACCGTGAGGCGCTGCGCCGCCTCACCGGTCCGGAGACCGACGCGCCCGCGCGCACGCGCTGAGGCGGCCGCCGCGCCCGCGCACTATTCGCCCGCGATGGTCATGGACTCGATCAGCAGCGAGCCGGTGCGGATCGCGCCCCGGATGTCGACGTCCGTGCCGACCGCCACGATGTGCCGCAGCATCTCGCGCAGATTGCCCGCGATCGTAAGCTCGTGCACCGCATAGGCGATGGCGCCGTGCTCGACCCAGAAGCCGCTCGCACCGCGCGAGTAATCGCCGGTCACCCCGTTGACGCCCGGCCCCATGAGCTCGGTCACGAGCAGGCCGCGGTCCATGCGCTGCAGGAGCTGCTCGAAACTGCCGCTGTGGGCGCCGCCGCCGTCCGACACCAGCAGATTGTGGATGCCGCCGGCGTTACCGGTGCTCTTGAGGCCGAGCTTGCGCGCCGAATAGCTGCCGAGCACATAGCCCTGCAGCACACCGCCCTGCACCAGCGCGCGATCGCGCGTGGCGACGCCCTCGGCATCGAACGGGCTGCTCGCCAGTGCCTGCGGCAGGTGGGGCCGTTCGGCAATATCCACAAACGCGGGAAACACCTGCGTGCCGGCGGCCTCGAGCAGAAACGAGGCGCGCCGGTACTGGCTCGCGCCGCGAATTGCGCCCGCGAAATGTCCGAACACGCCGCGCGCCAGCTCGGCGGCGAACAGCACCGGCGCACGCTGCGTCGCCGGTTGGCGCGCACCGAGGCGGCGCAGCGCCCGCTGTGCCGCCTGCCGCCCGATGGCGGCAGCATCCTGAAGGGCCTGGGCGCGGCGGGCCACCGAGTACCAATGATCACGCTGCATGTCCTCGCCCTGCTGGGCGATGAGCGCGCAGCTCACGCTGTGACTGGTGCTCGGAAAGCCGTGCAGAAAGCCGTTGCTGTTGCCGTACACCCGCACGCCGCTGTGGGTGGCGACGGTGGCGCCCTCGGAATTGGTCAGCCGTGGGTCGCTCTCCAGCCCGGCGCGCTCGCACTCGCGCGCCATGGTCACGGCCTCCTCCGGCTCGAGATTCCAGGGGTGGTAGAGGTCCAGATCCGGTATCTCGCGCGCGAGGGCCTCCGGATCGGCGAGCCCCGCACACTCGTCGGCTGCGGTGTGGCGCGCGATCGCCACCGCCTTGAGCACGCTCTCGCGCACCGCGGCGGACCGCAGATCGGCCGTGCTGGCCGAGCCCTTGGCCTTGCCGAAGTACACCGTCAGCGACAGGCCGCGGTCACGGTGGTACTCGATGGTATCCACTTCGCCCAGGCGCACGGTCGCTGTCAGGCCGCGCTGCAGGCTCGCGTCCGCCTCCGCCTGGCTCGCGCCGCGCTCGCGCGCCGCGCTCAGTGCGTCGGCGACGACCTGCTCGAGCTCGCTGATGCGTGAAGCATCGATCGGCTGCGGCATCGGAGTTCCCTTTGAGCCATGCTGGCATGGGCTATGCCATGATCGGCGTAGATTGTAGTCGAGCGCAGGACGATCGAGCGCGGCATGAAAGAGCGAGGCAGGAAGGGGCGCGATGATGTCGGCGAAGAGTCCGTGACAGCGCCGGCGCGCTTGCCGCGCGATGAACGGCCGAGCCGCTCGGCGCGCAAGCGCGCCGCGGAGGGTCTGCAACGGCTGGGGGAGCGGCTGCTCGGCCTCACGCCGGCGCAGCTGCAGCGCCTCGGCCTGCCGCCGCTTCTGCTCGAGGTGCTGCTCGAGACCCAGCGCCTGCGCAGCCGTGCGGCCCACGCGCGGGCGCGCCAGTACATCGGCCGGCTCATGCGCGACATCGATCCGGCGCCCATCGAGCGCGCGCTGGCCGAGCGCGCGGGCGAGCTTGGATCCCGTAATGCTAAGATGCCGCGATGAAAGCCCTGGTCGGCATCATCATGGGCTCGTCCTCGGATTGGGAGACGATGAGCGCCGCGGCCACGTGCCTCGAGAAGCTCGGCATAGCGCATGAGACCCGCGTGGTCTCGGCACACCGCACGCCCGATCTGCTGTTCGAATACGCAGCGGGAGCGGCTGGCCGCGGCCTGGAAGTGCTGATCGCCGGGGCCGGCGGCGCCGCCCACCTGCCCGGCATGGCCGCGGCCAAGACCGCCCTGCCGGTGCTCGGGGTACCGGTACCCTCGCGTGCCTTCAACGGCCTGGACTCGCTGCTGTCCATCGTGCAGATGCCCGCCGGCATTCCGGTCGCGACTTTCGCCGTGGGCAGCGCGGGCGCGACCAATGCCGCGCTATTCGCCGCGGCCATCCTGGCGCCGCGCTACCCGGCCATCGCCGAGGCGCTGCAGCGCTCACGCCAGGCGCAGACCGCGGCGGTTCTGGCCAATCCCGATCCGCGCGCGGTATCACCGCACCCATGACGATCGGCGTGGTCGGCGCCGGCCAGTTAGGCGCCATGCTCGCGCTGGCAGGCTATCCGCTCGGCCTGGATTTCCTGTTCCTGGACCGCGGTTCCGGCACGCCGGCGGGACGGTTCGCACCGGTGTTGAGCGGCGAATTCGCCGACCGCGCGCTGCTGGCGCAACTCGCCGAGCGCAGCGAAGTCATCACCTTCGATTGGGAGAATATCTCGGTCGCAGCGCTGCGCGCCGCCGCGCGCGCGCGCCGGACACGCATCGCCCCGCCGCTGCGCGCACTGGCCGCTTCGCAGGACCGGCTCGCCGAGAAGCGCACCTTCGAGCGTCTGGGCATCGCCACGACGCGCTTTGCGGCCGTGGATTCGCTTCCTGCGCTCGAGCGGGCAGTACGCCGCATCGGTCTGCCCGGCGTGCTCAAGACGCGCCGGCTCGGCTACGACGGCAAGGGCCAGCAGGTGCTGCGCAGCGCCGGCGACTGCGAGGCCGCGTGGCAGCGCCTTGGCGACGCGCCCCTGCTGTATGAGCAGTTCGTGCCCTTCGACTATGAAGTATCGATCCTCGGGGTGCGCAGCCGCCGCGGCGAGATCGTGCTCTACCCGCTCAACCGCAACTACCACGTCGACGGCATCCTGCGCCTGACGCTTGCGCCCTGGGACGCCCCGGCCGTGCGGCGCACCGCCGCTGCGAGCCTCAAGCGCGTGCTCGAGCACTTTCACTATGTGGGTGTGCTGGCCATCGAGTTCTTCGTGCGCGACGGGCGGCTGATCGCCAATGAGATGGCGCCCCGGGTGCACAACTCGGGTCATTGGACCATCGAGGGCGCGGTGACCAGTCAGTTCGAGAACCATGTACGCGCTGTGGCAGGGCTGCCGCTCGGAGCCGCCGATGCGCGCGGCCACGCGGCCATGATCAATCTGATCGGCCGGATGCCACCGCGCCCGCGACTGCTGGCCGAACCCGGAGTGCACCTGCACGATTATGGCAAAGAACCTCGCCACGGCCGCAAGGTTGGCCACTGCACGGTGGTGGAAAACAGCGCCGCGCAACGAAATATTCGCGCCCGACGCCTATTGACAGCGCTTTACCCGCACCTGCCGCTCGCGCCATAGTATTCTCGCGCATAATACGACCGCGGCAACGGCTGCGGGTGACAACTCACCTTGAAATAACGCCGATGTATCTCGAGCTGTTCAAACTCAGGGAGCTGCCGTTCCGGCTCAGTCCTGACCCGGAGTTCCTTTACTTGAGCCAGGCGCATGCGCGCGCCAAGGCATACATGGAATCCACCGTGTGGTTCACCGACGGCTTCGTCGTGATCACCGGCGAGATCGGCTGCGGCAAGACCACGCTCATAGAGACTTTCCTGCGCGAGCTCGAGAAGGACGTGCTGGTCGCGCAGATCAATCAGACGCAGGTTTCATCGATCGAGTTCCTGCAGGCCGTACTGGTGGCGTTCGGCTTCAAGCCGTTCCGCATGAAGAAGGCCGAGCTGCTCGCAACCCTCAACGATTTTTTGATCGAACAGTACAGCGCCGGGCGCAAGATCATGCTCGTGGTCGATGAGGCGCAGAACCTGTCCGAGCGCGTGCTCGAGGAAGTACGGCTGCTCTCGGGTGTCGAGGCAACCAAGGAGAAGGTGCTGCGCATCATCCTGGCGGGCCAACCCGAGCTCAATCAGAAGCTCGATGCGCCGGAGCTCGAACAGCTCACGCAGCGCGTGCGCCTGCGCTTTCACCTGTCGGCGCTGTCGGCCGCGGAAACGCACTCCTATATCCTGCACCGGCTGGAGGTCGCCGGCTCGCAGGGCCGCTCGATCTTCGCGCCCGACACCTTCGAAGTGATCTTCCGCTACACCGGCGGCGTGCCGCGGCTCGTCAACACGCTGTGCGACACGGCGTTGCTCGCGGCCTCGGTGAGGCAGCGCGATACGGTCTCGATCGCCGAGCTGACCGAGGCCATCGGCGAGCTGCAGTGGGCCGAGTTCGGCTCGCGCACCGGCACGCGCGGCCTGCGCCTGCGCAACGAGGCGGTGGGCGGCGCCCAGTCCGGTGCCATGTCCGAAACGGATGGCGAGAATGCGGCTGGCGTGCCGCTGGCGCGGGTATTGCTCGCCACGGCGGGCCAGACCGTCAGCGAGCACGCGCTGTTTCCGGGACGCCTGATCATCGGCCGCACCCCGGCGAACGATCTACAGATCGACAGCCGCTTCGTCAGCCGTCACCACTGCCAGATCGTGACCACGGCTCAGAGCTGCGTGATCGAGGACCTCAACAGCACCAACGGCGTCTACCTGCACTCCAAGCGGGTGCGCTATCACAACCTCAACGACGGCGATGTGGTGACCATCGGCCAGCACGAGCTGCTGTACATCGACGAACGCGCGCGCCACCGGCACACCGAGCACCACCACGGCGGCACCACGGTGTTGAACGACCGCAGCGGCAATTGACGCGACCTCAGCCGGTGCCGCCGACCGTCAGCCCGTCGATACGCAGCGTCGGCTGACCAACGCCGACCGGCACGCTCTGGCCTTCCTTGCCGCACACGCCGATGCCGTCGTCGAGCTTGAGATCGTTGCCCACCATGACCACGCGCTGCAGCACGTCCGGACCGTTGCCGATGAGCGTCGCGCCCTTGATCGGCGCTCCGAGGCGGCCGTTCTCTATCAGATAGGCCTCGCTGGCCGAGAACACGAATTTCCCTGACGTGATGTCGACCTGGCCGCCGCCGAAATTGACCGCGTAGATGCCGCGCTGTACCGAGGCCAGGATCTCGCCGGGGTCGTGCGGCCCGGCCATCATGTAGGTGTTGGTCATGCGCGGCATGGTCACGTGCGCGAAGGACTCGCGTCGGCCGTTGCCGCTCGACTGTCCGCCCATGAGCCGCGCATTGAGGCGGTCCTGCATGTAGGCGCGCAGCACGCCGTCCTCGATCAGCGTGGTGCATTGGGTCGGCGTGCCCTCATCGTCGATATTGAGCGAGCCGCGCCGCGCCGCCAGCGTGCCGTCATCCACCACGGTGCAGCCGGGCGCGGCCACGCGCTCGCCGATGCGGCCGCTGAAGGCCGAAGTGCCCTTGCGATTGAAATCGCCCTCGAGGCCGTGGCCCACCGCCTCGTGCAGCAACACCCCCGGCCAGCCCGGTCCGAGCACCACGGTCATCATGCCGGCAGGGGCCGGCACGGCCTCGAGATTGACCAGCGCCTGACGTACGGCCTCGCGCCCGAGTTTGAGCGGTCGGTCCTGCGCCACCAGCTCTTGGAGCGAGTAGCGGCCCCCGCAGCCGGCATAACCCTGCTCACGGCGACCCTCGTGCTCGACGATCACCGTGACGTTCATGCGCACCAGCGGCCGCACGTCTGCGGCCAGCACCCCCTCGCTCGAGGCCACCAGGATCAGCTCGTGCACCGCGTGCACGCTCGCCATGACCTGCACCACGCGCGGATCGATGCGTCGCGTTTCGCGATCGACGCGCTCGAGCCAGGCGATCTTGTCCTCATCGGCGAGGCTCAGCAGCGGATCGATCGGCGGGTACAGCCGGTGGCCGCTGACCTGCCGCCAGGCCTGCACCGCGCCGCGGCCGCCCTGCACGGCGATCGCACGCGCCGCACGCGCCGCCTCTTCCAGCGCCGGCATCATGATCTCATCGGAGTAGGCAAACCCGGTCTTCTCGCCCGCCAGCGCGCGCACACCCACGCCCTGCTCGATGCTGGCGCTGCCTTCCTTGACAATGCCGTCCTCGAGCCCCCAGCTCTCCTCGCGCGAGAGCTGGAAATACAGGTCGGCACAATCCACTGCCGAGCCGAGCACGAGTCCCAGGGCCTGCTCGATGCGGCCGTCGTCCAGGCCCGCGGGCGCAAGGATGTCATCGCGCGCATGGCGCAGCGGATCGGTGATCGCCTGGGATGCCGGAACGGCCACGTTGGACCTCTGGTTGCTCAGCTCACAATACTCGATGCGACAGGGCCGGGAAATCCCGGCGCGCGCTCTGTTGTGCGGCCAGGTCGAGCGCGGCGAGGATCACGCCCTGGCCGGCGCCCTGGCGCGCCAGCACCGCTCCCCAGTAGTCGATGATGATGCTGTCACCGTAGGTCTCGCGGCCGCTGGCGTGCCGTCCCCATTGTGCGGCCGCTACTACGAAACTCAGGTTCTCGATCGCGCGCGCGCGCAGCAGCACCTCCCAGTGCGCGCGCCCGGTGGGTACCGTGAACGCCGCAGGCACGGTGAGCCACTGCGCCCCGGCGGCCGACATCGGCCGATACAGCTCCGGGAAGCGCACGTCGTAGCATACCGAGAGCCCGAGCAGCCCCGCGGGGGTCGGCACGAGCACAGGCCGCGAGCCCGGAGCGATGTTGGCGGACTCGCGGTAGCGCTCCCCACGGCCGGGGATGTCGACGTCGAAGAGATGAATCTTGTCGTAGCGGGCCACGCGCTGCCCGGTGTCGTCGTAGACCAGGCACGCCGCGGCCACGCGCTCCCCGGGCACGTCGGCGATCGGTGTGGTGCCGGCGACTATCCAGAGTCCGAGCTCGCGCGCACGGCGGCCCAGGAATGCCTGCACCGGCCCGTCGCCGTCGCGCTCGGCAACGGCACGCTTGTCGGCGTCGGCACGGCCCATGAAGGAGAAGTTCTCAGGCAGCAGCGCCACGCGCGCGCCCTGGTGCGCTGCCTGCGCGAGCAGCGCGCCGGCGATCTCGAGGTTGGCAGCAACCTCCGGCCCGGAGGTCATCTGCAGCGCAGCCACCATCACCGGGTCGGTAGAGGACTTCAGCATGATTCACCTCTCGCAGGCGCTGGCGGCGCCGGGCTCGCGGTTGCGGCGGCGGTAAACCGCCTCGCGCCGACGGGCAGGCCGGCGGCCTCGAGCAGCGCCGCGGTCTCGAACAGCGGCAACCCCATCACCCCGGAATAGCTGCCGCGCAGCGCCTCGACGAATACGGCGCCCAGGCCCTGGATTGCGTAGCCGCCGGCCTTATCGCGCGGCTCACCACTGTCCCAGTAGGCCTCGCACTCCGCGCGCCCCAGGGTCCGGAACCGCACCACGCTATGACACAGACGCGAGACCAGGCGCGCGCCATAGGCGAGCGCCACCGCCGAGACGACCTCATGTTCGCGGCCCGATAACCTGGCCAGCATCGCAACGCCCTCGCACCGATCGCGCGGCTTGCCGAGCATGGCCCCATCGAGCACCACTTCGGTATCGGCGCCCAGCACCGGCAGGGCATTCGTGCCGGCTGGCAGCCGCGCCAGCACCTGCAGCGCCTTCTGCTCGGCCAGGCGTTGCACGCACACCTCAGCGGGCTCGCCCTCGAGGCGCCGCTCATCGAGCTGCGCGGGCAGCACCCGGTGCGGCACGCCGATCTGCCTCAGCAAGGCGCTGCGCCGCGGGGAGGCCGAGGCCAGAATGAGCAGCGGCGCCGACTCGTCGTCCATGCTGTGTCACTCACGGTGATAGGGATGGCCGGCCAGCACCGTCGTGGCACGGTAGAGCTGTTCGGCGAGCACCACCCGCACCAGCGCGTGCGGCAGCGTCAGGCGCGACAGGGACCAGGTCCGGCGGCCGCGGGCCAGTATGTCGCGATCCAGCCCATCCGGGCCGCCGATGATGAAGGCCAGTTGCGCTCCCTCGGCGCGCTGCGTCTCGAGCCATCGGGCCAGTTCGAGCGTGCTGAACTGCTCGCCCCGCTCATCCAGCGGCACCACGAGGTCGCGCGCGGTAAGGCGCGCCAGGATGCGCTTGGCCTCGAGCGTCCTGGCCGCGGCGACGGCACCGGCCTCGCGTCGACTGGCCGCCGGCAGGGCTTCGAGCTCGAGCCGGCCGAATCCCCGCATTCGCCGTCCGTAGTCCAGAACGGCTGCGTCGGCCCAGGCTGGCATGCGCGTACCGACCGCAATCACGCGCCAACGCACGGCCGAGAGGCGCCCGCAGGCCTCAAGGGGCCGCGGGACGGACCCCCACGCGGCGGCGCCGCGTGGCCGTGCCGGCGGGCTCCCAGAGCTGCTCGATGGCGTAGAACTCGCGCACCCGGGGCAGCATGACGTGCACCAGCACGTCCTGCAGATCGACCAGCACCCATTCGTTGTCGCGTGTGCCCTCGACCCCGAGCGGCCGGCGGCCGGACGCGCGCGCCTTCTCGATCACACGATCGGCTATCGCACGCACGTGGCGCGCGGAATTACCGGAGGCGACGATCATGGCATCGGTGATATCGGTCAGCGCGCGGACATCGAGCAGTTTGACGTTTACCGCCTTCATGTCGTCCAGCGCCGCGAGAATGAGTTTTTCCAGTGTGGAGTTGCGTCGCGGGGCGCGGCGCGGGCGAGCGGTCGTGATCATGCGGGTTGGTTCATCCTCCGTTCATCCTCCTCAGACGCCTCGGCGGTCGGACTGAGCATAGCACCCGGTGCGCACGATGAGATCGCGCACCGCTTCGGGCACCAGGTAGCGCAGGTCGCGGCCCGAGACGATCAGCGCCCGCAGATCGGTGGAGGCGATCTCGAGCTGCGTGACGGCATGCACGTGGATGCGCCCGGCGGGCAGGCCGTGCAGCTCGCGCACGCTGCCGGTGCCACGGTCGACCATCTCCTCGCCGAGCGGCCCCATGATCGGCGCCTTCCAGCCCGGCCGGTGCGCCACGACCACGTGCGCGAGCCCGAAGATCTCGCGCCAACGGTGCCAGGTGGGCATGCCCAGGAAGGCGTCCATGCCCAGCAGCAGGCATAGCGAGCGCTGCGGATACTCCTGGCGCAGCTCCATGAGCGTATCGACCGAATAGGACAGCCCGCTGCGCCGGATCTCGCGATCGTCGACTGCAAAGCCCGGCTGGCCCGCCACCGCCGCCCGCACCATCTCGAGGCGCAACTCGCTCGAGGCCAGCGGCGCCTCGCGATGCGGCGGGCTGCCCGTCGGCAGGAAACGCACCTGCGCCAGCTTGAGCGACTGCCAGAGCTCGAAGGCGGTACGCAGGTGCCCGTAGTGGATGGGATCGAAAGTGCCGCCGAACAGCCCGATGGGACCTGAGGTGGCTGCCGCCATCCGGGGCCTGCTATCCGGCCCGCAGCAGCGGCAGGGCGCGCCGGCCGCACAGCTCGAGCGCGAGCATTGCCAGCTCATCCCAGGGATCGCCACCCGCCAGGCCCTTGGCCATGCGATCGGCGCGCCCGGCGCGCGCGACCAGGCGTGCAAAGGGAAGGCGGCGCGGGCCACCCTGCAGTGCGCGCAGCTCGCGCAATAGCGCCCATAGCACCAGTACCGCCGCGGCCCCCTCTGCCTGCAGACTGCCGAGCACGCGCAGCGCCCGCGGCGCGTCGGCGGCCCGCACCGCCTCAGCGAGCTTGAATACGTCGAAACGGGCACTGTCGGCGCTGTCGGTGGCAACCTCGGCGGCACTCACGTGCGCGCCGCACGGCAGCAGCAGCGCCAACTTGTCGATCTCCTGCCGCGCCGCCAGCAGATTGCCCTCGCAGCGCTCGGCCAGCAACTCGGCCGCGTCCTCATCGAGCACGAGCTGCGCGGCCCGCGCGCGCGCCCGCAGCCACTGCGGCAGCCGGGTGCGATCAATCGGCCATACCGGCAGCCACGCCCCGCGCGCCTGCGCCGCTTGCACCCATGTGGCGCTTTGTGTCTCGCGCTCGAGCCTGCCGCTCACGATCAGCACCAGCAGGTCCTCGCCGGCGGCCTCGATGAGGCGCAACAGCGCCGCGGCTCCGGCAACGCCGGGCTTGCCCGTGGGCATCCGCAGCTCGAGCAGCCGTCGGCTCGCAAACAGCGACAGCGACCGGGCGGCCTGCTGCGCGTCCTCCCAGATCGCATCGGCGCGCTCGAGGAAGAATACCTGGCGCTCGCCGTAGCCCTGCGCGCGGGCGCGGGCGCGGATCAGGTCGGCGGCCTCGCCTACCTGCAGCGGTTCGTCTCCCGAGACCAGGTACACGGGCAGCAGGCGCTGCGCGAGCTGCGCGCCCAGGCCCTCGACACCGAGCTTCACGTGTTGTGCTCCATCGCGGCGATATCTTAAGCTGATCCGAGCGAATTCACCGATGAGCGGGCGGGCCCATGCCGACACTGTTCGAGCGCATCATTCAGGGCGAGCTGCCGGCCACCATCGTCTTCCGGGACGAGCGCGTCACGGCCTTTCGCGATATCCATCCGCGCGCCCCGGTGCACGTGCTCATCGTGCCGAACAAGCCCATCCCCACCGCCAACGACGTCACCGGTGAGGACGAGGCGCTGCTGGGCCACATGTTCATCGTCGCGGCCGAGATCGCCGCTCGCGAGGATATCGCCCAGCACGGCTACCGCCTGATCGTGAACTGCAATGCGCACGGCGGCCAGGAGGTCTATCACCTGCACATCCACCTGCTCGGCGGCAAGCCGCTCGGCCCCATGGTGGTGGCCTGATGGCCCGCGCGCGCTCTCTCTATCCCCCGATCCGGCCGTTCCAGAAGGGCATGCTGCGGGTCTCGGCCCTGCATGAGCTCTACTACGAGCAGAGCGGCAACCCGCAGGGCAAGCCGGCGGTGTTTCTGCACGGCGGCCCCGGCGGGGGCACCGAAGCCTCGATGCGCCGCTTCTTCGATCCGCAGCGCTACCGCATCGTGCTGTTCGATCAGCGCGGCTGCGGCCGCAGCCGTCCGCACGCCGAGCTGCGCGAGAACACGACCTGGGACCTGGTCGGCGACATCGAGACGCTGCGCGCGCACCTCGGGCTCGAGCGCTGGCTGGTATTCGGCGGCTCATGGGGCTCGACGCTCGCCCTCGCCTACGCGCAGCACCACCCCGAGCGCGTCACCGCGCTGGTCCTGCGGGGCATATTCCTGCTGCGCCGCTCGGAGCTCGAATGGTTCTATCAGGATCCTCTGGGCGCCGGGTCCATCTTTCCCGACCGCTGGGAGGACTACGTGGCGGCGATACCCCCGGCCGAGCGCACGGACATGATGCAGGC
>DATDHV010000182.1:0-3785 GCA_036521395.1 Steroidobacteraceae bacterium | reverse complement strand
GCGGGGCATATTCCTGCTGCGCCGCTCGGAGCTCGAATGGTTCTATCAGGATCCTCTGGGCGCCGGGTCCATCTTTCCCGACCGCTGGGAGGACTACGTGGCGGCGATACCCCCGGCCGAGCGCACGGACATGATGCAGGCGTACTACCATCGGCTGACCTCGGAAGACACCGCGACGCGCGTCGCGGCCGCGCGCGCCTGGGCCACCTGGGAGGCGGCCACCAGCCACCTGCACACCGACCCCGGCCACATCGCCAAATTCGACGATCCGAAGTATGCCGCCGCGTTCGCTCGCATCGAGGCCCATTATTTCGTCCATCGCGGCTTCATGGAGCAGGACGGCCAGCTGCTGCGCGACGTGGAGCGCATCCGCGCCATTCCCGCCGTGATCGTCCAGGGCCGCTATGATGTGGTGTGCCCGCTGCGCAGCGCCTGGGACCTGCATCGCGCGTGGCCGGAGGCCGAGCTTCGCATCGTGCCAGATGCGGGCCATTCCGCCTTCGAGCCCGGTAATGCACGCGAGCTGGTGAGCGCGACCGACCGCTTCGCACACGAAACTCAGGCACGCAGCCAAACGGGCAGTTAGGCACGCAACGCTCCGGTTGGGACCGAATCCGCATCGATGATGCCGCGCTCGAGCAACCAGCCCCGCGCATCCTGCGCATCCTGCTCGAACCACGCGCGACTCGAGCCAAGGCGAAAGCTGTAGCCCCAGGCATCCATGTCGGCGCACAGGCTCCCTCGTCCGACGCCCGGGAGTATCTCGGCCAGCAGCAGCTGCAGATAGCACACCGCGCTCTCCTCGGCATCGTCGCCGCCGGCATCGCGCTCCAGGCCGGCGCGCCGCTCCGGTGTCATGCAGACGTAGTGCGCCGTCTCGTGCAGGATGGAGTGCAGCGGCGTGTCGTGACGCGCGAACAGCGTATCGCCGCGCAGGCCCGCCTCGCTCTCGCCCCAGTAGGAGGCGTCGATCGCCACTCCGGCCGCCAGCACGCGCAGGTCCAGGCCGTATCCGGCCAGCAGCCGCACCAGGCGCGGCCGATCGACGTCCGGCAACCGCAGCATGGGCCGCGCTAGAGGCTCGCGAGCCGCCGCATGACAACGCTGACCAGATCGTGCGCCATCGCTTCGCTCAGGATGTGCTGCTCGCGCTCCTTGGCCAGCAGCTCGCTTTCGCTGAAGCTGTAGTCGCGCACCAGCGTGTGTGTCTCGGCCGGAATCAGCTCGCGGCCGTTGGCGGTAACCGAGAATCTGAGCGAGTAGCTCAGCTCGTATTCGGTCGGAACGTTCAGAGCCGAGACCGTCAGGATGCGCTGCGCGGTGGAATCGTTGAGTACGTGGATCACGGTGGCCACATCGTCCTTGCCGTCCTCATCGATGCGCGTGCCCGCCGCCAGCAGCGCCTTGCGCAGGCCGAAATAGAAATCCGACTCGGTGTCGGCGGTGTCGATGCGCACCAGCGCGATCGAGTGCGGCAGCGGGCCGGCGCCCTGCAGGTGAAAGCCGCAGCCCGCCAGCAGCGCAGCCAATACCAACGCCGGCAATACCAACGTAGCCAACCCCAGCGCAGCCGCGGCGCGGCGCTGCGGGCGGCGCGGCGCTGCGAGTGCGCTCATACGACGAGATTGAGCAGCTTGTCGGGCACGTGGATGAGCTTCCGGACGGCCTTGCCGGCGACGAAGCGCTGCACCGTGGCGTCGGCGAGCGCTGCCGCCGCCGTCGCCTCGCGCGTGGCGCCCACCGGCAGCGTCACGTGCGCGCGCACCTTGCCATTGACCTGCACCACCAGCTCGACCAACGACTGCGCCTGGGCGCGTGGATCGGGATCGGGCCAGCGCTCGTCGATGACCGGCGTGCTGCGGCCCAGAGCAAACCACAGGCTGTGGCAGATGTGCGGCACGATCGGGGAGAGTACCAGCACCGCGATCTCGAGCGCCTCGTGGCGCACGGCGTGAGCGAGCTCGCCTCGCTCCTGGTAGGCACCCACGGCATTGAGCAGCCCCATGACCGCGGCGATGGCCGTGTTGAAGGTGCGGCGGCGGCCGATGTCGGTGCCCACCTTGGCCAGAGCCTGGTGGGCCACACGGCGCAGCGCGCGCCCGGCCTCGGAGATCGCCGCCTCGCCCGCGCTCGAGCGCAGATCGATCTGCGGCGGGCTGTCCTCGGCCAGATGGTCGTATACCGCCCGCCACAGCCGGCGCAGGAAACGATACTGCCCCTGCACGCCCTCGTCCGACCACTCGAGCGTCTGCTCGGGCGGGGCGGCGAACATGGTGAACAGCCGCGCCGTATCGGCGCCGTACTTCTCCACCAGCGTCTGCGGATCGACGCCGTTGTTCTTCGACTTGGACATGGTGCCAAGACCGCCGTATGCGACCGGCGCGCGGTCCTTGAGCGAGCGTGCACCGATGCGCGCGCCGCCGGCGTCGAATTGCGGCTCGACCTCGGCCGGATTCACGTACTGGCGGCGGCCGTCCGCGCCCTCCCGGTAGTAGATCTGATTGAGCACCATGCCCTGGGTGAGCAGGTTGGCGAACGGCTCGGACAGCGGCACCAGGCCGAGGTCACGCATGACACGGGTCCAGAAGCGCGAGTACAGCAGGTGCAGGATCGCATGCTCGATGCCGCCGATGTACTGGTCCACCGGCAGCCAGTAGCGAGCGCGCTCATCGACCGGCGCGTGCGCCTGATCGGCGCACGCGAAGCGCAGGAAGTACCAGGACGAATCGACGAAGGTGTCCATGGTGTCGGTCTCGCGCCGCCCCGGCTGCCCGCAACGCGGGCAGGTGCAGTCCACGAATTCGCGCAGCCGCGCGAGTGGATTGCCGCTGCCGTCCGGCACCAGCGACTCGGGCAGCAGCACCGGCAACTGCTCATCGGGCACGGGGACCTCGCCGCAGCGCCCGCAGTGGATCAGGGGAATCGGGCAGCCCCAGTAGCGCTGGCGCGAGATGCCCCAGTCGCGCAACCGCCACTGCACGCGCTTGCAGCCCAGGCCGCGCGCGGCGAGCTCGGCCGCGATGGCATCGATGGCGGCGGCGGAGGACAGGCCGTTGAACCGCTCCGAATCGATCAGCACCCCGTCTTCTGCATAGGCCTCGAGCCACTGCTGCCCGACGCGCTGGTAGGCGCCGTGGCAAGAGCTCACCACCGTGCGTATGGGCAGTCCATAGCGCTGCGCAAAGGCGAAATCGCGCTCATCGTGCGCCGGCACGCCCATGACTGCACCCTCGCCATAGGCCATGAGGACGTAATTGGCCACCCATACCGCGATCTCCTGTCCGGTCAGAGGGTGGCGCACGTGCAGCGCCGTTGCCATGCCGCGTTTCTGTGCCGTCGCCACGTCGGCTTCCATGGTCGAGCCGCGGCGGCACTCGGCGACGAACGCCGCCAGTGCCGGATCGCGCGCGGCGGCCGCGCCGGCCAGCGGATGCTCGGCAGAGATCGCCACGAAGGTCACGCCGTACAGCGTGTCGGCGCGGGTGGTGAACACCTTGAGCGCGCCGTCGGCACCGAGCAGAGTGCGTGTGTCGACGGCGAACGGGAACACGAGCTCGACCCCCTCGCTGCGGCCGATCCAGTTGGCCTGCATCACGCGCACGCGTTCGGGCCAGCCCGTCAGACCGTCCAGTGCCTGCAGCAGTTCCTCGGCGTAGCTGGTGATGCGCAGGTAGTACATCGGGATCTCGCGCTTCTCGATCAGCGCGCCGGTGCGCCAGCCGCGGCCGTCGATGACCTGCTCGTTGGCGAGCACGGTCTGATCGGCCGGATCCCAGTTCACGATG
>DATDHV010000181.1:0-7592 GCA_036521395.1 Steroidobacteraceae bacterium | reverse complement strand
TGTGGCCAGCGACATGGCCGATGTGAGTTTCGGCGTGGAGGCGGCGGCGCGCCAGTTCGATCTCGATTTCGTGCGGCTCGTGACCGAGGACTACTTCTTCGTCTGCCGCAAGGAGTTTCTCGAGACCGAGGCCATGCGGCGAGTGCTCGCCATTCTGCGTGGTGATGAGTTCCGGCAGGCGATTGCGGTGCTGCCGGGCTATCAGTCCAACGGCGCGGGGTCGGTCTACACGGTCAAGGAGGCGTTCCAGTCCTAGGCGTACAGTGCCAGGAGCACGGCTTTGCGGCCGAAAATGGTCACCGTATCGCCGACCGTACGTCCGATCAGAATCCCGCCGACCGGAGAGGTCCAGCTCACCAGCCCGCGCGCCGGATCGGCCTCATCCTCACCCACGACCTGAAAACCGCGCTCACTGCCGTCGTCGAAGCGCAGGCTGACACCGACGCCGAAGCGCACGACGCGCGGTTGCGCCGCCGGCGCGATCACGCGCGCGCTGGCGCGACGCGCTCGCCAGTAGCGTAGCTCACGCTCGAGCGCGGCGATGGCCGCAGGCCCTTCCGCGCGTGCCGCGGCAAGTGCGGACTGCAGCTCGAGCAGCCGCTGATCGATCTGGCGCTCGCCGGCGGCGGTTACGAAGTTCGGATGCGGGCTTATCGGCCGGTCAGGCAGCGCGCCGGCGGCTTCAGCGTCCTCGTCGCGAATGAATGCCCTGCTCATCGATTGCCGCCACCCGGCGCCGGTTGCAGCGGCGGGATCTTGATCGGAGAGCCGGGCGTCTCATCGGGGCAGTCCATGCTCTCGTAACGCTCGCGCAGATCCTCGATGCGTTTGTCGGCCTTGCCCTGCGCGGCGTTGACGATGTCAGGATTGGTCGTGGTGGTGGGCGCTTCGCGCCGGTCTTCCTCGCTGTCCTTTATCTGCGCGCGGATGTCGGCGCATTGGGCCGCATCGTCGCCGGCCGCACCTGCCGCCGGCGCGGCTGCCGGCTGCGTGCCGCTGTGGTGATGAAACGGCCAGTTGATA
This sequence comes from Steroidobacteraceae bacterium, assembly GCA_036521395.1. Taxonomy (GTDB): domain Bacteria; phylum Pseudomonadota; class Gammaproteobacteria; order Steroidobacterales; family Steroidobacteraceae; genus FEN-1191. The sequence continues at coordinate 6,569 of DATDHV010000181.1, read as the reverse complement.
TCGCTGCAGCCGCAAGCGAGCAGCAGCAGGCAGCAGCAAGTCGCGCACGAGGCCACCCACACCGGGGCCGGCGCGTCGCGCGCGGCCGCACGGCCGCTCCAATTGTTCGCCGGTGTTGACAAGAGTGGATTATCGCGCGCGGCCGCCCGCCGAGGCCAGTCGAGCGTGCGCGCGCCAAGCGCCGCTGCAGCCCGCGCCCGGCGTTAGCCGCTCAGGAACTGACCCTTCGAGTCGGAGAAGATGATCTCGACGCGGCGATTCTGCTGACGTCCGGCCGGCGTGTCATTGCTGGCAACAGGGGCGGACTTGCCGCGGCTCACCGCCTGGATGCGCGAGGCATCGATGCCGCGGCCCTCGAGAGCGGTGGCCACGGCTTCGGCACGACGCTGTCCCAGCGCCTGGTTGTAGCTGTCCGAGCCGCGGCTGTCGGTGTAGCCCTCGATGCGGATCTTGATGTTCGGATAATTCTGCAGGAACTGGCTCAGGCGACCGATCATTTCATCCGCGCCCGGTTTGAGCGTATCGCCCGCGGTGTCGAACAGCACGTTCCCCAGCGTCAGCATCATGCCGCGGGCGGTCTCCTTGGCCTGCATGTCCTCGAGTTGCTGCTTGGCCTGCGCGGCCTGTTGCTGCGACGCCTGTGCCTGCTGCTCCGACGCCTGCGCCTGCTGCTGCGACGCCTGTGCCTGCTGCTGCGACTGCTGGGCCTGTTGCTGCGACTCCTGCGCCGCTTGTTGAGCCTGCGCGGCCTGCGCTCGCGCCTGCGCCGCCTCGTGCTCGCGCGCCTCGAGGAGCACGTGCTCGCGCTGCGACTGCGCCTGCGCCATGGCGTTGTCGGCGCGGTGCTCGGCAATGACGGCCTCGCCGATATCGGCCTCGCGTCGCGCCAGGTATGACAGGTGCACCACCTCATCGGTGCTCTTGTGCTGCCGCTCGGCGCTTTCGGCCGCGGCGAGCGCATTGCGCGCCTCCTGCAGCGACTGGCCGGCGGTCTGCGCGGCGAGCGGATCGGCCTCAAGGCGCTGCACGGCACCACGCGCCTGATCGAGCGCCGATTCGCTCTCGGGCGAGGTCGTGGCGCACGCGGCCAGCAGCAGAGCCAGGCCGCAGGCGCCGGCGATGGGGATGCGATCGATCCAATCCTTTGCCATGACCATGACTAGCTCCGTACGTGACTATTGCGGCGTCGCCGGGGTGGAAACGTCGGACGGTGGCGCGGACGAATCGGGCATCGCCGGGGTGGAAACCTCGGGCGGCGGCGCGGACGAATCGGGCATCGCGGCGGTGGAAGTATCCGGCGGCGGGCCCGATTCGGAGCGATTGGTCTCATTGCGCAGCGTCTGCGTGCCGGCATTGACGTCGCGCAGCGCGTGCTGCGCCTTGGCCGCATTGGTGCGGGCGAGGGCGACGCGCGCGTCGACCGACGCTTCCTGCGCCATCCGGATGGACTGTGCGGGCTGCTGCTTGGCCTCCTGATCGGCGGTCTGCAGTTTCGAGCGCGCGCTGGCAAGATCGGCACTGGCCCACTGCGAAGCGCCGCTCTGCTCGGCCTGATCGACAAGGGTGTGAGCCTGCGTCAGATCGGCCGAGGGCTGCGGTGCACTGGCGCAGCCGCCAGCGAGCAGCGCGCCCAGCAGGGCTGCAGCGGCGGTTGATCGTGTCATAAGGGCGTTCTCCACCTGGGGTTCATCGCGGACCTCAGTGTGTGCATGGACTGCCGCGGCGGCTGTAGGCGCGTGCCGTGCCCGGGCCGGTCCGGATCAGAGCAGCAGCCGTCGGACGACGCCGATCTTCGGTATAATTCCCAGTCCTTCCCGGCCCGACCTCGTGCATGTGTCGGCGGCGCGAAAGTGGCGGAATGGTAGACGCGCTGGCCTTAGGAGCCAGTGGGGCAACCCGTGAGAGTTCGAGTCTCTCCTTTCGCACCACACAGCTCGATTGACGGCATGCCAGATGGAAACAGCGACGATGCAGATATCGGTGACGACGACCAAGGGCCTGGAGCGGCGGCTCGAGGTTGCGGTGCCTGGCGAGCGCGTGGCCGGCGAGGTGGACGCGCGCCTCAAGCGCATTGCCCGCACCGCGCGCCTCAAGGGCTTCCGGCCAGGCAAGGTGCCCTATGCCGTGGTGCGACAGCAGTTCGGTAGCCAGGTGCATGCCGAAACCGTCAGCGATCTCATGCAAAGCACGTTTGCGGAGGCGGTGAGCCAGCAGAAGCTGCGGCCCGCAGGTGGGCCGCGCATCGAGCCGATCGCGGTCGCGCCGGGCACCGAACTGCGCTACGCGGCAATCTTCGAGGTGCTGCCGGAAATCATGCTGCACCCGCTCGATGGCATAAGCGTAGAGCGGCCGACCGCGCAGATCAGCGAGCACGACGTGGATGCGATGCTCGAGAGCATGCGGGCGCAGCGTCCGTTATTCACCGCGGTCGAGCGCCCGGCCGCGGAGGGCGACCGCGTGGCGATCGATTTCGAGGGCCGCGTCGATGGCGAGGTATTCCCCGGCGGCAAGGGCGAGGGCATGGCGGTGATCGTGGGCGCACATCGTGTGCTGCCAGACATCGAGCAGGCGCTGGTCGGCATGAGTGCCGGCGGCGCCAAGACCATCACGGCGCGCTTTCCCGACGACTATGGCGCGAAGCCGCTGGCCGGCAAGACGGCTGAGTTCGATCTGCGGCTCACGAAGGTCGAGCAGAGCAGCCTGCCACCGATCGATGAGGAATTCGCGCGCGGCCTGGGCGTGACGGAGGGCGGCGTCCCCGAGCTGCGCGCCGAGGTGCGCAAGAGCATGGAGCGCGAGCTGGCCGATGCCGTGCGCGCCCGAGTGCGCGAACAACTCTTCGACGCCCTGTATCGCGATAATCCGCTCGAGGTCCCCGAGGGCATGCTCGAGGCGCAGATTCGCGACCTGCAGGTGCAGGCCATGCGCCGCCTGGGAACGCAGGACCCGGCCCAGGCGCCGCCGCGCCAGGGGCTCGAGGCCGGCGCCCGCCGACGGGTGGCGCTCGGGCTGCTGATCGGCGAGATCGTGCGCCAGCAGGATCTCAAGATCGATCGCGCCCGCGTCGAGGAGAAGCTCGAGGCGGCCAGCACCTCGTATCCCGATCCGCAGCAGGCGCGGCGCCAGTACCTGGCCAGCCGCGAGGCCATGGAGCAGCTCGAGTCGGCGGCGCTGGAGGACCAGGCGCTCGATTGGGCGCTCACGCAGGTGAAGGTCGTGGACCGACCCTCCACGTTCCGCGAATTGACGGGCTTCGGTCAGATGAAGTGAAACACCCTACATAATCGGACAGGATCAAAGGTATGAATGAGCGTGGCTTGAATCTGGTTCCCATCGTCGTCGAGCAGACCTCGCGGGGCGAGCGCTCGTACGACATCTATTCACGGTTGCTGAAGGAGCGAGTCATATTCATCGTCGGGGCGGTCGATGACTTCATGGCGAACGTGGTCGTGGCGCAGATGCTGTTCCTGGAATCGGAAAATCCCGACAAGGACGTGGCGCTGTACATCAATTCTCCGGGCGGGGTGGTCAGCGCCGGGCTGGCCATCTACGACACCATGCAGTTCATCAAGCCCGACGTGAGCACCATCTGCATCGGCCAGGCGGCCAGTATGGGGGCGATACTGCTGACCGGCGGCGCAGCCGGAAAGCGCTTCGCGCTGCCTCATTCGCGCATCATGGTGCATCAGCCCCTGGGCGGATTTCAGGGCCAGGCCGCGGACATGGAGATCCACGCCAAGGAGATGCTCGGTACCCGCGACCGGCTCAACAAGATCCTGGCCAAGCACACCGGGCAGAGCGTGGACAAGATCCGCACCGACACCGACCGCGACAACTTCATGGACGGACCCGCCGCCATCGCCTACGGCCTGATCGACCGCGTGCTCGAAAAGCGCGGCGAGCTGCCGCCGGCGCCGTCAAAGTCGTGAACGAGCGCGCAAAAACGCGAAATAACAAGGTCTTGCGGGGGACGCAGTTCTTTGCCTCTGCGGTCGGCGCCATGCTATATAAGGTGCGGGAAGGGCGAATCTTGTGCTCTGTGGCCGGTGCCCCCGGCCGAGGTGCGTGCCAATGAGTGATGATCCCCGCGGACGTACCGACGACGGCAAGCTGCTGTACTGCTCGTTTTGCGGCAAAAGCCAGCACGAGGTCCGCAAGCTCATAGCCGGCCCCTCGGTATTCGTCTGCGACGAGTGCGTCGAGCTGTGCAACGACATCATCCGCGAGGAGCTCGAGGACCGTGCCGATCGCGCCCGCGACAAGCTGCCCAAGCCGCACGAGATCCGCAAGGTATTGGACGATTATGTCATCGGTCAGGACCGCGCCAAGAAGGTGCTGTCGGTGGCCGTGTACAACCACTACAAGCGCCTGCAGAGCCGCGGGGCCGCGCGCGCCAAGGATGAGGTCGAACTCGCCAAGAGCAATATCCTGCTGATCGGGCCCACCGGCTGCGGCAAGACGCTGCTGGCCGAAACGCTCGCGCGGCTGCTCAACGTGCCGTTCACGATCGCCGACGCCACGACGCTCACCGAGGCCGGCTACGTCGGCGAAGACGTCGAGAACATCATCCAGAAGCTGCTGCAGAAGTGCGACTACGACGTCGAGAAGGCGCAGACCGGCATCGTCTACATCGACGAGATCGACAAGATCTCGCGCAAGTCCGACAACCCCTCGATCACGCGCGACGTGTCGGGCGAGGGCGTGCAGCAGGCGCTGCTCAAGCTCATCGAGGGCACGATCGCCTCGGTGCCGCCGCAGGGCGGGCGCAAGCATCCGCAGCAGGAGTTCCTGCAGGTCGATACCTCCAACATCCTGTTCATCTGCGGCGGCGCCTTCGCGGGCCTCGAGAAGGTCATACTCAATCGCACGCAGAAGAGCGGCATCGGCTTCACCTCGGAGGTGCGCGGCGCGGATTCGAAGCCGCACGGCTCGGACCTGTTCCACGACGTCGAGCCCGAGGACCTCATCAAGTTCGGGTTGATCCCGGAATTCGTCGGCCGCCTGCCCGTGGTGGCGACGCTCGATGAGCTCGATGAAGGGGCGCTGATGTCGATCCTGACCGAGCCCAAGAACGCGCTGACCAAGCAGTACCGCAAGCTGTTCGAGATGGAAGGTGCCGAGCTCGAGTTCCGCGACGAGGCCCTGCGCGCGGTGTCGCGCAAGGCCATGCATCGCAAGACCGGCGCGCGGGGCCTGCGCACCATTCTCGAGACCGTGCTGCTCGACACCATGTACGACCTGCCATCGCTGCGCAACGTCTCCAAGGTGGTGGTCGATGACAGCGTCATCGAAGGTACGACCAAGCCTTACATCGTCTACCGCGCCGAGGAGGGCCGGGTAGCGGCGATCGAGGAGCCCCGGAGGGCGAGCGGCTCGCTGCACGGCTGAGTCGGTCGGGGATTGAAAGCGCGCCGTGGTGCCATTGAAATAGGGCCCCGCGCCCCCATTGGCCGTTGAGACAGGCATTCCTTTCAGCGACACGAGGCCCAAGTGACCGACGAGACCCCGACCGTGACCGAAGCCACCCTCACCGAACACATCGTGCCGATCCCGGTACCGGTACTACCGCTGCGGGACGTGGTCGTGTACCCGCACATGGTCATCCCGCTGTTCGTCGGCCGCGAGAAATCTATCCACGCGCTCGATGCCGCCATGCGCAACGACAAGCGCATCATGCTGGTCGCGCAGCGGCAGGCCGACGTCGAGGACCCCAAGCTCGAGGACCTGCATCGCTTCGGCACCGTCGCCAGCATACTGCAGATGCTCAAGCTGCCCGACGGCACGGTGAAAGTCCTGGTCGAAGGGGTCGACCGCGCGCGCGTCGAGCAGCTCCACCCGGGCGAATTCTATTCCGCCACGATCGCGATCGAGGTCGATGCCGACCAGTACGATGAGCGTGAAATGGACGTGCTGGTGCGCTCGGTGGTCTCGCAGTTCGAGCAGTACGTCAAGCTCAACAAGAAGGTGCCGCCGGAGGTGCTGACCGCGCTGGCAGGAATCGAGCAGCCCGGACGGCTCGCCGATACGGTCGCGGCCCACATGTCGCTCAAGCTGGCCGAGAAGCAGAAGGTGCTCGAGATCCTGGACGTGCGCAAGCGGCTCGAGCACATGCTGGTGGCCATCGAAGGCGAGATGGACGTGCTGCAGATCGAGAAGCGCATCCGCGGCCGCGTCAAGGCGCAGATGGAGAAGAGCCAGCGCGAGTACTACCTCAACGAGCAGATGAAGGCGATCCAGAAAGAGCTCGGGGAGATGGAGGACGGCACCAGTGAGATCGCCGAGCTGGAGCAGAAGGTCGCCAAGGCCGGTATGCCTAAGGAGGCACGCGAGAAGGCCACCGCCGAGATCAATAAGCTCAAGATGATGTCGCCGATGTCGGCCGAGGCCACGGTGGTGCGCAACTACGTGGACTGGCTGGTCAAGGTGCCGTGGAAGAAGCGCACCCGGCTGCACAAGAACATCGTCAGCGCACAGAAGGTGCTGGACGAGGATCACTACGGCCTGGAGAAAGTGAAAGACCGCATCGTCGAGTACCTCGCGGTGCTGCAGCGGGTCGAGAAGATCAAGGG
>DATDHV010000180.1:0-68019 GCA_036521395.1 Steroidobacteraceae bacterium | reverse complement strand
TCTCGTATGGCCAGAACCGGCGCGTGCTGTTCGCGCGCGCGCTGGTGCGCGAGCCTGATATCCTGCTGCTCGATGAGCCCTACGCCGGCCTCGATGCCCGGACACGCGTGGCGCTGCGTTCGCTGGTGGAGCGGGCGATCGCCTCGGGCGTGACCGTGATCATGACCACTCACCACGCTGACGAAAGGCCGGCGCTCGCCACGCACGAGCTCGAGCTGGAGCGTGCTCGCGCGATCTATTGCGGCTCCATCCGGCGGCCGTGAGCCGACGTTCGGCACTCGCGGTGCTCGCCGGCGTCGCGCTGCTCGCAGTTGCGGCGCTGGCTCTCCACCCCTGGCACCTGTACGCGCCGCCCGGTCCGCGGGTGGTCGTCGGGGGCGGCGACGCGGGGGGCCTGGCGCGCACCGAGCCGGCCGAGGAGCACATCGACGGCGCGGCCCTGGAGCGCGCCACCACGGACGTGTCCGCCGCGAGGCTGCAGGCCTTCGTGGTCATGCGCGACAACCACCTGGTGTTCGAACGGTATGCGCGGGGCGTGACGGGCGACAGCGTGATCGACGGCGGAACCTTCGCACGCGTGCTCGTGGCGCTGGCTGCGGGCCTCGTCAGCGAGCGGGGGGCGCTGCCACCGCGAGCGCTGCGCGGCTTCGATCCGGAGGCACTGCGTGAGGGCATCGAGAGCGCCACGAGCCAGCGCTACGAGGTGTACCTCTCGCGCGAGCTGTGGAGCCGGCTCAACGCCGCCCCGGCCTGGATCGCGTTGCCCGCGCCGGGTGGCCCGACCCCGGCACAATGCTGCTTCCACGCGCGAGTGCTCGACTGGATGCGTGTCGCCACCCTGTTGGTCGATGACGGCCGCTTCGAAGGCAAACAGCTCGTGCCGCCGGACTGGGTGCGACGCATAGCGCGGCCCGTGTCGGCCGATCTGCACCACGGCTTTGGGGTAGAGCTCGCAGCCGCGGCGCACGGTGCCGAGCCGTTTGCTGCCGATGGCGTGTTCTTCGCGCGTGGGCCGGGGCGCTGGCGCCTGTGGCTGGTACCCTCGCTGCGGCTCGCGGTGCTGTTCGGCGCCCAGGCGCCGGCGTCAGCCGGCCCGGCGCCGTGGGATGAGACGCGCTTGCCGAATCTCGTAATCCGCGCCGTGTCCGACGGCCCGCAGCCGCCCGGCGATGCCACGCCACTGCAGCGCCTCGTTCCCGGTCATTGACGCCCGCGCCGGAGCCCGAAACCATTGCGCGCCCTGTTCATCGTCTGCGTGATCGATGTGCTGGGCTTCGGGATCCTGATACCGCTGATCCCGTTCATGGCGGCGCAGTTCGGCGCGTCCCCGGCGCTCATCACAGCCATTCTGGGCACTTATTCCCTGTTCCAGCTCGCCGGCGCACCGCTGTGGGGCGCGCTGAGCGACCGCTATGGCCGCCGCCCCATACTGATCACGAGCATGCTCGGCGCGTGCGGCTCGTACCTGTTGTTGGCCGCAACCCACAGCGTACCGATGCTGTTTGTATCCCGCGCGCTGGCCGGCTTCATGGCCGGCAACATCGCAACCGCCATGGCCTATGCCTCGGACATCAGCCCGACCGCCACGCGCGCGCGCAGTCTCGGGCTCGTGGCGGCGGCCATCGGCATCGGCTTCATGCTCGGGCCCGCCATCGGCGGGGCCCTGGCCGGAGAGCATGTGCACCCGGCGAGCTTCCTGCGCCCGGCGCTGGTGTCCGCCGGTCTCTGCATCGTGGCCGTGCTGCTGGTGCTGTTCATGCTGCCCGAGAGCCGCAGCGCCGAGCACCGACGCGCCGCGGCGCTGCAGCCGCGCGCGTCGCGCTTCGCGCTCCTGCGTCAACGGCCGGTGCTGCGCTGGTTGACTTTCAGCGCCTTGCTCGTGACCTTCTCGCAATCGACGCTGGATTCGACCTTCGCGATCTGGGCGATGAATCGTTACCATGTCGGCCCACTGACGGTCGGACTGGCGCTGCTGGCATTGGCCGTCGTCGCCGTGGGCATGCAGACCGCCGGGGTGCGGCGGCTCGTGCCGCGCCTGGGCGAATACCGCCTGGCATGGCTGGGCATCGGCTGCTGGGTGTGCGGCATGCTCGCCGTCGCTGCCTCGCACAGCCTGCTGATCGTGCTTCCGGGACTGGTGTTGTGTGGCCTCGGAGCCGGCGCGTACACCCCGAGCGGCTCCGCGCTGGCCTCGCACGAGGCGCAGCCGCACAACCGCGGCGCTGTGCTCGGCACCTATCAGCTCGGCAGCTCGCTGGCGCGCGTCATCGCGCCGTTCGTGTCGGGACCGGTGTTCCAGTGCTTCGGCCCCGGCGCACCCTTCCTGGTGGGCGGGCTGGTGACGCTGCAGGCCGCGTGGTGCATGCTGGCGGCGCAGCGCCGGCACCGCGCGGACGCAGTCGGCGGGGCATAGGTTTTCCTGAGGTTGGTCAAGTCATGCATGCCGGACTCTATGCGCTGGGTGAGCGGCGGCCGCAGACCGCTGGCGATGATTTCTACGTGGCGCCGGGCGCCCGCCTGATCGGCTCGGTGATATTGCGCGCCGGCGCCAGCGTCTGGTTCAACTGCGTGCTGCGGGCCGACGACGAGATCATCGAGATTGGGGCCGGCAGCAACGTCCAGGACGCGACCGTCGTTCACTGTGATGCCGGCGCGCCCGCCCTCATCGGGCGCGAGGTGACGATCGGGCACAGGGTGCTGCTGCACAGCTGCCGCATCGGCGATGAAACGCTGATCGGCAACGGCGCGATCGTGCTGGATCGAGCCTGCATCGGGCGGCACTGCATCATTGCCGCCGGCTCGTTGGTGCCCCCGGACCGGGAAATCCCCGACGGTTCCGTGGTGATGGGCGCGCCGGCAAAACTCGTGCGCGAGGTGACTGATGCGGATCTGGCGATGATCCGCCACGGTGCGGCCCACTACCGCGCCCGCATGTGCACCTACCGTCGCGAGCTGCGCGAGCTCGCCGGCCCGGAGTCCGCCGTACCTGGCCCCTGAGCGGACTAGTGCTTGAGGGGCTGCTTGAGGAAATCCTCGCGGCTGGCCGAGTGCACGTTGACGTGCAGCGATTCGCGGCCGCGAGCGAGCGTCAGCGACACCTGTGCGCCCGCGGCGCCGCTGCTCCATACGCCGCGCAGGAACTGCGGCAGCGAGAATACGCGCTGGCCGGCAACCTCCATGATCAGATCCCCCGGGCGCAATCCGGCGCGGTGCGCCGGCCCGTCGCGGGTGAGCCCGGCGACTATCACGTGGTCGGACTGCTCGGCGGTGTAGATCCCGAGCCACGGCCGCGGCGGCCGGCGCGGATGGCCGAGCTCGATCATCTCCTCCAATACCGGCGCGAGCAATTCCACCGGCACGAACATGTTGGCGTCGAAGCGCTCCTGGGCCATGGATTCCTCCACGAACAGCGAGCCGATGCCCAGCAGCAAGCCGTTCTCGTCCACCAGCGCGGTGCCGCCCCACTGCGGGTGCGGTGGGGCCGTGAACAGCGCCTCCTCGAGCAGATACTCCCAGTAGCCGGCGAATTCGCGGCGCGCGATCAGACGCGCCTCGAGCGAATGGCGCGCCCCACCGTGCCCAACGATGATGACGCGATCTCCCACCGCCAGCGTGCTCGATGAGCCGCGCTCGAGCGCCGGCGTGTCGAGCGTCCCCAGAGGTTGCACCAGCCCGAAGCCGCTGACCGAATCGAAAGCCAGCGGACAGGCCTCGACCACGCGGCCGTCGTGGTCGGTGAGCCAGATCGATTCGGCCTCGGTGATCAGATAGCCGATCGTGAGCACTAGATTGCGACCGCCGCCGCGAATCACCACACCATGGCCCAGGCGATCGGTGCCCAAGATCGATGCCGTGTAGGCATCCTCGCTGGTCTCGGTATGCAGCAGCACGACCGAGCGATAGACGACCTGCAGATCGAACCGCAGATCCCCCTGCCGCGGCTGCACGGCTTCAGGCAACTCCCAATCCTCGAGCATGGCCATGAGCCCATGCTAAGGGAGACGGCCACGCGGGATCCAGCCTGTAAATCTTCCAGTCGCGAGCCGCCGATCGACCCAGCCGTCGGGCTAGAAATCGAGCGTGGTCGCGAACACCACGACGGCCTCGCCGATGATGCTCACGGCGCGCAGCACGCGCTGCTCCAGCTCCAGGACCACGGTCACACGGCCGGGCCGGCCAAGGTACTGGCCCTGGCCACCGGTAAACTCGATCCGCTCGGGGCGCGCGTTGCCGGCGGCGGGACAGGCAATCAGTCCATGGTGCAGCAGATACGTTCCGAGCAGCGCGTGTGCGTTGCCGCTGACCGGATCCTCATCAATGCCCAGCGCCGGGCAGAACATGCGCGCCTCGCTGTACACGCCGGAGACCGCGGGCTGCAACGTGAAGAGAAAATACCCGGGCGCGCCGATCTGCGCCGACAGCGTCCGCAGGCGCGCCAGGTCGGCCTGAACCCGTGCCAGCACCGCGCCGGTCACGCCGAGCAGCAGCCGCGTGCCGGTGCGTCCGGCGATCATGGGCGGACAGCGCGCGTCGAGGTCGGTGCGGGCGAGCCCCAGGGCATCGAGCACGTCCGCGAGTTCGCGGGGCTCGAGCGGCCTCGCAAGCTGCGGCGGCGGTTGCCGGATGGCAATGCGCGCCGGCGTGCCGGCACGAACCTCCACCTCGACCAGGCCGGACTGCTGCCGCTGCCGCGGACGCGGTTCGAGCTGCAGCGAGGCCAGCACGGCGTGTGCGGCCAGCGTTGCGTGGCCGATGAACGGCGCCTCGCCGCGCGGGGTGAAGAATCGCACCCGCAGGTCGTGGTCGGGCGCATCCGGGCGCAGCAGAAACGCCGTATCGCCGCCGAGCTCGCGGGCGAGAGCGCGCATGTCAGGCTCGGACAGGATGTCAGCATCGAGCACGACGCCGGCGGGATTGCCGCAGAAGCGCTGCGAGGTGAAAGCATCGACCTGGAATGCGCGCACCCTGGCACTCACGACCGCTCCGCTATGGCTGCTGGTGGGGCAGATCGTAATCGATGGTGAGGCCGACCTGGCGCGGATCGCCCTGCTGCAGGAACGACTGCGTGGGAAAATTCGGCGGTATGAGCCCGAAGTAGAAGCCCTGCTGGGCGTAGTGGATCCCGAACAGATTGCGTACCCAGGCGCTCGCTGTCCACGCGCCGCGGCGGTAGCCGACGCGCAGATTCTCCAGGTGATAGGAGTGCGAGGTCTGCGCATCGCTCGTGTAGTAGTAGAAGCTGTCGAGTGCGTGCGAGTCCAGGCGCGCGAACCAGCCGCCGGGTTGCCGGTATTCGACCGCCGCCGAGACCTCGTAGCCGGGGGCGAAGGGCTGCGCCCGTCCGTCGATGTCGAGGCTTTCAAACTCTCCGCCCACGCCCAGATAGCGCGTATGCAGCAGCGCCGCGCTGCCCGAGATCTGCCAGCGATCCGACAACCGGTAGCTGCCCTGAGACTCGAGGCCGAAATTCTCGCCGTCGGCTGCATTCTGCGTGAAGAACACGTACGCGAGCGGGTTGTTCGGCTGGAGTTGCTCGGACAGATATACCTGCATGTTCTGGCGGCGCATGTAGAACAGGTCGACCTGCAACTGCAGCGGGCTTGCTGGGCGCGCGAACTTCAGGCCGGTCTCGAGGTTCCAGAGCGATTCGGGCCCGAAGCTGCGTTGCTCGGAGAGTATCTGTGAGCCGATGTTGAAGCCGCCGCCCTTGTAGCCGCGCGATAGTGTCGCATACAGGTGCATGCCATCCCCGACCTTGCGCGTCCACGACAGATTGCCGCCGAGCATGTCGTTGGTCTGCCGCGGAAACGGTGTCGCGGCATCGGCATTGTCGGCGTAGTCGGCGATGCGTCGCTCCAGACGCAGACCCGCCGAGATGCTCGAGCGCGGACCGGTATCGGCGTCGAGCGAGCTGTAGAGCGCAAGGTTGGTGGCCCCATACCGGCTGTCGAGCTGGCTGCTGCCCTGGCCATTGTAGGTGTTGTCGTATTGATAGGTCAGGTGGTCCGACTCGGTGAGCCGCAGGGCATAGACGCCCGCGAGCCAGCGCACGGCGCCGAACAGCGCCCGCGAGGCGTCGCCGGTGAGCCGCAGATCCTCGGCGAAAGTGCGCCGGTCGCGGTCATCGCGCTGGAAGTAGTCGTACGGCGCGTACGGCCCCCACAGTTCGTCATTGCCCCAGTCGCCGTCGAAGGAGTAGAGGATGCCGGAGCTCGCGGCGCTGCTGACGCTGCGCAGTTCGCCGACGCCCTCGATGGTGTCAACCAGGCGCAGCGCGAGGCCGTTGGAGCGCTGCTCGTCCCGCCCCGGCTGGTTGGAGTAGGTGGTGTAGGTATTGGCGATCGACCAGGCATCGTAGCCATTGTTGATGTTCACGTGCATGAGGGTCAGATCCGCCTGCAGCGCGTCGGTGGGTTGCCAGTGCAGCTTGCCGCGCAACGTGCCCTCGTCGTAGCCGTTGGTGGTATTCATGTCGTAGAAGGCGTCATGGCGAAAACCGTCGCTCAGGTACTGCTGCGCCACCAGGCGCCAACCGGCACGGCCCGAGGACAGGCCGTCGCCGATCACCAGGCCGGCAGCGCGCGTGTCGTAGTCCGCACCGGTGACCTCACTGTGCAGCTCGAACTCCGTGCCCGGATCGGCGGTGCGTACGCTGATCAGACCGGCCAGCGCATTGGCGCCGTAGGTCGTGCCCTGAGGACCGCGAAGTATCTCGATCTGCTTGGTGTCGAACAGCGTCGCCGGCATGCCGACGCCCGAGAAATCGATGTCGTCGATCAGGAAACCCACCGACGGGTTCGGCGCGCCCTGGTACTGCTCGACCTCGCCGATGCCACGCAACTGGAAGAAGCGCGGCCGGGACGTGCCGGCAGCCCAGTTCAGGTCCGGCACCAGGCCGAGCACATCCTCGAAATGCTGAATTCCCGCGCTGCGCAGCGTGTCCTCATCCAGCACGGTCACGCTCTGCGCGGTATTGGCTGCGCTGGTGGGACGCAGGCTCGCCGTGACCACGACTTCGTCCAGCGCGTCGTCGTCGGCGAAACCGGGTGCCGCCAGCACACTCCAGAGGGTCAGGGCTCCGAGCAATCGGTATCGAGTTGTCACACCTGCTCCCTACGCCGGTACTAACCGGATCAGGTTCAACGGGTTCGCCGGCTCGCCGGCATCTCAGGTCCAGAATTCGCGGACCACCCCAAGGTTTGCGCGACGAACTATCGAGCAAGCGCGCACGCTTTGCAAGCGCCGCGCGCGACCGGTGGGCGAAGGTCGCGCAAGGCTGCGCGCGAAGCCCCGCGGCCTCGTCTAGAATGCTCACCGGCCTCAGCCTGGTGGGAGCAGACGATGGACATCGGTGTCGAGATCAGCCTCTATCCGCTGCATCAGCAGTACCTGGCACCCATCCAGGACTTCATCGACCGCCTCAATACCGACGGCCGCCTGCGCGTGGTGACCAACAGCATGAGCACGCAGATCTTCGGTGACTACGATGCGGTAATGCAGCGGCTCGCACGCGAACTGCGCGCGAGCTTCGAGACCAACGACAAGGCGGTATTCGTATTGAAGATCCTCGGCCCATTGGCCCCGTGATCGACGCGCTGCTGCGCGAGCTGCGTGCCACCAGCGCGCTCGAGGGCCTGGCGGTCGTGCTCGGCGTGATCTACGTGCTGCTGATCCTCAAGCGCAACCGCCTCGGCTGGGTGGCGGGAGCGGGCAGCTCCATTATCTATGTGTACCTGGCCGCACGCGCGCACCTGCCCATGCAGTCGCTGCTGCAGGGCTACTACGTCCTCATGAGCGTCTATGGCTGGCGCAACTGGACTCGCGCCGAGCAGCAGCAGGCCGGAGGTATCGGCCGCTGGCCGGCGCGCAATCACGCGCTGGCGCTGCTGGCCATCGTACTGCTGAGCGTGCTCACGGCGCAGTGGCTGCATCGCGAGACGCATGCGGCGTGGCCGTATCTGGATTCCATGACGACCTGGACCAGCCTGTTCGCCACCTGGCTGGTGGCGCGCCTGAAGCTGGAGAACTGGCTGTACTGGATCGGCGCCGATTGCGTCATGGCGTACCTGTTCGCGGCGCAGGGCTATCCCTTCACCACGCTGCTGTTCCTGACCTACATGCTGATCGCGGTATTCGGGTTTCGCGAATGGCTGCAAAAATATCGCCTGCAGGCCGTCTGAGCGCGCCGCCGGACTGGGCGCTGGCGCGCGTACCGGGACTGGAGCGCGGCGCGCCGGCGATCGCGCTCGCACGCCTTCCCGGCGGCAGCGTCAACGAGGTGTTTCGTGTGGATAGCCGTTGCGGCCGCTTCGTCGTGCGCATCGACGGCGCCGCCTGGCGGCGGCCGGGCGTGGACCGTGCGCGCGAGCTCGAGCTGCATCGCGCCGCGGCGGCGGCCGGCATCGCCCCGGCGATCGTAGTTGCCGATCCGTCTTCGCACGGGCTGCTGATCACCGAGTTCCAGGACGGCCTGCTGTGGCGCGAGCAGGAGTACGAGGATGTGGCGGCTCTGCAGCGCCTGGGCGAGCGGCTATACGCGCTGCACGGACTGGCGCCGCCGGCGGTGACGCCGTTCGACCCCTGGTCGGTGGCGCAGCACTACGTCGAGCGGATCCACCAGGCGATGCCGGCGGGCTTGAGCCCGCAGCAGCTGCTCGCGCCACTCGAGTACCTGCAGCGCTGTTGCGAGGCGCTGCGCGAGAGCGCGTCCGCGGCGTGTATCGTGCACGGGGATCTGGCCCACAATAACCTGCTCGAGGGCCGGCAACTCTGGCTGCTCGATTGGGAATATGCGCAGCGCAGTGATCCACTCATGGACGTGGCCTGTGTGCTGGCCTATTACCCGGCGGCACGGCGGTACGGCGCCGAGCTGGCCGGGGCCGCCGGCGTGGGCGCGGCCGCGCGCGGCGAGCTGGCAGCGCGGGTGTATATCCATGAGGCGCTGGCCTGGCTGTGGCATCTGGCACGGGGCGAAGCTGCGGCCGCGCCGCCGGGACTGCCACACGCAGCGGGGGCTGGCATCCCGCCGGTGGGGCCGGCAAACTAGCGCGCCCAGAATGCCAGGAGTGGTCATGCCGACGGTGCGAGTGGTCGATCGCGACAAGGTGGAACGAGTCCTCGAGGCGCCCAGCGGTGCGACGCTGATGGAGCCGCTGCGCGACATGGACGAGGGTGTTGCCGCGATCTGCGGTGGCATGTGCTCGTGCGCGACCTGCCACGTCTACGTCGATCCGGAGTGGTTGCCGAAGCTGCCGGCGCCCATGTCCGACGAGGGCGACATGCTCGGCGATCTGATCAGCCGGCAGGAGAATTCGCGCCTGTCCTGCCAGATCGTGCTCAACGATGCGCTATCGGGCCTCAAGGTTGCTATCGCGCCGGAAGAGTAGCGCCCGGCCGGCGCGAGCGCTGCCATGCACTGGACCTACCTGCTACTGATTGCCGCCGCCGTGCTGGCGGTGGTGCGCGTCATCATGACCGTGCGGCGCAACCGCGGGCAGGTGCAGCAGGACTGGGATGCGCGACTGGTGCAGAACCTGCGCGCTGCCGGTGGCAACTCGTTCACGCCCTACGAGGTCGATTTCTTCTTCAATCTGCCCGACGAGGCCGCAGGCGCGACGCTGCGCGGGCAGCTCGAGGCCGAGGGCTTCAGCATCGACATGCGCCTGATGGGTGGGGAGGGGGCAAGCGGCTTTTCACTCCACGCGCGCAAGCCCATACGCGTGTCGGTATCCGAGATGCAGGAGTATTCGAAGCGTTTCGGCGTGCTCGCCGAGCAGCTCGGCGGACACTACGACGGCTGGATGACCGATCCGTCGCGCCAGTGAACGGCCGGCTCGCGGCCCGGCTCGCGGCCCGGCTCGCGGCTGGCCGCAGCCCCGCCGGCTCCCGATCAGCGCACCTTCCGTGCCTGGTGTTTGACGGCTTCCGCCGCGGCGCGGATCGCCTCGGGATTGCCGAGGTAACGGCTGGCGCGCGGCTTCAGGGCGTCGTCGAGTTCGTACAGCAGCGGCACACCCGTGGGAATGTTCAGCTCGACGATGGCCTGCTCGGACAGGCCGTCGAGCATCTTCACCAGCGCCCGCAAGCTGTTGCCGTGCGCCACCAGCAACACCGTGCGACTGCGCCGCAGCTCCGGCGCCACGCGTTGTTCCCAGCAGGGAAGCACGCGCGCGAGCGTGTCCTTGAGTGATTCGGTGGCGGGCAGGTCGGCCGCCGCGACGTCGCGGTAACGCGGATCGAAGCGCGGATGGCGCGCATCGCCCGCCTCCAGCGGCGGCGGCGGTATGTCGTAGCTGCGCCGCCAGATCTGCACCTGCGCCTCACCGTGTCGCTCCACTGTCTGCGCCTTGTTCAGTCCCTGCAACGCACCGTAGTGGCGCTCGTTGAGGCGCCAGTGCCGCTCCACCGGCAGCCACATCAGGTCGAGCTCATCGAGCATGAGCCACATGGTCCGGATCGCGCGCTTGAGCACGGAGGTGAAGACCACATCCGGCACCAGTGCCTCGCGCTTGAGCTCGCGGCCGGCCTGGCGCGCCTCCTCGCAGCCTTGCGGCGTGAGATCCACGTCGGTCCAGCCGGTGAACAGGTTCTCGAGATTCCAGAGACTCTGTCCATGCCGCACCATCACCAGTTTTCCCGCCACGGCTCGCTCCAGGTTGGTCAGTTGCAGGCGATTTATAGCAGAGCCGGCGCAGCGGATGCGCCGCCGGCAGCGGCCAGCGATCCGAGTGCCTCGACCGCTACCGTCAGGGCGGCCAGATCCGGCGCGGGCAGGGCTCTGAGATCGCGCAGCAACTGCTCCCAGCGCTCGAGCGCCGCGCGCGCCGCTCCGCTGCGGCCGCCGCGAGGACGGTTCTGGCTCGGGAGCGTGCGCAGTGCGGCGGCGGTGAGGCGCAGATGCGCGCTCCGGGCGAGGTCCTGAAGGCGCTCGCGTGCCGCGCCGGCCCAGTTGCCGCTTGCCGGCAGCGCATCGACGGCCGCGTGCAGCCAGTCCAGGCCCAGCCGGGCGCCGAGGCCGAAGTGCGTATGCGTGACGGCCCGGGCGCTCGCGCCCGAGTCGCGCATGAGCTGCACAAGGTCCGGAGCCACGCGCAGCGGCTCGAGCGTGGCCAGGGCCTCGGCAAGGCGCGTCGGCATGCCCACGGTGGCGTAACCGGCGCAGCGCTCGAGATAGCGCGATCGATCCAGACCATCGAGCGACGACGGAGTCACCTGGGCCACTTGGCGCAGCAGCGGCTGCAGTCGCGTCACCGCCGCCCCCACCTCGGCATGCTCGCGCCGATGACGCAGCAGCCACACGGTCAAGTGGCGCAGATAAGCGCTGGTCGCGAGCAGCGCCTGGTACTGATCAGACGCCCTGATGCGGCCGTCGAGCGCCTCGATCTCGCTCCACAGGTGACGCAGATCGCCGCCGTCGCGCGCGATGGTATAGGCGCGCGCGACGGCCGCGGCGTCGACATCGCCGTTCTGCGCGCATTGCATCAGCAGCGACGGACCGATGCGGTTGACGATGCTGTTGGTGGTGGCGGTGATGATGATCTGCCGGCGCAAGCGATGTCGCTCGATGCGATCGGCGAACCGCCGGCGAAAGGCCCGCGGAAAGTAGCGCTCGAGCTCGCGCGCCAGGTAGGGATCGTCCGCGCTGTCGCCGTCCGAGAGCGCATGATTGAGTGCGATCTTGCCATAGCTGAGCAGCAGTGCCAGTTCGGGGCGCGTCAGGCCCCGGCCTTCGCGGCGGCGCTGCTCTATCTCCTCCTCGTCGGGCAGAAACTCCACCGCGCGGTCGAGCTCGCCGTGGCGCTCGAGCCAGCGCAGGAGCTGCTGATGCTCGCCGAGGTCCTCAACCGCGCGCCGTTCCATCAGACTGATCGCCTGGCCCTGCAGGTAATTGTTACGCAGCACCAGCTCCGCCACCTCGGCGGTGGCGCCGGCCAGCAGGCGGTTGCGGCGGCTGCGCGCGATCGGCCTGCCGGTGTCCGGAGCATCGAGCAGGATCTTGAGATTGACCTCGACGTCGGAGGTGTTGACGCCGGCCGAATTGTCGATGAAATCGGCATTGATGCGTCCGCCGCGGGCGGCATACTCGATGCGTCCGCGTTGTGAGAAGCCGAGATTGCCGCCCTCGCCCACCACGTGCGCGCGCACCTGCGCGCCATCCACGCGCAGTGCGTCGTTGCCGCGATCGCCTACTTCGCCGTGCCGCTCGCCGGCGGCCTTGACGTACGTGCCGATGCCGCCGTTCCACAGCAGGTCGACGCGCATGCAGAGAATGGCGCGGATGATCTCGCCGGCGCCGGCGCGCGCTTGCGGCAGGTCGAGCATCAGCCGCGCTTCGCGCGACAGCGGGATGCTCTTGGCGCCGCGCTCGAACACCCCGCCCCCGTTCGAGATCAGGCGCCGGTCGTAATCGTTCCACCCCGAGCGCGGCAGCCTGAACAGGCGCAGGCGTTCGCGCAGGCTGCGCACGGCGTCCGGATCCGGATCGAGGAAAATGTGCTGATGATTGAATGCGGCCAGCAACCGGATCTGCGGCGACAGCAGCATGGCGTTGCCGAACACGTCGCCGGACATGTCGCCGATGCCCGCAACCGTGAACGGTGCGTGCTGGATGTCGCGTCCGAGCTCGCGGAAGTGCCGCTTGACGCACTCCCAGGCGCCGCGCGCCGTGATGCCCATGCGTTTGTGGTCGTAGCCGGCCGACCCGCCCGAGGCGAAGGCGTCGCCGAGCCATAAGCCGTATTCGCCCGCGATCGCATTGGCGATGTCGGAGAAGGAGGCGGTGCCCTTGTCCGCCGCCACCACCAGATACGGGTCGTCGCCGTCGAGCCGGCGTACCTGGCTGGGCGGCACGATGCGGCCCTCGACGATGTTGTCGGTGAGATCGAGCAGGCCGCGGATGAAGCCGCCGTAGCATTCGATGATCTCGCGCTGTGCTCGCTCGCGCGGCGTGCGCGACGCCAGGCGGCGCGCCACGAAGCCACCTTTGGCTCCGACTGGCACAATGACGGTGTTCTTAACGTGCTGGGCCTTCATGAGACCGAGTATCTCGGTGCGGAAGTCCTCCGGCCGCTCGGACCAGCGGATGCCGCCGCGGGCGATGGCGCCTTTGCGCAGGTGCAGGCCTTCGACCCGCGGACTGTGCACGAAGATCTCATAGGCCGGCCGTGGCTGCGGCAGACCCGGTATCTGGCCGGGGTCGAGCTTGAGCGACAACCACGGGCGCGGCGCCCCGGCAGCGTCGCGCCGGAAATAATTGGTGCGCAGCGTGGCGCGGATCACGGCCAGAAAGGCGCGCAGAATCCGGTCCTCGTCCGGGCTTGCTACCGCCTCGATGGCGCGGCGAATGCGCTGCTCGAGCAGCGCAGCGCGCTGCGGCGCCGAGCGAGACGCGGCGGGGGCCAGACGCTGCTCGAACAGCAGGCACAGGGTGCGTGCCGTGCGCGCGTGCGCGGCGAGCACCCGCTCCATGTAACTCTGGCTGAAGGGGATACCCGTCTGCAGCAGATAGCGACAGCAGGCACGCAGCACCGTGACTTGGCGCAGGTCGAGCTCGGCGGCGATGAGCAGGCGGTTGAATCCGTCGTCGTCGAGCTCGCCGGCGCGCACGGCGCGGAATGCGGCCGTCACCGCGCCGGCCACGCGCGCGAGCACGAAGCGCTGCATGGCATGGTGCTCGAGCTCGAAGTCCTGGATCCAGACGACGCCGCGGTCGGCGAAGTCCAGCCGGTACGGGCGCTCTTCGATCACCTTCAGGCCGAAGTGCTCGAAGGTCGGCAGCACATCGGAAACCGGTAGCGCATCGCCGCGGCGGATGATGGCCAGGTGTACGCGATGGGCGGCCTGTTGCGGCGGGCGATAGAGCCGCAATTGCATCAGTTCCGGCGCGCCCTCGATGCCCTCGATATCGAGGATGTCATCGACCGCCTGTTCGGCATCGACGTCCTGCCGGTAGGAGGCGGGAAAGGCCGGCTGGTAGCGCCGCTCGAGCGCGCGCGCGCGCGCATCGTCGAATCGGTGCTGCAGCGCCGAGCGCAGGCGATCGCGCCAGGACACCACGGCCGCGGCGATGTCGCGCTCCAGGCGCTCGATGTGCAGGCGCGGGTGACGCTCCGGATCGACCCGCACCAGGACGTGAAGCTGTGCCAGCGGCTCATCGCCGATCGCGAGGCTGGCATCGAGCCCCGTACCGTGGAGGGCGCTGCACAGCAGACTCTCGATGCGCGCCTGCGCAGCGGCGTCGCAGCGCTCACGCGGCAGATACACCAGGCACGACCAGAAGCGCCGGAACTCATCGCGCCGCAGGATCAGGCGCACGCGCGCGCGCTCCTGCAGCACCAGCACATCGCGCGCACAGCGGATCAGGTCCGGCACGCTCGCCTGGAACAGCTCATCGCGCGGCAGTCGCTGCAGGATCTGCAGCAGACGCTTGCCGTCGTGACTGGCGGGTGCGAACGGGAAATGCTCTATGACACGCTTGAGCTTGTGGCGCAGCCAGGGCACCTGGCGTGGATCGGCGCGATAGGCGCTCGAATTCCACAAGCCGAGGATGCGCGCTTCGCCGATGGGACGGCCGCGTGCATCGAAGCGTTTGACCCCGACATAGTCGAGGTAGGCGCTGCGATGCACGGTCGAACGCAGGTTGGCCTTGGTGATGACCAGCAGATCCCGGGAGCGCAGTGCGCGTTGGATGTTGGCCGCGGCCACAGCGCTGTCGCGGGCATGGCGGCGGCGGCGCCGCAGCAACCCGAGGCCCGTGCCCGGCACGGGCCGCAGCTCCAGCCGCCCCCCGCGCCGGTACAGCGCATTCTCGCGATACCCCAGGAACGTGAAGTGATGGCTCTCCATGTACTGCAGCAGGGCGCGGCTCTCGGCGATCACATCCGCCGGCACCGGCGGCGGATGGCGGCTGATGTCCGCGCACAACCGCAGCACTTCATTACGCATGCGCATCCAATCGCGGCAGGCACGCCGGACGTCGGCCAGCGCGGCGCTCAGCCGGTGCTCGAGCTGGGCGCATTCGGCCTCATCCCCCAGCCGGTCGATGTGCAGGAACTGCCACGACTCGTGCCGTCCACCCTCGGCCTGCAAATCCTGATCGAGCGCGCGGATACGGCCGGCGGCATCGCGCTGCACGCGCAGGATGGGGTGAATGATGGTGTGTGCGCCGATGCCCGCCTGCGCCAGCGTCATGCTCAGCGTGTCGACCAGGAATGGCATGTCATCGGTGATCAGCTGGACCACCGAGTAAGCAGGTGCGGGTGTAACCCCGGCGCCGGGCCGCGCGCGTGGCCTGCCGGCCGGTGGCGCGCACAGCACGCGCAGCAGCGTCTGATTGCGGCGCCGGCGGCGTCCGAATTCAAACTGCGAGGCGCACGCTGCGCGCAGCGCGGCACGATCGAGGAGGCGCCATTCTTCCTTGGGGACCGATCCCTGCCAGGCGCGCAGCAGCGCGGCCGCCAGCGAGCGGCCCGCGCTCATTCGTGCCGCTCGAGATCGGCGATCACGGCACCGAGGAAGCGCACCGCCTCGCCGCCGGTGACGACGCGGTGGTCGAAGGTCAGCGACAGGGGCATGCGCGCGTGGATCTCGACCCGGCCCTCGATCGCGAGCACGTCCTGGCGCACGCGCCCGGTACCGAGGATTGCGACCGCTGGCAGCACTACCACCGGCGTCGCGTAGCGGCCGGCCAGGGTGCCGAAGTTGGACAGCATGAAGGTGAAATGGCGCAGCTCCTCGGCCTTGACGGTGCGCTCGCGCGCGGCGCGCTTGAGCCGATCGAGCTCGGCGCGCAGCTGCGCGGGCGCGAGCTGCTCGATGTGGCGCAGTACCGGCACCAGCAGCCCGTCCGGGGTATCTACTGCCAGACCGACGTCAACGTGCGGGAACAACAGACGGTTTTGCGACACCGCGTCGTACCAGGCATTGAGTCCCGGCTCGACGCGCGCCGCCACGGCGATCGCCCGCAGCACTCGCACGCTATAGTCCCCGCCGCTCCAGCGATGGAGATCGGCGTCGTCGAACACCGTGCAGGCGGCAACGCCGGCGCGCGAGGCGCTCATGCTCTGAGCCATGGTCCGGCGCAGGCTGCGCAGCGGCTGGATCTCGGCGCCCGAGCCGTCCGGCGGGCTCAGGGCGGCCGCCGGCGATGCTTCGGCGCGCCGCTGCCCGGGCACGGCGACCGCCATGAGGTCCTCGACGGTGATGAGGCCGCCGCGGCCGGAGCCCACCAGCGCGCCGAGGTCAATGCCGAGTGCGCGCGCGAGCGCGCGCGCCGCGGGCACGGCCCGCGCCCGGGGCGCGGTGACGGCCGCGGCCGCCTCGAGCGTCGTACTGCCGGCCTGATCCTCGGAGAACGCCGGCATGTGACCGACGACCGTGCCCGAATCCGGTGCCGGATCCGCCGGTGGCCCATCGAGCGCGAACTCGATCAGCGGCGCTCCGATCTCGATGCGGTCGCCGGGTTTGGCATGCAGTGCCGTGATGGTGCCGCTGACAGGCGAGGGCACCTCGACCACGGCCTTGGCCGTCTCCACCGACAGCATGGGCGCATCGACCTCAATGCGGTCGCCGACCCGGACGTGCCATTGCAGTACTTCGGCTTCCGACAAGCCCTCACCGAGATCGGGCAATTTGAAAACCGTCATGACTGCCTGCCTCGTGCGCGAGCCCGCCGCCCGATCAATCCGCCACCGTGGCCCGGATGCCGTCCATGATGCGAGCAACACCGGGGATATAGTCGTACTCGAGTCGGTAGAGCGGCATGATGGTGTCGTAACCGGTCACGCGCCTGATGGGCGCCTGCAGATCGTACAGCGCCTGTTCGGCCACCGTGGCGGCGATCTCGGCGCCGAGGCCCACGTTCCGCGGCGCCTCGTGCACGATCAGCAGCCGTCCGGTCTTGACCACCGAATCGAGTATGGTCTCGAAGTCGATCGGGGACAGGGTGCCGACATCGATGACCTCGCAGCTCACCCCTTCGGCGGCCATCTGTCCCGCAGCCTTGAGGCTGTCCACCGTCATCGCGCCCCAGGTGACCACCGTCAGGTCGCTGCCCTCGCGCAGCACGAAGCAATTGCCGATGGGCAGCGCCTGCCCGTCGTCGGCCACGTCCTGCCTGGCAAAGCGGTACAGGCGAACCGGCTCGAGGAAGATGACCGGATCGGGATCGCGGATCGCCGCGAGCAGCAGCCCATAGGCGCGCGCGGGCGAGGAGGGGCACACCACCCTGAGCCCGGCGTGGTGGCACAGCACCGCCTCCAGACTCTCGGAGTGGTGCTCGGGCGCGTGAATGCCGCCGCCGTGCGGCATGCGCACGACCAGCGGGCAGCTCAGGCGACCGCGCGTGCGATTGCGCAGCCGCGCCATATGGCTCGCGATCTGATCCAGCGCCGGGTAGATGAATCCCATGAACTGTATTTCCGCCACGGGCCTGAGGCCTTGCGCGGCCATACCGATCGCGGCGCCGGCAATGAGTCCCTCGGCGAGCGGCGTGTCCTGCACCCGCATCTTGCCGAAACGCTGCTGCAGTCCGGCGGTGGCGCGAAACACCCCGCCGTTGGTGCCCACATCCTCCCCCAGCACCACCACCGACGGATCCTGTGCCATCTCCCAGGCGTGCGCCATGTTGATGGCCTCGACCATCGTCATCTTCGCCATCGGGCCTGTCCTTGTTGCTTTACTGGGACCGGGGCGCCGTAAAGCGGCGCGCGTCCTCGCGCTGCGCACGCAGCGCCGGCGGGAGCCTCGCGTAGAGATAGTCGAACATGGCATCGCTCGATTGCTTGGGTGTCGCCAGGTACTGCTTGACGGCGGCGTCCACTGCTTCGCTGCACTCGCGGCGCAGATCCTGCTCGGCCGCCTCATTCCACAGGCCGCGTGCCTCGAGGAACGTTCGCATGCGGGCGAGCGGCTCGAGGCGCCGCGCCGCCTCCACTTCCTCGGCACTGCGATAACGCGTGGCATCATCGGAGGTGGTGTGGTCGCTGAGGCGGTAGGTCAGCGCCTCGATCACGGTCGGACCGCCGCCGCTGCGCGCCCGCTCGAGCGCTTCGGCCACGGTCTCGCGCACGATCAGTACGTCGTTGCCGTCGACCTGCAGTCCCGGGATGCCGGCCGCGATGGCCTTCTGCGCCAGCGTCTGCGCCGCGGTCTGCGCACTCACCGGCACCGAGATCGCCCAGCGGTTGTTGACGATCACGCATACCAGCGGCAGCTTCTTGGCGCCGGCGAGATTCAGCGCCTCGTAGAACGCTCCCTGCGAGGTCCCGCCGTCGCCGACGAACACCAGTGCACAGCGCGCTTCGCCGCGGATCTGAAACGCGAGCGCGGCCCCGGCCGCTTGCGGCATCTGCGAGCCGATGGGAACGCAGAACGGAAAATCCTGTGGCGCCCGCACGTACAGCGTGCCCCGCTCGTCGCCACCCCAGTAGAGCAGGATGTCGTACATGTCCACGCCGCGCCAGAACTTGCTCCCCACCTCACGGTAGACCGTGAACAGCACGTCCTCCGGGCGCATCGCCGAGCCGGCTCCGACGTGCGTGGCCTCGTGGCCGAGGCAGGATGGATACGTGCCGAGCTTGCCGGTGCGCTGCAGATTGACGGCCTTGGCATCGAACACGCGCGCCCGCACCATCACGCGGTAGAGCCGCTGCAGCAGCTCGACGTCCGCGGCGAAGGCCGGCAACGGTCCGCAGAGCGCGCCGTCGCGCGCCAGGCAGCCGCGATAGGGGATCTCGAAGCGCGCGACTACTGCATCTCCGCTCATGGTTGGAATCGTAGCATTGAACGCGTGGCGCAATGGCACACCCCGAGCGCGCTGCCGGGCCGGCTCACACGCGACTTCCCGCCAGGTTGAGGTCGGCGGCATCGTCCAACTGCGAGATCAGGGCGCGCAACTGCTCGAGCAGCTGCGCGCGCGCGGCCGCCGGCAGCGGCTCGAACATCGCCCGCGTGCGCGCGGCGGTCTTCGGCAGCAATGCGCGGACCAGCGCCTCGCCGGCAGGGGTGATGCGCAGGATGGTGCGGCGCCGGTCCTGCTCGCTGGCCACGCGCGTGATCAGCCCGCGCTCGCTGAGGCTGTCGGCCACGCGCGTCATGTTGGCCGGACTCTGCGCGACCGATGCGCAGAGCTGGCTCGGATGCGCGACCCCGTCCGGTTGCGAGAACAGCACCATCAGCGTACGAAAGTCGGTCTCGTTCAGATCGTGTGGTTGCAGGGCCTGCTCGAGCAGGGCGGAGATCTCCCCGCCGAGCAGCACCATCAGGCGCAGCACCACGGTTTCCGTGACCGGGACCTCGCCGAGCCGCGCCGCGATGCGCCGCACTGTCGCATCGATATCGGCGGCCCGCTGCCGCAGGCGCGCTCGAGCAGATGACGAATTGGCATTCACGGCATTATTTTATCGTCGAACGGTTGGCTTCGTAACATTAACTGCTCCGGCGTAGCTGCCGCGGCGCCCATGGTGGTCATCGTGGCCCTGGTGACCGCGCGGCTCAGGAGCGGCGCGACCGGGCCAGGTAGGCGGGCGCCTGCATTTCGACCAGCCGGCTCGCGGTGCGCGCAAACTCGGCGTGCAGGCGACCGCAGGGGTAGAGCCCGGGGGGCGCGGCGGCGGCTGACAGCACGAGCTTGGTGCCCTGGTCGTAGAACTCATCCACCAGCGCGATGAAACGGCGGGCGGCGTCATCCTGCTCCGGTGCGCCGAACAGCGGCACGCCGCTGAGCATTACCGTACGAAATTCCTGAGCCAGATCGGCGTAGTCGTTCTGGCTGCGCGCGCCATCGCACAGCGTGGCGAAATCGAACCACACCACGTCCGCCCGGCAGCGCAGGGCGCGCACCGTCCGGCCGAGAAGCCGCAGCGCCGGATTGCGCTCGCCGCTGCCGCCGGCGAGCTCGCCGAACAGGCGCTCGAGCTGCGCGCTGCTGCCGGCCTCGCGGCTGTCGAGATAGATGGGCAGCCGCTGGAGCTGGCGCAACCGGTAATCCACCGCACCGTCGAGCCTGCACTGCGCGAGGCGGCTCACGAGCAACTCGATCGTAGGCAGGAAGCGGCTGCGCTGCAGGCCCCCGCCATAGAGCTCACTTGGCGCAAGATTGGAGGTGATCACGAGCGCTACGTCTGCGCGCAGCAGCGCCTCGAACAAGGCGCCGAGGATCATGGCATCCGCGATGTCGCTCACGAACAGCTCGTCCAGGCACAGCACGCGCGTGTGCCTCGCGAGTGCGCGCGCCAGCGCTTCGAGCGGCGCGCGCCGCGCTCGCAGGTGCGTGAGCCGCGCGTGTACATCGCGCATGAAATGATGGAAATGAGTGCGCTGGCCGAGCCCCGGCGGCAGGGCCTCGTGGAACAGATCCAGCAGCATGGTCTTGCCTCGACCCACGGCGCCGTACAGATACACTCCGCCGGCGGCCAACGCTGCTGGCGCTGCTGGCATTGCGGACGCCGCGGACGCCGCGGATGCCGCGAGCAGCCGCTGCGCCGCGAGCCCGCGCGGCCGGGTGCGGCCGGTCAGGCGCCGCCACGCGCCCCCGAGCCGCCGCCAGGCGCCGGCGCGGGGCTCGAGCAGGTGCGCACGCAGCGCCTCGAGCTGCCCGAGCGCGGCGAGCTGGGCCGCATCGGCCTGATAACCGCGCGCGCCCAGCGCTTGCGCGTAGCGCTCGTGCAGCACGCCACCGCTCACGTGGCGGGCTTCGGTGCGTGATCGGCGGCGCTCGCGCGGGCTGCGAGATCGGGCTCACCGAGCGCTGCGAGCAGCGCGGCGCGCGCGCCATCGCGCAGTGCCGCCGGATCGCCCGCCGGCAGCGGCGCCAGCACCTCGACCCCGATGGGGCCGGGGTGCGGCAGCAGGTGGTCGGGCGGCAGGCACGCGCGCGTGCCGCGAATCACCACCGGAACGACGGCCAGTCCGGCGCGCGCGGCGGCCGCAAATGCGCCGATGTGGAATTGCAGCAGGCCGACCTCGGCGCTGAAGGTGCCCTCGGGAAAGAACGCCAGCGCCTGGCCGCCGGCAGCAGTGCGCAGCAGCCGGCGCGCGTCGCGGGCGCCGCCGTGCCGATCGCGGCGCTCGACGAACTCGGCGCCGATGCGCCGCAGGAGCGTGCCGGCCAGCGGCACCGAGGCCATCTCGCGCTTGATCACAAAACTGAAGTGAGGCGGCAGTGCGGCGGCAAGAACGACGCCGTCGAGGTAGCTGGCATGATTGGCCACCGCCACGCACGGCGCCTCGAGCCGCTGCAGGCCACGCACCTGCATGCGCATGCCGGCGAGCCGAAGCACGCCGCCGGCCAGTGTGTGCACCAGGGCGCGGCGCCGCGCGAGTGAGGGCGTGAGCAGCAGCACCGGCAGTGCGACGAGAGCGAACAGCGCCAGGAGCGACCAGGCGTAGATTCCATACGCCAGGCGCAGTGCGCCCTCGAACAGTGACGGCCGCGCACTGGCGGCGCTTTGCCCGGTGTCTGCCACTGGCTGGGGCTCTTTGGATGTGATGCAGTTCTCTTTATGTTAACGGTCCGGCGCGCCTGTGAGGATCATCACATCGAAGCGCTCGCCAAGCTCAGCATACTGCCGCGGCCAGACATGCCCCGAATCGCAGGATATCGCATTGACCAGCCAGGCCACAGTGACAGTCGCGAGCGCCATCAAGGATCCGGTCGATCCATTCATCACGCGCTTTCTCGACGCGGTATGGATGGAGCGCGGCCTGTCCTCCAATACGCTGGCGGCATATCGAGCCGACCTCGTCGCGCTGTCGCGCTGGCTCGCCGGCCGCGACGTCACGCTGCCCAAGACCGGGCGCGCTGACCTCATGGACTTCATCGCCGCACGCGTGCACGGCGGCGCCAGGCCCCGTTCCACCGCGCGCCAGCTGTCCTCGTTTCGCCGCTTCTTTCGCTATCTGATCCGCGAGGCTCTGATAGCCGAGGATCCAACCGCGCAGATCGCGATGCCCAAGATCGGCCGCTCGCTGCCCCGTTCGCTGAGCGAGGCGGAGGTCGAGGCGCTGCTGGGCGCCCCGGCCGTGGCGGATCCGCTCGGCCACCGCGATCGCACCATGCTCGAGGTGCTGTATGCGACCGGCCTGCGTGTGTCGGAACTCGTGCACCTCAAGCTCGGTCAGGTCAACATGAATCAGGGAGTCATACGCGTACTCGGCAAGGGCAATCGCGAACGGCTGATCCCGCTGGGCGAGGAAGCCGTACGCTGGCTCAAGGCTTTCATCGACGGCGCGCGGGCCGACATCCTGCTCGATCGCAGTACCGATTTCCTGTTCCCGACGCGCCGCGGCGACCGCATGACTCGCCAGGCCTTCTGGCACATCATCAAGCGCTACGCGCGCAAGGCCAGCGTCGACCGTGATCTCTCGCCGCATACCCTGCGGCATGCGTTCGCCACTCACCTGCTCAATCACGGCGCCGATCTGCGCGTGGTGCAGATGCTGCTCGGACACAGCGACCTGTCCACCACGCAGATCTACACGCACGTGGCGCGCGAGCGCATGAAAGAGCTGCATTCCAGCCATCATCCGCGCGGCTGAGTGCCCGATGCCCCCGTGCGGGCCGGGCAGCCGGTGTGGTATGATTCATACATGATGCGGTGTGGTCATTCGAGCGTGGGGGCGCTGCTCGCCGCGATGGCGATCGTCGGCGTGACGGCGCCACTCGCCTGGTCGGACGACGCGCAGAACGTTTCGCGCGCCCTGGCCGCCGATCCCTCGCTGGTCGCGAATGCCGACGAGGCTGCGGCCAGCATTCCCGGGGTCAAGAAAGAGGACATTCAACCCACACCGGTGGCCGGCGTATTCGAAGTGCGCCGCGGCGCCGACATCGTCTACATGTCCGGCGACGGCAAGTATGTCTTCACGGGCGATCTTTACAGTGTCGCGAGCCACGACAACCTGACCGAGGCGCACCGGCGCGTGCTGCGCCAGAAACTCATCGACTCCATTCCCGAGTCGCAGATGGTGATCTTTTCCCCGCCGCAGCCGAAGTACACGGTCACCGTGTTCACCGACGTCGACTGCCCCTATTGCCGTGAGCTGCATCGCCAGATCGCCGATTACAACCGGCTCGGCGTGCGCGTGCGCTACGTGTTCTACCCGCGCACCGGCCCGAACACTCCCTCGTGGCACAAGGCCGAGCAGATCTGGTGCTCCTCCGATCGCAAGGCCGCTCTGACCCGCGCCAAGCTCGGAGAGCCACTCGACGCCAAGCCCTGTGGCGTCACGCCGGTCGCCAGGGAGTACGCACTCGGCAAGGCCATCGGACTCGAGGGCACGCCCGGAATCGTGGCTTCAAACGGGGCGATGGTAGGCGGTTACCTCTCGCCGCAGGATCTGGTCGAGGAGCTCGCCCAGCAGAACGCGCCGAAGAGCGCATCGAAGAGCGCGCCACAGAGCTCGCCGCAGTAGGGCACGGCAAATGGCGTCGCGAGGCGACGCTCCAACGACGGGACTTCAGCGCTCGAGCAATTTGAGCTTGCCCGCCTTGCCTTCCCACTCCTTGGCATCCGGCGGCGCAGGCCCTTTCTCCGTGATCGCGGGCCATTGCTTGGCGAGCTCGGCGTTGAGCGGCTTGAACGACTCCTGCCCCGCCGGCAGCTCCTCCTCCGAGAAAATCGCCTCTACCGGGCACTCCGGCTCGCACAGCGTGCAATCGATGCACTCATCCGGATCGATGACCAGGAAATTCGGCCCTTCCCGAAAACAATCGACCGGGCAGACCTCCACGCAGTCCATGTACTTGCACTTGATACAGTTTTCCGTCACGACGAAGGTCATTGGTGCTCCGGGCCGATGCTGCCCTTGGGGGGTCGTCTATTGTGCCAAAGCTGCTCGGGCGCTTAAAGCTCCAGCTCAGCGCTGCAGCGGCCGCTCGATATCGTTGCAATGTAGCGTTTCGAGCGCGGCGTGCCGATCCTCGAAATAACATCGCAGTGCAAAGGTTATGCTCGGAAAGGCAATCTCGTCCCACGGGATGCCGCCTTCCTCGTACAAACCGGTTTCGAGGCTCTCGGCGCCCACGCCGTAGCGGCCGTCGATCAGGCGGCCGCGGAATGAGACGTGAACCTGGGCCGCGTGCAGCACGTTGCTGATGGCCAGGGGCGAGCCGATCTCCACCCGAGCCTCCGCCTCCTCCAGCGATTCGCGTGCGGCTGCCGCCTGCAGCGATTCACCGTTCTCGAGAAACCCGGCCGGCGTGGTCCAGTAGCCGCGCCGGGGCATGATGGCGCGCCGGCACAGCAGGATCCGGCCCTGCCATTCCGGCACGCAGCCGACGACGATGCGCGGATTCTCGTAGTGGATGCTGCCGCAGGCAGTGCACACGGCGCGCGGCAGGTTGTCGCCCGGTGGTATGCGCCGCTCCACCGGGTGACCGCAGTCGGGACAGAATTTCATAGGCGATTGAGGTATCGTACCCGCACCGAGGGAAGCTCTGCAGCGGAAATCGGCGCATCGTGCTTCGGTTGGCTCGAGGCCTCGTGGCGGAACTGGTAGACGCAGTCGACTCAAAATCGACCGGGCATGCCCATCTCGGTTCGACTCCGAGCGAGGCCACCACCCGAGTGCTCAAGCGCAGCGACTTCGACTATCGATTGCCGCCCGAACTGATCGCGCAGACGCCGTTGCCGCAACGCTCGGCGAGCCGGCTGCTGCTGCTCGAGGGCGCCGCTGGGCGCTGGCAGGACCGGGGCATTCGCGAGCTGCCCGCGCTTCTGCAGAGCGGGGACCTGCTGGTCTTCAACGACACGCGCGTGGTGCCGGCCCGGTTGCCGGCGCGCAAGCCCACGGGCGGGCGGGTCGAGGTGTTCCTCGAGCGCGCGCTGCCGGACAACCGCGCCCTGGTGCAAGTGCGCGACAGCAAGTCGGTGCGAGCGGGACTGACGCTCTCCAGTGCCGGCGGCCCCATAGGCCTGCGCGGGCGCTGCGCCGAACTATGGGAGGTCGAGCTGCCCGAGCCGGCGCTCGCGTTCTTCGAACGGTACGGGCAGGTACCGCTGCCCCCCTACATACGGCGCGCCCCGCAGGAAGCGGACCGGGAGCGCTACCAGAGTGTATGGGCGCGCGTTCCGGGCGCGGTGGCCGCTCCGACCGCGAGCCTGCATTTCGATGCCGCGCTGCTCGCGGCGCTGGCGGCGCGCGGCGTCGGTTGTGCCTCGGTGACGCTGCACGTGGGCGCAGGTACGTTCTCGCCGCTGCGCGCCGAGGAGCTCGCGGCCAACACCCTGCACAGCGAGTGGTACGACATTCCTGCCGAGAGCGCGGCGGCCATTGGGCGCACGCGCGAGCAGGGCGGCCGGGTCATTGCCGTCGGCACCACGGTGACGCGTGCGCTGGAAGCCGCCGCACACGGGGACGCGGCACCGACCGCGGGCCCTGGCGAGACCACGCTCTTCATCCGGCCGGGGTATCGTTTCAGCGTGATCAACGGGCTGCTCACCAATTTTCACCTGCCGCAATCGAGTCTGCTGATGCTGGTGGCAGCATTCGCCGGTCGCGAGGTCGTGCTGGGGGCCTACGGCCACGCGATCGCCGAGCGCTACCGTTTCTTCAGTTACGGGGATGCCATGCTGGCGTGGCCAGCCCGGCATGAGGCCTGCGCATGAGCGGCGCGCGGCCGCGCCTGCAGTTCGAGGTGCTCTCTCGCGAGGGCGCAGCGCGCGCCGGCCGGCTGCACCTGCCGCACGGCACAGTGGACACGCCCGTCTTCATGCCCGTGGGTACCTACGGCACGGTCAAGGCCATGACTCCCGAGGAGCTCGAGGCGCTGGGGTCGCAGATCGTGCTCGCCAATACCTTCCATCTCATGTTGCGTCCGGGGCCCGAGATCGTGGGTCTGCATCGCGCGGGCCTGCACGGCTTCATGGGTTGGCAACGGCCCATCCTGACCGATTCCGGCGGTTTCCAGGTCTTCAGCCTGGCGCAGCTTCGCCGGATCGATGACGACGGAGTGAGCTTCCGCTCCCCCGTGGACGGGGCGAGCCTGCGCCTGCGCCCCGAGGACGCCATGGACGTGCAGCGGGTGCTGGCTTCGGACATCGCCATGGCGTTCGACGACTGCACCGCCTATCCGGCGTCAGAGAGTGCGGCGCGCGAGTCCATGCAGCGCTCGATGCGCTGGGCGCTGCGCAGTCACGATCACTACTACCGCGACGCCGGTGCGCCCGGCCACCTGTTTGCGATCGTGCAGGGAGGCATGTACGGCGCACTGCGGCGCGAGTCGCTCGAGGCGCTCGCACAGCGCGATTTCCCCGGTTACGCCGTGGGCGGCCTCGCGGTCGGGGAATCCGAGGCCGAGCGGCTGGAAGTCCTCGACCTGGTGGTGCCGCAGCTGCCGCCGGAACGGCCGCGTTATCTGATGGGCGTCGGCTACCCCCAGGACATCGTGGCCGCAGTGGCGAGGGGCGTGGACATGTTCGACTGCGTGATGCCCACGCGCCACGCGCGCAACGGCCACCTGTTCACGGCCGCCGGCATCATCAATATCCGCAATGCCGTCCACGAGCGCGACACCGGGCCGGTGGATCCGACCTGCCTCTGCTCGACCTGCGCGCGCTATTCGCGCGCCTACCTGCGGCACCTGGATCGCTGCAAGGAGATCCTCGGCGTGCGCCTCGCCACCCTGCACAACCTGCACTTCTATCTGCAGCTCATGCGCGACATACGCGCCGCCATCGCCGCCGACCGGTTTGCGGTGCTCGCGCGCCAGATCCTCGCGACGCCCCGGCGCGTGGCGGTGCCTGTGGCATAATGCCGCCCCTTTGTGGCCGCCCGCCGGCAGCGGGCTGGGCCGGGCGGGCATACCAACAGGTCTGGCAGGCATGAGGCAAGCATGAGTCTACTGGTCAGCGATGCATACGCGCAGGCGTCCGGCAGTCCCTTGAGTGGCGGCGGGGTAGGCCAGATCATCATTCTGGTGGTCTTCGTCGCGGTGTTCTATTTCCTGCTCATCCGTCCGCAGCAGAAGCGGATGAAGGATCAGCAGGCCATGCTCTCGCGACTGCAGACGGGCGATGAGGTGGTCACCACCGGCGGCATCCTCGGCCGCATCATCGAGGTCAACGACACGTTCGTCACGCTCGAGATCGCCGACGGCGTGCGCATCAAGGTGCAGAAGGCACAGATCACCCAGCTCATGCCCAAGGGCACGCTCAAGAGCGCCTGAGGGCGCCAGAGTCGATCGAATGCTGGATTTTCCGCGCTGGAAGTACGTGCTCGTGGCGCTCGTGATGCTCGTCGCGGCGCTGTTCGCCGTGCCGAACGTGTTCGGCGAGGATCCCGCGTTGCAGGTCGAGCGCAAGGACCATGCGCCGATGGATGATTTCGCGCGCCAGACCGTAGGGGACCTGCTGCGCAAGCAACAGGTCCCTATCAAACGCGACTACATCGAGAGCGGCCGCCTGGTGCTGGCGTTCAACGACGTCGCCTCGCAGCTCAAGGCGCGCGATACGGTCGATGCGACGCTGGCGGACGTCTACCGCTCCGCGCTCTCCAACGCCACGCGCGCGCCTGCCTGGATGCGCAAGCTCGGCCTCAAGGCCATGCCCCTGGGCCTGGATCTGCGCGGCGGCCTCTACCTGCTCTACCAGGTCGACGTCAACGGCGCCGTGACGCAGCTGCTGGAGAGCTACGAGCAGAGTTTCCGGCGCGCCCTGAGCGAGGCCAAGGTGCCGTTCACCGACGTCACGACGCTCAATTCCGGCGCCGGCGGCCTGAACGACGGCCTGCGGGTGACACTGCCGGCCGGCAGCGACACCGGGGCGGTGATCAGCGCGCTCAAGAAGGTCGACGGCACGCTCAACTTCCACGTGACCGGCGTCGGCGGCGCGCCGGCGGTGGACATGGTGCTTACCCCGGCGCAGATCAAGGCGCGCGAGGACTATGCGCTCGAGCAGAATCGCACCACGCTCATGAACCGGGTCAATGAACTGGGCGTGTCCGAGCCCATCGTCCAGCGCCAGGGCCTCGACCGCATCAACGTGCAGCTCCCGGGGGTGCAGAACTCGGCCGAGGTCAAGGATCTGCTCGGCAAGGTCGCAACGCTCGAATTTCGCCTGGTGGACACGCAGAACAACCCGGTGCAAGCCGAGCAGGGCGGCCACGTGCCGCTCGGCAGCAAGCTCTACAAGCGCAAGGACGGCTCACCCATACTGCTCAAGCGCGAGGTGGTGGTCACGGGCGATGAGCTCACGCAGGCCACCTCGACTACGAGCCAGGAAGGGCCCGCGGTCTCGATCAAACTAGACGCGCGCGGCGCCGAATCGATGCAGCGCACCACGCGCCTGAACGTCGGCAAGCCGCTGGCGGTGGTGTACATCGAAAAGAGCCGCCACCAGGTCGAGCTCGACGGCAAGAAAGTCGAGCGCGAGACCACCACCGAGACCGTGATCAACGTCGCCACGATCCGCGGTGTGTTCGGACCGCAGTTCGAGGTCACCGGGCTCTCCATCGCCGAGGCGCGCGATCTGTCGTTGCTGTTGCGCTCCGGATCGCTGGCCGCGCCGGTCGATGTGGTCGAGGAGCGGGCCATCGGCCCGAGCCTCGGACAGGAGAACATCGACAAGGGCGTACGCGCGCTGGTGATCGGCATGCTGGCGGTGTTCGTCTTCATGGCGCTGTACTACCACGCCTTCGGCCTGGTGGCCGATGCGGTACTGCTCGCCAACGTGATTCTGCTGACCGCGCTGCTGTCGATGCTGCGCGCGTCGCTGTCGTTGCCGGGCATCGCCGGCATCATCCTGACGGTCGGCATCGCCGTGGACGCCAACGTGCTGATCTACGAGCGCATCCGCGAGGAGCTGCGCAATGGCGTCTCGCCGCAGGCGGCCATCCGCGCCGGTTTCGACAAGGCTTTCTCGGCCATCGCCGACTCCAATGTCACCGCCCTGATCGCGGGTCTGGCGCTGTGGGTGATCGGCACCGGCGCGATCCGCGGTTTCGCCATCGTGCTGACGCTCGGCATCGCCACCTCGATGTTCACTTCGCTGCTCGGCAGCCGCGCCCTGATCTCGCTCATGTACGGCGGCCGGCGCAAAGTCGCGCGGCTGGCCATCGGGTGAACAGCCGGCAAGGATGAGTCCATGGAATTCTTTCATCGCGCGACCAACTTTCCCTTCATGTCCACACGCAAGGTGTGGTATGGGCTGTCCTCGATCCTGATCGTGATATCGCTGGTTTCGCTGTTCACGCGCGGGCTCAATCTCGGCGTCGATTTCACCGGCGGCGTGACCGTGCAGGCGAGCTTTCCCACGACGGTCAATCGCGATGCGGTCAGCACCGCGCTCACACGCGCCGGCTACCGCGATTTCCAGGTCACGATATTCGGCACCTCGCGCGACATCGCGATCCGCCTGCCGCCGACCAAGGAGACCACCGAGGCCGTGCGCACGCGCGTCGAGCAGATCCTGCATGGCGTGGACGCCGGCGCCGAGATTCGGCAGGTCGAGGTCATAGGCCCGCAGGTCGGTGGTGAGCTGCAGCGCAGCGCCGTGCAGGCGCTGCTGGCGACGCTGCTGCTGATCTTCGGCTACATTGCCGTGCGCTTTCACACTTGGCGCCTGTCGTTCGGGGCCATCCTGGCCGTGCTGCACGATCCGATCCTGGTGCTCGGCACCTTCTCGCTGACGCGCACGAGTTTCGATCTGACGGTGGTCGCGGCCATGCTGGCCGTGATCGGCTATTCACTCAACGATACCGTGGTGGTATTCGACCGCATCCGGGAGCGCTTTCACGCCAGCAGGCGACTGCAGCCGGTGCTGGTGCTCGATCAGTCGATCAATCAGACCCTGTCGCGCACCATCATGACCAAGGTCGTGACGCTGATCGTCGTGGTGGCGCTGTACGCGCTCGGCGGCCCGGTGCTGCGCGGCTTCTCCGAGGCGCTCATCATCGGCATCCTGGCGGGCACCTATTCATCGATCTACATCTCCAGCGCGGTCGCGCTCGACTGCGGTCTCAAGTCTGAGCACCTGCTGCCCTCGTCAGTGAAACGGCCCGTCGACAGCATGCCCTGAGGCGCCGCGGCGCGAGCTGCCCGTGCTCTCGACCCTTCTTCAGCCCGACAGCGCCGTGGCCTTAGGCATGCTCACGCTGCTGGAGATCGTGCTCGGCATCGACAACCTGGTGATGCTGTCGATACTCATCGGCCAGGCGCCGCCGCCGCGCCGGCGCGCGGCCAGGCTGCTGGGCCTGGGACTGGCGATGCTCACTCGCCTGGCGCTGCTGTTCTCGATCGTCTGGCTCACGGGATTGCGCCGGCCGCTGTTCGAAATCCTCGGCCACGGCTTCTCCCTCGGCGCTCTGATCCTCGCTGCCGGGGGGCTGATCCTGCTGGCCAAGAGCGTGACCGAGATCCACGCCACCCTGGAACGCGCGGCCGCTCCGACGCGGCCGCGGCCGGCGCGGGGCCTGGCCGTGGTGGTGTTCCAGATCGCGCTGATCGATGTCGTGTTCTCGCTCGATTCGGTGTTCACGGCCGTCGGGCTGGCGCGCGCAGACCAGGTGCTGGTCATGGCTGCCGCCATCGTGATCTCGGTCGCCGTCATGATGTGGCTGTCGGGGCCGGTAACCGCGCTGATCGAGCGCTACCCCACCGTCAAGGTGCTGGCGCTAGCATTCCTGGTGCTGATCGGCTCGGCGCTGATCGGCCAGGCACTGGGGTTCGAGGTGCCCAAGGGCTACCTGTATTTTGCGATGGCCTTCGCCGTGGCCGTGGAGCTGATCAACATCCGCGTGCGCCGCCCGCCCGGGCCGTCCCGACCGCGCGACTAACCCGGCGCAGCGCCGTCGGCCGGCTCGCAGCGCAGGCGGCTGTGCCGGTAGCCGTAGAAGAAGTAGAGCGCAAAGCCCAGCAGGCTCCAGAGCACCAGCCGCACCCAGGTCCCGCCGGGCAGGAATACGGCCATGCCGGTGCAAAAGAACACCCCGAGCATCGACACGGCCCAGACGCCCTTGATCCGGAACGGACGCGGCAGTTCCGGGCGCGTGTAGCGCAGCACCAGTACCCCGATGCACACGACGGCGAAGGCGATCAGCGTGCCGATCGATACCAGCTCCCCGAGAATGTCGATCGGCAGCAGGCCGCCGAAGGTAGCGGCCAGCGCGCCGGTGATCAACGTCGCGACGTGCGGCGTGTGAAATTTCGGATGCACGGCGCCGAAGATCTTCGGCAGCAGTCCGTCATGCGACATCGTGAGCCAGATGCGTGCCTGTGGAATGATCATGGTGATGATCACCGAAGTCAGACCGCAAAGTGCGCCGATCAGCACCCAAAGCTGCAGCCAGTCGAGTTGCGGGTGCGCCTTGAGCGCCACCACGACCGGTGCGGCATCGTCGAGTTTCTGAAACGGCACCAGGCCCGTCATGACGCTCGACATCAGGATGTAGAGCACGGTGCATATCCCGAGACTGCCCAGCATGCCGATCGGCATGCCGCGCGTTGGATCCTTGGCTTCCTGCGCGACGGTGGAGACTCCGTCGAAGCCGATGTAGGCGAAGAAGATAACGCCAGCGGCGCGGATGATGCCCGACCAGCCGAACTGCCCGAAGGTGCCGGTATTGCGCGGAATGAAGGGCACCCAGTGCTTCGGATCGACATAGAACGCGCCGAACACGATCACGGCCACCACGATGCTCACCTTGATGGCGACGATGATGTTGTTCACCGTGGCGGATTCCTTGATGCCCTTGTAGCACAGCGCCGTGGCGAGCACGACGATGAACACCGCCGGCAGGTTCAGCACCGCGCCGGTGTGCTCGATCTGATAGCTGCCGCTGACCGCGCGCAGCGGCGCGCTGGTGAGCGTGGCAGGAAGGAAATCGAGGTGAAAGTAGTCCAGCAGACCGACGAAGTAACGACTCCAGCCGACCGCGACGGTGGAGCAGGCCATCATGTATTCGAGCACCAGGTTCCAGCCCACGAACCAGGCGATCAGCTCGCCGAGCGTGGCGTAGCTGTAGGCATAGGCGCTGCCCGCGACCGGCACCATGGCGGCGAATTCGGAGTAGCACAGGCCGGCGAACATGCAGCCGAGCCCGGCGATGACGAATGAGATGGCGATGGCCGGACCGGCGTGCTGCGCCGCCGCCAGTCCGGTGAGCACGAAGATGCCGGTACCGATGATGCCGCCAATGCCGAACGCGATCAGCGCGGGAACGCCCAGGGCGCGCACCAGCTTCTTGCTCGATGCCTCGCGCTGGTAGTCCTGGATCGGCTTGGTGGCGAACAGTCCCTTGTTGGTCATGCGGGTTCCTGCTGGGCGGCCGGTCCTGGCCACTCTACACCGTCGATCCGCTTTATTCGCCTCTACTGCTGGCGCAGCGCCTCGGGCACGTGCGGCGCCATGGCCGCGATCATCGCCTCGTACACCTTGGGCGTGCCGGCGACGATGTTGGCGCCGAGGCGGTACTCCTCCCCGCCGAGCGTGCCGACGCGTCCGCCCGCTTCGCGGATCAGCAGCGTGCCGGCGGCCGTGTCCCAGGGCTTGAGCCCCAGCTCCCAGAAGCCGTCGACGCGGCCGGCGGCCACGTAGGCCAGATCCAATGCCGCCGAGCCCGGACGGCGGACGCCGGCCGTCAGCGACGCGAGCGTGCGCAGCATGGCGTAATAGTTCTCGGCATGCGGCTCGTCCTGGCGAAAGGGAAAGCCGGTGGCAAGCAGGGCGCCCTCGAGGGTGCGCTGCTTGCTCACGCGCATGCGGCGGTTCTCCAGGTGCGCGCCGGCGCCGCGGGCGGCCGTGAATACCTCCTGGCGCATGGGGTCATAGACTACGGCCACCTCGAGGCGGCCGCGCTGCTCGACCGCGATCGAGACGGCGAACACCGGAAAGCCGTGCAGGAAGTTGGTGGTGCCGTCGAGCGGATCGATGATCCAGACCGTGTCGTGCTCGCCGCTGCGGCCGCTCTCCTCGGCGAGGATGGCATGCTCGGGATAGTGCTTGCGGATGATGTCGATGATCTCGCGCTCGGCGGCGCGGTCGATCTCGCTGACGTAGTCGTTGCGGCCCTTGGAGGTGACCTCGAGGCTCTCGAGCCGTACCAGGCTGCGGACAATGATCTCGCCGGCGCGGCGCGCGGCGCGCACCGCAATATTGAGCAGGGGATGCATGAGAACGTGACTTCAACGCCGGCAGCGGGATATATCATTAGGATAGCAGGTCGTGTCGAACGCCATCCGCATCGTATTGGTCGAAACCTCCCACCCGGGCAACATCGGGGCGGCGGCGCGCGCGCTCAAGAACATGGCGCTCGAGGAGTTGGTGCTGGTGCGGCCGCGACAGTTCCCGCACCCCGAAGCTACCGCGCGCGCCTCCGGCGCCGACGACGTGCTCGCGCGCGCACGCGTGGTGGACGATCTGGAATCGGCGGTACGCGGCTGCGGCCTCGTGATCGCCACCACCGCGCGCGAGCGTGACCAGAACTTTCGCGTGCTGGACGTGCGCGCGGCCGCGCAGCGTCTGATCGGGGCTCCGGCCGGGCAGCCATCGGCCGTGGTGTTCGGCGCCGAGCGCACCGGGCTGACGAATCGCGAGCTCGATTGCGCCCATGCGCTGCTGCGTATACCGGCGAATCCGGGCTATGCGGCGCTGAATCTGGCCATGGCCGTGCAGGTCGTGGGTTACGAGATCCTGCGCGCGCGCATGGCGGCGGCGCCTGCGACGGCAGCGACCGCACGCCCGGCGCGGGGCGCGTCGCCGGCGCGGGGCGCGCGCCTGGCGTGTCCGGAGGAGATGGAGCGCCTGTATGTCCACCTCGCAGCGGTGCTCGAGCAGATCGACTTCCGTGATCGCACCCAGCGCGGCACGCACCTCATGAAACGCATCCGCCGGTTCCTGCAGCGCGCCGAGCTCGATACCAACGAAGCCAACATCCTGCGCGGCATTCTCACGGCCGTGCAGCAACAGCGGCGTCGCGCCGGGGAGCGCGCATGAGCCCCGCGATGCACGGCAGCGCACCTTCGCGCGAGCCGATCTATCTTGATTACGCCGCCACCACACCGGTGGATCCGCGCGTGGCCGCCGTCATGGCCGAATGCCTCACGGCCGCGGGCGCGTTCGGCAATCCGGCCTCGCAGCATCATTACGGGCGTCTCGCGCGCGCGCGCGTGGAGCTCGCGCGGGCCCAGGTCGCCGCGCTGATCGGCGCGGCCGCGCGGCAGATCGTCTGGACTTCGGGCGCGACCGAGTCGAACAACCTGGCGATTCTCGGCACCGCGCGCGCGGCCGCCAAACCGGGACGGCACATAGTCACGGCGCGCACCGAGCACAAGTCGGTACTCGATCCGTGCCGGCGCCTGGAGCAGGACGGCTTCCGCGTCACCTATCTCACTCCCGGTGGCGACGGCCTGATCGATCCGCTGCAGGTGCGCGATGCCATCACCGCCGACACCGTGCTGGTGTCCGTCATGCACGCGAACAACGAGATCGGCGTGCTGCAGGACATCGAGTCCATCGCTCGCCATTGCCGCGAGCGTGATGTGCCGCTGCACGTGGACGCGGCCCAGAGCGCCGGCAAGGCCGTGATCGATCTGGGACGCTGCCCCGTGGATCTGCTGTCCCTGACGGCTCACAAGCTCTACGGGCCCAAGGGCATCGGCGCGCTGTACGTCAGCGCGGAGCGGCGCGGCCGGCTGCAACCGCTGCTCTTCGGCGGCGGCCATGAGCGCGGCCTGCGCTCCGGCACGCTGCCGGTGCATCAGATCGTCGGGTTCGGCCTCGCCTGCGAGCTGTGCGCAGCCCAGCGCCAAGAGGACGCGCGGCGCCTCGAGGGACTGCGCGAGCGGCTCTGGGAGGGCCTGCGCGACATCGAGGGCGCGCTGCTCAACGGCCACCCGACGCGTCGCGTGCCGGGCATCCTCAATGTCTCGTTCCGCGGCGTGGAGGGTGAGAGTCTGCTGCTGGGCCTGTCCGAACTGGCCCTGTCCACCGGTTCGGCCTGCAACTCGGACAGCGACGAGCCCTCTTATGTCCTGCGCGCGCTCGGACGCGACACCGAATTGGCCCAGAGCTCGCTGCGCTTCAGCTTCGGGCGCTTCACCGAAGCTGAAGACATCGACCTCGCGCTGGCGGTGGTGCGGCGCGAGGTGACCCGCCTGCGCGCGGTGGCCCCATGAGCGCGCTGGAGTCCCACATCCGCGAGCTGTTCACGGCGCTCGATCACGCCGGGGACGCGGTCGGCGCTACGAGCGGGGACGCCGGGCCCGCCGCGGCCCATGCCGGCCGGGGCGCGAGCGCGGTGGTGGCCGGAGAGGCCGGCCGCGAGGCACTGGGCACGCGCGTACGCTTCACGCTGTGCATCGCGGATAACCGGGTGCTCGAGGTGCGCTATCGTGCCTACGGCTGCCCCTACACGCTGGCGACCTGCGAGTGGCTGGCGCGCCGGATCGAGGGGCGCCGCGTCGATGCGCTGGCCTTGGGCGATCCGCTCGAATGGGCTACGCGTCTGGGCATACCGCCGGCGAAATTGGGGCGGCTGCTCGTGGTCGAGGACGCCTTGCAGGCCGCGCTGACGCAATCGTGACAAAAGCGTAGTAAAATGAAGCCCCTGGAGAGATCGATTATGGCAATTTCACTGAGCGCATCTGCTGCCGAGCGCGTCCGCAGCCGGCTGGTGAGCCGCGGCCGCGGGCTGGGGCTGCGCGTGGCCATCAAGACCACCGGCTGCTCGGGGTACAGCTACATCGTCGACTACGTCGATGAGCCCCGCGCGGATGACCGCGTGTTCGAGTCCCTTGGCGTGAAGCTGTTCGTGGACGGCGCGAGTCTCGCGGCCATCGATGGCACGCACATCGATTTCGTGCGCCAGGGGCTGAACGAGAGCTTCCGGTTCGAGAATCCGAATGCGCGCGGCGAGTGCGGCTGCGGCGAGAGTTTCACGGTCTGAAAAGCCTTAAAACACGGGCACTTCCGCGTTCGAATTGATTGCCGGGCGATCCTCGCAGCGCCTATACTGCCGGCCATTTTTCGGCGGAGGTACTCATGGCGCTCGAGCGCACCCTGTCCATCGTCAAACCCGACGGCGTGGCCCGCAACCTGATCGGCGAGGTCTATCGCCGTTTCGAATCCCAGGGACTGCGCATCGTCGCGGCCCGGATGCTCAAGCTCTCGCAGGAGCAGGCGGAGCTGTTCTACGCGGTGCATCGGGAGCGTCCGTTCTATCGTGAGCTGGTGCGCTACATGACCTCCGGACCGGTGATTGCGCAGGTTCTGGAGGGCGATGATGCCGTGGCCCGGCACCGCGAGATCATGGGCGCGACCGACCCGAAGAAGGCCGCCGCGGGTACCATCCGCGCCGACCTTGCCGAGAGCCTTCAGGCCAATGTCGTGCACGGCTCGGATGCGGCCGACACCGCCGTCCAGGAGATCGGATTTTTCTTCAGCACCACGGAGATCTGCCCGCGCACCTGAGCGGGCTGCACGGGAAGCATGAACGACGCCCAAGCCATCAACCTGCTCGGTCTGCCGCGTGTGCAGCTCGAGCAATGGTGCGCCGGCCTCGGCTCCAGGCCCTTTCGCGCGCGCCAGCTCATGAGCTGGCTATACAAGCGCGGCTGCGACCGCTTCGATGAGATGACCGATCTGGCACGGGAATTTCGCGCCGGGCTAACGGCCCACGCCTACGTCGGGCTGCCGCAGATCCTCAGCGTGCAGCGCGCGAGGGACGGCACCTGCAAATGGCTGCTGCGCGCCGATGCCGACCAGGCGTTCGAGATGGTCTACATTCCGGAGGCCGACCGCGGCACCCTGTGCATTTCCTCGCAGGTCGGCTGCGCCCTGGACTGCTCGTTCTGCTCGACCGCGCAGCAGGGCTTCAATCGCAACCTCAGCACCGCCGAGATCGTGGGTCAGGTGTGGCTGGCCAACCGTGAACTCGGCTTCAGGCCCGGCGGCGAGCGCATCGTCACCAATGTCGTTCTCATGGGTATGGGCGAGCCGCTGGCGAACTTCCGCAACGTGGTGCCGGCGCTGGACATATTCCTCGACGATCTGGGGTTCGATCTCTCGCGCCGCCGCGTCACGCTGTCCACCTCGGGACTGGTGCCGCAGATCTACCGCCTCGCGCAGCACTCTAACGTGGCGCTGGCGGTGTCGCTGCATGCTCCGGATGATGCGCTGCGCAGCGAGCTGGTGCCGATCAATCGCCTGCACCCGATCGCCGAGCTGCTCGAGGCCTGCTGGCACTACATCGACGAGCGCAATGGGCGCAGCGTGACGTTCGAATACGTGCTGCTCGCGGGCGTGAACGATGCGCCGGCCCAGGCGCGGGCCCTGGCGCGTCTGCTGCGCGGGCACCCGGCCAAGGTCAATCTGATTCCGTTCAATCCCTTTCCCGGGACGCCGTACCGCCGCTCCAGCGAGGCCGTAGCGGCGCGCTTTCGCGACGAGCTGCTGCACGGCGGCCTGATCGCAACCGTGCGCCGCACGCGCGGCGAGGACATCGACGCGGCCTGCGGGCAGCTCGTCGGGCGCGTGATCGATCGCACTGTGGTGCGCCTGGGTGAGCGCGTCGCCGCTGCCGCATCGCGCAGCCGCGCGCGGGCCGACGCATGAGCGCGCGTGCGACGGTGCGCCGGACCGCGCAATTGTGCTGCACCATGCTCGCACTCGCGGTCCTGAGCGCCTGTCAGAGCACCAGGGGCGTGCCGGCCTACAGCGAAAGCCAGCGCGACAAGGCGGCTTCGGTGAATCTCGAGCTCGGCGTGGGCTACCTGCAGCAGGGCAATCTCGCACTTGCAAAGACCAAGCTCGAGCGCGCGGAGACCGAGGATCCGCACAATCCTGACGTGCACGCCACGCTCGGCCTGCTCGATGAGCGGCTCGGCAAA
Source organism: Steroidobacteraceae bacterium (assembly GCA_036521395.1). Classification (GTDB taxonomy): domain Bacteria; phylum Pseudomonadota; class Gammaproteobacteria; order Steroidobacterales; family Steroidobacteraceae; genus FEN-1191. The sequence continues at coordinate 30,200 of DATDHV010000180.1, read as the reverse complement.
TCCAAGGAAGCGGACAAGGAATACCGCACGGCGCTATCGCTCAAGCCGCAGGATCCGGATCTGCTCAACAGCTACGCGGTGTACCTGTGCAGCCACGGTCGCACGGCCGAGGGCGTGCGCAACTTCGAGGACGCGGCGGCCAACCCTCTGTACCGCTCGCCCTGGGCCGCCTACACCAACGCCGGCGTGTGCCTGCGACAGGCGACGCGGGATGCCGACGCGGCGCAGCTGTTCGTGCGCGCGCTGCAGTCCAATCCAGCCTACGCTGAGGCCGTGTTTCAGGCCTCGGACCTGGATTTCCAGATGCAGAAATATGCCGCCGCGCGGCTGCGGATCGATTTTTTCCTGACCAACAACGCGGCCACGCCCGATCTGCTGCTCACGGGCTGGCGCATCGCGCGCGCGCAGAACGATGCGGCCGCCGCCGCCCGCTACGCGCAGCGACTGACCAAGGAATTCCCCACCTCCGAACAGGCGCGCTCCCTCGCGGCGAGCCTGGCCAACCCGGGCTGAGCATGAGCGAAGAGGACACGGAGAGTCCGACCGCCGGGCCCGGCCCGCGACTCACGAGCGCACGCGAGCAGGCCGGCTGGAGCGTGCTGCAGGCGGCCGACCGGCTGCACCTGGACGTGGCGGCAGTCAAGGCGCTCGAATCCGGGCACTATGAGGCTCTGGGCGCCGTGGTGTATGCGCGTGGGCACCTGCGCCGCTATGCGGAGCTGCTCGGCTTGCCGGCCGAGGAGGTGGAGGCGGCCTATCTGCGTGCCCGCCCGTCTGCCCGACCGCCCGATCTGAAGCGCAAGGCGACGCCGCTCGAGCACGCTGCGCCGCGTATCGGGGCGCTGCGGCCCGGCACGGCAGCCATCGGTGCCGTGGTCCTGGTCATGGTCGCGCTGGTCTGGTGGGCCATGCGTGTTCCCCGCACCCCGCGAGCGGCGCCCGCCGCGGCGGCCCACCCCTCGGCCGCGACCGAGGGCAGCTCCGCGGGTGAATCGGGCGCGGACCGTGCGGCCCGTGGGGCCAGCGGGGCCGGCGCGGCAGCGGAGCAGACGACTGCGGCGCCCACGCCGCTCGAATCGGCCACCAGCACCGCGGGCACCACATTCACTGCCCCGCTGAGCGCCGCGCTCGATGGGCACCCGCCGGAGCTGCACGACAGCGGCGTCACGGGCGGTCCCGCGGCGCTCAACGTGCCCGCCCCGCCCGCCGGCAAGGGGGCGCCCGCGCGATCGCGCGCCGCTTCCCAGCGGCACTGAGAGCTTCTTGACCATTCCGATCCAGCCCGTGCGCGGCATGAACGACGTATTGCCGGCCGAGATCGGTGCCTGGCAGCACGTCGAGCTGGTGGCGCGCGCCATCTTCGAGGCCTATGGCTACGAGGAGGTGCGCGTTCCGCTGCTCGAGCACACGGAGCTGTTCAAGCGCTCGATCGGGGAGTTCACCGACATCGTCGAGAAGGAGATGTACACCTTCGAGGATCTGGGCGGCGACCGGCTTACGCTGCGGCCCGAGGCCACGGCGGGCATCGTGCGCGCCGCGATCTCCAACGGCATGCTGCGCGGCCAGCGCCACAAGCTCTGGTGCGGCGGCCCGATGTTCCGGCACGAACGGCCGCAGAAGGGCCGCTACCGCCAGTTCTACCAGCTCGACGTGGAAGCACTCGGATTTCCGGGGCCGGATGTGGATGCGGAGCTGATTGGCATGAGCGCACGTTTGTGGCGCGAGCTCGGGATCACACGCGCGCGGCTGACCATCAATTCCCTCGGCACGCCGGCCTCGCGACAGATCTACCGCGAGCGGCTGCTGCAGTACCTGCGCGCCCGCGAGCATGAGCTCGATGAGGACAGCCGCCGCCGCCTGGTGGGCAATCCGCTACGCATTCTCGACAGCAAGAATCCCGCGATGCGGCCCCTGATCGAGGGCGCGCCGCTGCTCGGCGACCACCTGGACGAGGAGTCGCAGCGGCACTTCGCGACGCTGCGCAGCTCGCTCCAAGCCATGGGCATAGCGCATGAGGTCAATCCGCGGCTGGTGCGCGGACTGGACTATTATTCGCGCACGGTGTTCGAGTGGGTGACCGACGCCCTGGGATCGCAGGACGCGGTGTGCTCGGGCGGCCGATACGATGGGTTGATTGCGCAGCTCGGGGGCGAGCCGACCCCTGCCATCGGCTTCGCCCTGGGGCTGGAGCGGGTCGTGGCGCTGCTGCTGCAGGCCGGCACGGTGCCCGCGCCCCGCGGCGCAGACGTCTACCTCGTCGCCAGCGGCGAGCGGGCGGAGCGGGAGGCGATGCGGCTCGCGGAGCGGCTGCGCGACGCGTTGCCGGGGCGCGCGGTGCTGCTCAACCTGGGCGGGGGTAATTTCAAGACGCAGTTTCGCCGCGCCGACCGCAGCGGCGCGCGGCTGGCGCTGATCCTCGGGGATGAGGAACTCGACCGCGGCGTGGCGGGCGTGAAACCTTTGCGCCAGGAGGGCGGTCAGATCGACTGTCCGTTGGATGAGCTGCCCGAGCGCATCGCATCGCTGCTGTAGCACAGGGAGACCGATTCGGTGGAAGAGTATCTGAACGAGAAGGAGCAGTGGGAGCGGCTCATGGCCGGCCTGCGCGAGCAGGGTCCCTGGATGCTGGCGGCGGCCGCCATCGTGGCGGCTGCATTCGGCGGCTGGCACTACTGGCAGGCGCGCAGCGAACATCAGGCGCTGACGGCCGCGGCGCGCTACCAGCAGGTGCTCGCCGCCTTCAGTCACAACGATCTCAACGGTGGGATGAAAATTGCCGATGAGCTGGTCAGGGACTTCAGCGGTTCGGCCTACGGCGACCAGGCGGAACTCGCTGCCGCGCGTGTGCAGGCCGAGAACGGCCAGCTCGCGCCCGCCGCCGCGCGCCTGGCGCACGTGCTCGCGACCACGCGCGATCCCGGCCTCGCGTTGATCGCCCGGCTGCGTCTGGCGCGCGTGCAGCTCGCCCAGGGCAAGCCCGATGATGCCATCAAGACCGTCGATGCAGTCGACGCCGGCGCCTTCGCCGCGCGCTACGCGGAGCTGCGCGGGGACGCGCTGCTGGCGAAGGGCGATCGCGACGGCGCGCTCAAGCAATATCGCAGCGCCCGCGCCACCGGCGGGGATACGGTCGATCCCGGACTTCTGGATCTGAAGATCAACGAGCTGGCGCACTCGTGAGCACCTTCAAGCGGGTGCTGGGCGTGGGGCTGTGCGCCGTGGGCCTGTCCGCCGCCGTGCTGCTCTGCGGCTGCAGCCGCAACAAGGCCGACAAGCCGGTGCAGCTCGTACCGCTGACCAACCGCATTGAGGTCAAGACCGTCTGGAGCACGACGGTGGGCGGCGAGAAGCCGATCCTGCGGCTGGGACTGGGCGTGGCCGTCGACGGTGAGCGCGCGTTCGCCGCCAGCTACAAGGGCGAGCTGATCGCCTATGAGGTCGCAAACGGCAGGGTGCTGTGGCGGCGCCGCGTGCGCGCGCCGCTATCGGGCGGGCCGGCGGCTGCGGACGGGCTGCTGGTGGTGGGCAGCTCCAAGGGCGATGTGATCGCCTCGTCCGAGCAGAACGGGGCGCAGCGCTGGCGCGTGCGCATCAATGCCGAGATCCTGTCGGCTCCCGCCATCGGTGGCGGGCTGGTCGTCGTGCGCGGCGTGGACGGCAAATTGCACGGCCTGTCGGAGAAGGACGGCAGCGAGAGCTGGGTGATGGATCAGCAGGTGCCGCGCCTGTCGCTGCGCGGCACCAGTCGGCCGACGATCGCGGGCGACGTGGTGGTGTGCGGCTTCGACAATGGACGCGTGGCGGCCGTCACCTTGGCCAATGGCACTACGGCCTGGGATACGGCTGTAGGGCAGCCGCACGGCAGTACCGAGCTGCAGCGGCTCATCGACGTCGACTCCACGGTGGTGGCCGACGGCGATGATCTGTTCGCCGTGGCCTACCAGGGGCGCGTGGCGCACCTGTCGCGCGAGACCGGGCAGATCATCTGGGCGCGCGACCTGTCGAGTTATCGCGGCCTGACGCTGGATGCGAATGCAGTGTACGTCGCCACCGCCGAGGGCGATGTGGTGCGCCTGGACCGGCGCACGGGCACCGAGCAGTGGCGTCAGAAGGCCTTCGAGCGTCGCCAGCTCTCGGCGCCGACGCTGTATCGCGGCCGCCTCGTGGTGGCGGACCTCGAGGGCATCGTCCATTGGCTCGATCCCGCCACGGGCGATGAGCTCGCCCGCACGCGGGTCGGCAAGCGGCACATCAGCGGCGCCCCGGTGGTGGCGGGTGATCTGTTGCTGGTCTTCGGCGATGGCGGCAATATCAGCGCACTGCGTGCGCCGGCGATCGAGACACATACGGGCGGCTGAGCGCGCCCGACTCGCCGATGCTGCCCATCGTCGCCATCGTCGGCCGGCCCAACGTCGGCAAGTCGACGCTGTTCAATGCCCTGACGCGCACGCGCGCTGCCATCGTGGCCGACGTTCCCGGCGTGACCCGCGATCGTCAATACGGCTATGCGCGCATCGGCGCGGTGCCGTGCGTGCTGATCGACACCGGCGGACTCATCGAGCATCCCAAGGGTCTGGAAGCACAGATGCGCATCCAGACCGAGAAGGCCCTGGCGGAGGCCGACCGCGTCATCCTCGTGGCCGATGGGCGCGCGGGTCTCACCGCGCAGGATCAGTTCATCGCGCGCGTCCTGCAGCGCACCGGCAAGCCCGTGGTGCTGGCGCTGAACAAGGCCGAGGGGCTGGAGCCGGATCTGGTGGCGGCGGATTTCCACGCCCTGGGACTAGGCGCGCCGCTGGCCATCGCCGCCGCTCACGGCCAGGGTGTGCGCGAGCTCATCGATGCGGCGCTGGCCGGCCTCGAGGGCGAGCCCCGGCCGGTGCAGGAGCCGGGGGTGATCCGCGTGGCCGTGATAGGCCGGCCCAACGTGGGCAAATCCACGCTGGTCAATCGCCTGATCGGCGAGGAGCGCGTGATCGCGAGCGAGCAGCCCGGCACCACGCGCGACAGTATCCTGGTCCCGTTCCAGCGCGACGGCCGGGAGTTCCTGCTCATCGACACAGCCGGCGTGCGCCGGCGCGCGCGCGTCGAGGATGCGGTCGAGCGCGCCAGCGTCGCCAAGACGCTGCAGGCCATCGCCGAAGCTCACGTGGTGGTCATGGTGCTCGACGCACATGACACGGTGGGCGAGCAGGATGCGAGCGTACTGGGACAGGCGCTCGAGCGCGGCCGCGTGATGCTCATTGCAGTGAACAAATGGGACGGCATCGCGAGCGAGCAGCGCGATGAGATCCGCCGCCAGCTGCAGCTCAAGCTCGATTTCGTGCCGTTCGTGCCGCTGCACTTCATCTCCGCGCGTCACGGCACCGGCGTGGGCGAGCTCGCGCGCGATCTGATCCGGGGCTACGACGCGGCCATGCGCGAGATGCCGACCCCGGCACTCACGCGGACTCTCGAGCGTGCGCTCGAGGCGCATCAGCCGCCCCTGGTGCGGGGCCGGCGCATCAAGCTGCGTTACGCCCACCAGGGCGGTCGCAATCCACCGCGCATCGTGATCCACGGCAACCAGACCAGCTCCGTGCCCGAGGCCTATCGGCGCTACCTGGCGAATGTGTACCGCGAAGCCTTCGAGCTGTTCGCCACACCCGTGGCGATCGAGTTTCGCACCGACGCCAATCCCTACAGCCGCCTCAGGGCGGGGAAGGTGGTGCGGGGGCGGGCAAGAACAATGCCGGGTCGACGAAATCGCGATTGAGCGCGACGCCGAAATGAAGGTGTGGCCCGGTGACGCGCCCGGTAGCGCCAACCTTGCCGATGATCGCGCCGCGCCGCACCGCCTCGCCGATGTGCACGCCGATGCTCGAGAGATGGCAGTACATCGTGATGAGCCCCTCGCCGTGATCGATCAGCACGGTGTTGCCGTTGAAGAAATAGTTGCCGGTATCGATGACCTTGCCGTCCGCTGCAGCGCGGATCGGTGTGCCCAGGGACGCGGCGATGTCCATGCCCGAGTGCGGCGCGCGCGCCTCGTTGTTGAAAATGCGGCGCCGGCCGAAGGAACTCGTGCGCACTCCGTCCACCGGCGGCAGCAGGCGCAGCGTGGCGGGCACACTCACGGCGAAGGTGGCCAGTGCCGCGTGCAGCCGCGCGGCCTCGCGCGTGTAGCGCCGCAGGTCGTGGGCCGACAGATCGACCTGCGCAGCCGGGACGGTCAGCCGCTGGACCTCGTATTGCTTCGGTGCGATCTGGAACTGCAGTGAGCGGGCCGCACCCGCGCCGGCGCGAATGGAGATGGAAGCGGGGCCCGGGGACTCGCTCAGCGGAATGCCGACGACGGCGACCCAGTGGTCGCTCGTTCCGAGCACCATGACGCGGTTGCCCTCGAAGCTCACCTCCGGGGCGACACCTCCATCGCCGGCGCCCGCGATGGGGAGCACCGCGACGCCGCCGGGTACGAGGCTCGACTCGGGCAACGGGACGCCTGCGGCCGCGCCTGCCGCCCAGGGCAGCGCCGTCGCGAGCAGCAGTAGCAATGCGCGGCCTCGCCCTGCACGGGCTCTCACGAGCGGCGCTCGAGCACCGTGGCGCGCAGGCTGCCCTCGGCCAGGCGCGCATCGAACTGCTCGCCCACGGCAAGCTGTCCGGAGGCCGTGACCAGCGCGCCGTCGGCGCCACGTGTAATCACGGCAAAGCCGCGCGATAGCGTGGCCAGCGGACTGACGGCCTGCAGTGCGCGCGCCGCGCCGTCCAGTCGGGCGGTGCCCGCCGCGATGCGCGCACGCAGCGCCAGGCGCAGCCGCGACTCGAGCTCATCCAGCCGCTGACTGTGCTGCAGCAGTCGCGCGCCCGGGTGTGCCTGCCTCAGGCGGCGCAGCAGCGCGTCGAGCCGCGCCTGCTCGCCGCGCAGTGAACGCCGTGCCGCGGCGGCAAAGCGCGTCGCCAGCTGCTCCAGCCGCTGCAGCCATGCGGCGGCATCGGGCACCACGGCGTGCGCGGCCGCCGAGGGCGTCGGGGCGCGCAGATCGGCCACGAAATCGGCAATAGTGAAATCAATTTCGTGCCCGACACCGGTGACCACCGGGATCGGGCAGCGCAGTATGGCCCGCGCCAGGCGCTCATCGTTGAAGGCCCAGAGATCCTCAAGCGAGCCGCCGCCACGGGCCAGGATCAGTACGTCACATTCGGCGCGCGCCGCGGCCAGTTCGATCGCCGCCACCAGCGCTGCGACTGCAGCGGCGCCTTGCACCGGCGCCGGGTAGATCAGCACGTGTGCCACCGGGTAGCGGCGCGCGAGGACGTGCAGGATGTCGCGCACGGCGGCCCCGGTGGGGGAGGTGATAAGGCCGATGCGACGCGGCGCGGGCGGCAGCGGCCGCTTGCGCTCGGGCGCGAACAGTCCTTCCGCGGCCAGCCGCGCCTTGAGCTCATCGAACGCACGCTGCAGGGCGCCGAGTCCCGCATCCTCGATCAATTCCACCAGAAGCTGGTAGTCGCCGCGCGGCTCGTAGAGACTGACGCGACCGAAGCACAGCACGAGCTGGCCCTCCTTGGGCGCGAAGCGCGCCAGCGTATTGCGCTGGCGGAACATCGCGCAGCGCAGCTGTGCGTCGCGATCCTTGAGCGAGAAGTACCAGTGGCCCGAGGAGGGGCGCGCGAGATTGGAGATCTCGCCCTGAACCCAGAGCGATCCCAGACCGGATTCGAGCAGCGTCCGGGCCTCCCGATTAAGCCGCGAGACCGAGTAGACGGCCCGCACCGCTGGCACGGCGCTCGAGCCCACGGCGCTCGAGCCAAGGGCGCTCGAGCCAAGGGCGGGGCTGTCGATGCCGATTCCGGCCTCCGGGCGGGGTTCCATCGGCTTCGAAGTCTACCGGAAACGCACACAACGCCGTAGAATGGCGCGCTTCTTCTCGAAGCCCCCGAGGCTCAATGCGAATTCTCGAAGAGGCGCTGACCTTCGACGACGTCCTGCTCGTTCCCGCGCGCTCCGACGTACTGCCCCGCGAAGTGGACCTCTCCAGCACGCTGACGCGCAGGATACGCCTGGGACTGCCGGTGCTGTCGGCCGCCATGGACACGGTGACCGAGGCGCGCCTGGCCATCACCATGGCCCAGGAAGGCGGCATCGGCATCGTGCACAAGAACATGCCGATCGACTCCCAGGCGCGCGAGGTCGCGCGCGTCAAGAAATTCGAGAGCGGGGTGATCGTCGATCCGATCACGGTGCCACCAGAAACCACGATACGCCAGGTCATCGAGCTCACGCGCGCACGCGGCATATCCGGCGTACCAGTGGTCAGCGGCAGCAAGGTCGTCGGCATCGTCACGCATCGCGACCTGCGTTTCGAGCGCGCGCTCGACGCCCCGGTCAGCGCAGTCATGACACCCAAGTCGCGGCTCATCACGGTGCGGGAGAATGCTCCCAAGGAAGAGGTGCAGCGCCTGCTGCACAAGCATCGCATCGAGAAGGTGCTGGTAGTCAACGGCGACGATGAGCTCAAGGGCATGATCACGGTCAAGGATTTCCAGAAGGCCACGGAATTTCCGCGCGCCAGCAAGGACGAGGGCGGACGTCTGCGGGTGGGCGCCGCGGTGGGAACCACGCCCGACACGCTCGATCGCGTGGCGGCGCTGCGCGAGTCCGGCGTCGACGTGATCGTCGTGGATACCTCGCACGGTCATTCGCGCGGCGTGCTCGAGATGATCGCGCGCCTGAAATCACGCTGGAGCGATCTGGAGCTGATCGCCGGCAACATCGTGACGCGCGAGGGTGCGCTCGACCTGGTGGCCGCCGGTGCCGACGCCGTCAAGGTCGGTATAGGTCCGGGCTCGATCTGCACCACGCGCGTGGTGGCTGGCGTCGGCGTGCCGCAGATCACGGCGGTGGCCAACGTCGCGGCGGCGCTCGAGGGCACGGGCGTGCCGCTGATCGCCGACGGTGGCATCCGCTACTCGGGCGATCTCGCCAAGGCAATTGCCGCCGGTGCGCACGCGGTCATGATCGGCGGCATGTTCGCCGGCACCGAGGAATCGCCCGGCGAGGTCGAGCTGTATCAGGGCGCCTCGTACAAGGCCTATCGCGGCATGGGCTCGCTGGGGGCCATGTCGGATCGGCACGGCTCGGCCGACCGCTATTTCCAGGACACTTCGACCGAGCTCGAGAAGCTCGTGCCCGAGGGTATCGAGGGGCGCGTGCCCTACAAGGGCAGCCTGGTGACCATCCTGTACCAGCTCGCCGGCGGTCTGCGGGCCGCGATGGGTTATACGGGCAGCAACAGCATCGAGGAGATGCGCACTCGGCCGCTGTTCGTGCGCATCACCACCGCGGGCGTGCGCGAGAGCCATGTGCACGACGTGACGATCACGAAGGAGTCGCCGAATTATCGCGTCTCCTGATCCGCTCATCGTGGCAGCCGGCGAGGGGGCGGCGCCGAGCCCGGACATCCACGCGCATCGGATTCTGATCCTCGACTTCGGCGCCCAATACACCCAGTTGATCGCGCGACGGGTGCGCGAGCTGGGCGTTTACTGCGAGATCCATCCCTGGGACATCGACGATACGCGGGTGCGCGCGTTCGGCGCGCGCGGCATCATTCTCTCGGGCGGTCCGGAATCGGTGACCGACGCGGTGCCGCCGCGGGCGCCGGCGTCGGTGTTCGCACTCGCCGTGCCGGTGCTTGGCATCTGCTACGGCATGCAGACCATGGCGCAGCAGCTCGGCGGCCGCGTCGCCCCCGGTCACGCGCGCGAGTTCGGCTACGCCGAAGTGACGCTGTCCGGATCCTGTCGCCTGCTCGACGGCATCGCCGATCATCGCCGCGACGGGCGCGCGCTGCTCGATGTCTGGATGAGTCACGGCGATCGGGTCGAGTCGCTGCCGCCGGGCTTCAGTATCGTCGCCAGCACTCACGATGCGCCCTATGCCGCCATGGCCGACGAGCACCGGCGTTTCTACGGCGTGCAGTTCCATCCGGAAGTGACACATACGCGCCAAGGTGCGGCCATACTGGAACGCTTCGTGCGCGAGATCTGCGGCTGCGAGGCGCGCTGGACCGCCGGCAATATCATCGACGACCAGATCGCGCGCGTGCGCGCGCAGGTTGGCAGCTGGCACGTGCTGTTGGGTCTCTCCGGGGGTGTCGATTCCTCCGTCGTGGCGGCGCTCTTGCACCGGGCGATCGGTCAGCAGCTTACCTGCGTGTTCGTTGATCATGGCATGCTGCGCGAGAGCGAGGGCGATCAGGTCATGGAGCTGTTCGCCGGGCATCTGAATGTGCGCGTCATTCGCGTCAATGCCGGGCCGCGCTTCTTCGCCGCGCTGCGCGGCCAGACCGATCCGGAGGCGAAGCGCAAGATCATCGGCCGCAAGTTCGTCGAAGTATTCGAGGAACAGGCACGCCGCCTGACCGACGTGCGCTTTCTGGCACAGGGCACGATCTACCCGGACGTGATTGAGTCGGCCGGCGCGCGCACCGGCAAGGCGCACGTGATCAAATCGCACCACAACGTCGGCGGCCTACCCGCCGATATGAGGCTCGAGCTGGTCGAACCGCTGCGTGAGTTGTTCAAGGATGAGGTTCGGCGCCTGGGCGAGGAGCTTGGGCTGCCGCATCAGCTCGTGCGCCGCCATCCCTTTCCGGGCCCGGGGCTCGGCGTGCGCATTCTCGGCGACGTCAGGGCCGAATTCACCGAACTTCTGCGGCGCGCCGATCACATCTTCATCGAGGAGCTGCGCCGCCACGACCTCTATGATCGCGTCAGCCAGGCGTTCGCGGTGTTTCTGCCGGTGCGCTCGGTGGGCGTCATGGGTGATCAACGCCGCTATGAGTTCGTGATCGCGCTGCGTGCGGTCGAGACCATCGATTTCATGACCGCGCAGTGGGCGCACCTGCCGTACGAGTTTCTCGACCTGGTCTCGCGGCGCATCGTCAACGAGGTGCCCGGCATCTCGCGCGTGGTCTACGACATCTCGGGCAAACCGCCGGCGACAATCGAGTGGGAGTGACCAGGGCGCTCCCCCTAGCATGCCACTGTCAGCCGTGGCGGTTAACCGGGAATTTCAGGTCAATTTTGGCAGAAACCCGTCTCATAGCGTGATGTGGTTGGACGCCGATCTCTCTCAATCTGTTGCTCTTGACTTGATACTCAGCGTACTGATTATAATATCTGCACCTTAAAGGGTGCCTCATACTGTTCCGCCTGCGAACGTTGAGGAGATAACGATGGACGAGGAGCATGGGCTGGGGGATCGGCAGTTGCACACTGAAAAGGTCACATCCGAGCCGAATGTGAGTGCTGCACTGCCGGCTGGCTCGGCGGCGCTTACCGCACCTTCCGCGCGTTACCCAACGGTTGCCGAACTCGATGCGCAGATCACCACCCGTCCGTACAGGCGCGGGGTTGGCCGCATGTTCTGGAGCCGCGCCGAGGGCGGCCTCGTAGCGCGCTTACCGCCCATGCCTGTGGCTCCGAAACTGGCCGATTTCTTCCGGCTTCGCTTGGCGAACACCGGCAATCATTGCCTGCAGAGCGCCAACAAAGCGCTCGAGAGAGGCGCAGACGAGGAGATCGTGCTTGCCTGCCTGCTGCACGATATCGCGCAGGAGTTCATGTGCGCAGACCATGGATATTGGGGCGCGCAGCTCATGGAGCCGTACGTGTCCGAACGGACGGCATTCGCGATCAAGTATCACCAGCCCTTGCGCTTCTTCGCAGACGCCGAGGTCGGATATAGCTACCCGGATATCTACCGACGGATTTACGGCGATGACTATGTCCCAGATCCGCGTCTTGAACAGACCTATCAATTCGTGCGCAAGCATCGCTGGTACGGTGATGCTCGTGAGGTGACTGCCAGTGACCTCTATGCCTTCGACCCCAAGGCGGTCGTGGCATTCGAAACGTTCACCGACATCGTCGGTCGTCATTTCAAACAGCCGGCCGAGGGACTCGGCAACGACAACGGCCCGGTGGCGCATATGTGGCGCACGCTCATCAATCCGGATGCGCCGCTATGAGGAATTTATTTTGTATCGTAGCCTCTTCGCCTGACCGCGCCGCGCGCGCTGCGTTTATACGGGGGAAATAGTGCGTCGATGAGTTTGACACTGCGTCAGGCGCGCTGCTATGGTATTACTCAGTATACTGCATATGTCGTCGAATTCCTGCAGCCGTCGGATTCAAACTGAGTCCGGCGAGGATCTAAGTGAATAGGGGGGTCACATGTTTGAGTTTGAATTACCTGGCCGAAGTCAGATCACAGGCCGCGCTTCGACGGTTTCGGCGCTTGTTGCAATCATTCTCTGGTCAACCGGCGCATCCGCCGCCGATCAATCGATTGCGCCAACGCTCGCGGCCGCAAGCGAAGGCGACTCCGAGCTTCAGGAGGTTCTAGTCACAGCTCAGCGGCGTGAGCAATCGGTGCAGGATGTCTCGCTGTCCATGGAAGTCCTCACACAGCAGGATCTCGAGAGCCGGGGTGTCACAGACATCGGCAAACTCGCCGATTCCACGCCGAATATGAACTTCGTGACGCCTTATGCGATGGGTAACCCGAACATCTCGATCCGGGGCATCAGCATCGGTCAGGTTTTCGGACCAACCGCAGTTTCACCCGTTGGCGTCTACTACGACGACGTCTACGTTGGCGCGCGTAGTGCTCAGCTCGGACAGATGTTCGACCAGGAACGCGTCGAGGTTCTGCGCGGTCCGCAGGGCACCCTCTTCGGGCGCAACACTAACGCCGGCGCCATCGATTTGTATTCGCGCAAGCCCGGAGACCAGTTTGAAGCCGACGGTTCGGTCACCTATGGACGCTTCAATGAGCGCGATTTCGATGGCGGCGTTTCGGTTCCTATTTCCGACACGCTGGCGGTGCGTGTGTCTGGCGTGATGCGAAATCGCGACGGCTGGGTCACCAACATCAACCAGGATGCGCCAGGAACCCACCACCTCGATGACGTCAGCAACTGGGGTGCACGCGCTCTGGCGGTGTGGAAGCCTAGCTCCGACATGAGCTGGACGCTCAATTTGCATGGCAACGGTAGCAACAGTACCACCCCGGTCGTCTACTCAGACCTGAATGTCAATACCTTCACGGGATATAAGGGCGCGGGCCTGCCCTGGAATGAGGTGTCACTGTCGTTCGCTCCGCAGGAAGTCATCAATGCGAAGGGCGCATATCTGACAGGAAACATCAATGTTCTGGGAATGACCTTTACCACCATCAGTGGGTTTGATCACGCGAACTACCGCGACTATATCGATTTCGATGGCTCGCCACAGATGATTGCCATCGACCAGTCGCCGAATAATGTCAACGAATACAGTCAGGAGTTTCGGCTGGCATCGAAGAGCGGGCCGTTCGACTGGGTTACCGGCCTCTATTTCTACCACGAAGATCTCAATGTCTATCAGGCGCAGAACCCGGCGTTCACGGACCCCATCTTTGCCGGACAGGGCTTGGCGTCCAATACTAACGATGGTGTCTCGCAGATATCCTATAACTACGCGGTGTTTGGAGACGTGCGCTGGGCCATAACGGACACATTCACTCTAGGGGTTGGGGCGCGTTACACGCATGAGGTCAAGCAGGCGCACGGATTTGGCTCGATCCAGTTCCCCGACGCCGGTCCTGCTTTCCTGCCCCAATACGATCTCAGCAAGTCGGATAACTGGTCGGCGCCAACAGGACGCATCGTAGGGGAATGGCGTCCGATCAAGGGACTGCTCGCCTACGCCAGTGCGAGCCGCGGATTCAAGAGCGGTGGGTTCAGCGCCGATTCGACGCTGGAGCCCTATAATCCTGAGCGGGACAACACCTACGAAGTGGGCCTGAAGACTACGTCCTTCAATCAGCATTTGATTGCGAATCTGGCCGTCTTTTACAACGACCTCACAGATCTCCAGACCCTGGTACTGGTGCCAAACCCCTTGGTCCCGGGCGACACAACGGCGCTCACCAAGAATGCCGCGAGTGGCAAATCGAAGGGAGCGGAAATCGAGCTCGACGCGCGCGATATTGCCGGGTGGACGTTCTCGGTGTCAGCGGGACTGTTGAATACGCGCTACGACCAGTTCCAGTTCCTGCCGTTCCTGAGCTTTGCGGGGCACGAGTTCACCAATGCGCCCAAGTTCACGACTGACTCGTCCGCACAGTATAAATTCCTGCTTTCGGGTGGCAGCACTTTCGAACCGCAGGTCCGCATAACGTATCGCTCGCATGTGTGGTTCGATCCGCATGAGGACCTGAACCCGAGCAGATACGGCGCTGGCGGGTACGGCGTGATCGATGGGAATCTTCCTTGGCGCAGCAGCGACGGCCACTGGACCTTCTCGCTCTGGGGCCATAATCTTGGGGACCGCCACTACATTACCTATACCGTCGGCAATGAGTTCCTGACCGCGGGCGCGGCTGTCTCATTCCATGGCGATCCGCGCACCTATGGCGTCTCCGTTGCCTATACGACCGAGTGATTGTGCCCGAATGTCGTTACGAGTCCGAGCGCGCCTAAACAAGCTGTGATGGCGTGTACCCGGAGTTGGCGGTGAATCTACGAATGCTCTGCCCCGTGCTGGCTGGGCTGGCGATGGCTCTGCTGTCGCCGCTGCCGGCCGAGGCGTCGCCCCCGATTGCCGCCAATGTCGATGCGGCCACGGTGGCGGCTTTTGCAAAGGATGGATCGCAATGGCCATCGAGTGGTGGGGATTATTCGGAGCGCCGCTACTCGCCGTTGGCGCAGATCAACACGCAGACGGTGGGGCGACTAGGCTTCGCTTGGCAGGCCGACATGAATACCGATCGTGGTCTGGAAGCTACCCCGATCGTCGTCGGCGGTGTCATGTATGTTAGCAGTACCTGGGGCCAGGTGTTCGCATTCGATGCGGTGACCGGGCACACACTTTGGTCCTACCAGCCAGTCAATCGATCCAGCGTCGTCAGGCACGTGTGCTGCGACATCGTCAATCGGGGCCTTGCGGTGTGGAAGGGCCGCGTCTATGTCGCCACGCTCGATGGGCACCTGGTGGCTCTTGATGCCGGCTCCGGCAAAGTCGACTGGAATGTCGACACCATCATCGATCACGATCGCCCATACAGTGTGACGGGTCCCGTACTAGCGACAAATGGCAAGGTGATCCTCGGCAACAGCGGCGGCGATTCAGGAGTTCGCGCCTATGTGACTGCCTACGATGCCCGAAGCGGCGCGCAAGTCTGGCGATTCTTCGTAGTGCCCAAGGGGCCTAACGGACCGTTCGAGAATGCCGATGAAGCCGCGGCGGCAAGAACCTGGCCTGCCGATGACGTATGGACTGATCAAGGCGGCGGCAGCGTCTGGGGGATGATGTCCTTCGATCCTAAGCTGAATCTGCTCTATTTCGGCACTGGGAACACCGGTCCGTGGAAGCAGCAGCGACCGGAGGACAAGACCGACGACCTATACATCACGTCCATCATGGCGCTGCATGCGGACACGGGGCGTGTGGCCTGGCACTACCAGGAAGTGCCAGGCGACCGCTGGGACTACGACGCGGACAGTCCCATCACGCTGGCGGATGTTCGGATCAATGGTCGTGTGCGCCAGGTGGCGATGCAGGCGCCGAAGGACGGGTTTTTCTACGTCCTGGATCGCAAGACCGGTGAATTACTCTCGGCGCAACAGTACGGTGCGGTGAACTGGGCCAGCGGTATCGACATGAAGACCGGGCGCCCGGTAGTAACCGATTATGCCGATTACAGCAAACACGATCGATTGATCTTTCCGAATGGCAACGGTGCGCACGACTGGTTTCCGCAGGCGTACAGCCCGAAGACCGGGCTCGTCTATATCCCGGCACAGGATAATCCGACGTCATTCTCGATGAATCCCGCGCACTCCTACATCTGGCATCTGATCGCTTCGCCCAAGCAGCTCGCCGAGATGACCAAGGGTCAGCCGACGGTCGACATCGGAGGGTTTCTGCGCGCCTGGGATCCAATTGCTCACGTAGTTCGTTGGCAGGTAAAACACAGCGACACTTGGAACGGATCCGTTCTCGCCACGGCCGGCGACCTTGTGTTTCAACCGACACAGGATGGCTATTTCAATGCCTACGATGCGCGCACGGGCGCGGAGCTCAAGCGGCTGTTCACGGGCAGCGCCGCCATTGCGGGGCCGATGACGTACTCGGTGGGCGGAACACAATATGTCGCGGTTGCCGCGGGCTACGGCGGTGCTCTCAGCTGGCGGATGGCGGATGACTCCGCGGCGAGGATCTACGAGAACGAGGGCCGCATGCTGGTGTTCAAGCTCGATGGCGGCGAGGTTCCGACACCCCCGAAGCGCCCTGTGCCGAAGGGCCCGCCGGTCGTGGATTTGAGCAAGTTCGCGCCGGCCGATCCGGAGCTGATGATACGCGGCGCACGGTTGTACGGGCACTGCGCCTCCTGTCATGGTAGATCCGGTTCCGCTCCAAATCTGCCCAACCTGGAGCGTGTGCATGAGATAGGACCCGACGGCTTCCGGTCCATCGTGCTGGGGGGCGCCCTCGAAGCGCTCGGTATGCCGAGCTTCTCGGGCGAACTCAGCAAGGACGATGTTGGGGCGCTTTACGAGTACGTCTCGCGCGGCGCCCACAACCAGCCCTCGAATATCCATTGGAACTGAGCAGGCGCGCACGCGCCACCACCACCGAGGAGTGAGAGATGAACGCCATGCATCTGACCGGGAAGAGTCGCTTCGCTCGAGCTTTGATTGGTGCGGCCCTCAGCGGAGTCGCCACCGCTATGTCGGCCAGCGCTACCGCCCAGACCGCCGCACCGCCCCCCGACGCCTATTCGGATGCCGGACAGAATCTGCCGCACGTCGATCATCCGGCTCCCGTACATGCGAATGCGAAGGGTTTTTACGGACTCGAGCACACACACGTCTTTACGGCCGACATCAATCGATCCATTCACTTCTACGTCGACCTGCTCGGCTTTACGCAAGCCACGCCCGTCGAGGACACACCGGTGAATCCGCGCATGGACAATCTGCTGGGTCTTAAGAACGCCCATTACAAATCGGCGCTCCTGAACATGCCAGGCGGACCTTCCTATGGTACGCACGTTCCGCAGATCGAGCTTTGGGAGATTACCGGAGTCCCGCTTGATAAGAGTATCTATAACAATCCCACGGGCAACTTTCAGGGCAAGGGCTACAACGCCTATCGGGTGAAGAATCTGGCGGAGATCATCACGCGTCTAAAGGTTCAGGGGGTCAAGTTCGTAGCCGAGCCAAACATCAATCCCGTCCATCATCTTCCCGGCGCGGTCTACATGATCGATCCGGACGGGCAGGTTATCGAGCTGAACAACTACTGGGGAAAGGACAGCGATTAACCACCAATCGTCACAAACCTGAGGACATCGACATGCGAAGCAACGACTTGCCAGGAAAGGCGCGAGCGCGCAGAGCGGCCTGGCACGGGATGATTCTCCTGACCGCGCTTTCGACCGGCGCCGTGGTGCAAGGCGCCGGTCAGGAACAATCGGGCGGCACGGCGGGTGCGCCGCCGGCTGCGAGCTCGTACCACCTGCCGCACTTCAACGTGCCGACGGTCGATCATCCCGCGACCCTCGCGCCGAGCCCGGCGGGCGTGCTCGGCCTGGATCATACGCACATCTTCACCGCGGACATCGTTAAGTGCCGGCACTTCTACGTGGATCTACTGGGATTTACAGTAGCGCACGACATCACCGATCGAGCCGAGAACCCAGCTATGGACCAACTGCTAGGCCTCAAGACGGGGCACTACAAGCATCTCCTTCTAAACATGCCGGGCGGACCGACGATCGGGTCACACGTACCCTGGATCGAGGTCTGGGAGTTGACGGGCACTCCTCTCGACAAGAGCATCTACAAAAATCCCACCGGCAATTTCGAGGGCAAGGGCTACAACGCCTATCGGGTGACGGATCTCGCCGGGCTGTTGGTAAAGCTGAAGGCGGCCGGTATCCGATTCATAAACACGCCGCTACGCGCTGATGACGGCAAGCCGGACTCGATCTACGTCGTCGATCCGGACGGCCAGGTCATCGAGCTCAATCAGTATCACGCGGATCAGCAGTGACCGAGAGGCCCGCCAGATGATGCGTACCGGCTGCCAGAGCAACGGAAGCCGCCGAAAGTATCGCGATCACGGCGAGGTGTTCGGCGACGGTGGCGCTGTTGGTGTGCAAATTGCGAACGGAGGTAATGCTCAGTACACTTCTTAATTTACTGAACCACATTCACCCCACTTGACAGGACTGCATTCATCGAGGGGGGCAACTCGAGTCAAGGAGCACTTGAAGCATGTTGGTGTTGTCGAACGAGGATGTCGGGAGCTTATTGACGGTGGAGGACTGCATGTCCTCGCTCGAGATTGCGTACAAGGAGTACGCCGATGCGCGCGCCGCAAATCGCGAGCGTACCCATACCTACTTTCCCGTCGAGGACGCCAGGCATCCCGGATTTCATTTCCGTTTCAAGTCTCAGGAAGGCGGCAGCGTTTCTAGTGGCGTCTGGGCTCTGCGCATTACTTCGGACCTGGTCGGTGTCGAGCGCCTTGCCAACGGAGTGGAGCGCCGGCGCCTGCTGCCGGCGGCACCAGGGGGCAAGTACGTCGGTCTGGTGTTCCTGTTCAGCATGAGCACCCTGGAGCCGCTCTGTGTCATGCACGACAGTATCGTGCAGAAGTGGCGCGTCGGCGCCACCTCGGCACTGGGGATCCGTGAGCTGGCAGTGAAGTCGCCGCGAGTGGCGGGTCTTTTCGGGTCCGGGTGGCAGGCGGAATCGCATCTTCACTGTCTGTTGCGCGTGCGGCCCTCCATCAAGGAGGTGCGTGTGTACAGCCCGACCCCCGCAAACCGCCAGCGATTTGCGCAGACGGAAGGTTCGCACTTCCAGGAAGTTCGCATCGTTGCAGTCGATCAGCCGCGCGATGCCGTGGTGGGTTGCGAGATCGTTACCTGTGCGACAGCCGCCATGGATCCGTGTTTTGAGGGCGAGTGGCTCGAAGCAGGTACACACGTCACGGCCATCACCTCGCCGGACGGAACCGCGAAGCGCCGTGAACTAGACGATGTGACCTTCGATCGCGCCAACCGCATCGTCGTCACCGCCAAGGAGCAGATTCTGCACGACAATCAATTCGACATCCTAGGCCCTGTGACCCGCGGCCGCATCACCATGGAGGACATCGTGTCGATCGGCGACCTCCTGAGCGGACGCGGTAAGGGACGCAGTTCGGATAAAGACATCACCGTGTTCGCAAACAATACCGGCATGGGATTGCAGTTTGCCGCCGTGGGATCGCGCGTGTTGGAGTTGGCGAAGCAGCGGGGACTTGGACGCGAGGTACCCACGGACTGGTTCCTGGAGGCGACGACACCATGAGCGAACGCAGCTCATGGGTCATCGGCGGTCGATGCGTGAAGCTCGGCGATCACGTCAACAGCGATGTGATCATTCCGGGCCGATATCTGACGAGCATCGATCCGGTTGAACTCGCCGGGCACGCCTTTGAGCCGCTCGGGCGCGCGTTTCAGGACCGCTTTCGGGCGGCCAAAGTGATAGTGGCCGGCAGGAATTTCGGTTGCGGTAGCGCCCGCGAGCAGGCCGCCAGCTGCCTGGTCGGTGCGGGCATTCAGGCTGTGGTGGCACAATCATTCGCTCGCGTATTCTTCCGCAACGCTATCAATACTGGACTCGCCGCCCTGCAGTCGGCCGATGCCGAGGCTCATATCGCCGACGGTGACGAGGTATTTATCGATGTGGCGGCGGGCATGATCGAGACGCTGGGCGGACGTTTCTCATTTCCGCCCTACCCCGAAAATCTGACGCGCATCCTCAATGCAGGCGGATTGATTCCCTACGTCGCGCGCAAGCTCGCATCCGAGGCGCGGCGGTGACGGAATCTGCGAAGACCTTTGCACAGAAGGCAATCGAGCGCGCTTCCGGCTCGAGCGGTCTCGCTCCGGGCACCATCGTCGAGGTGGCACCCGACCTCTACATGAGTCACACGGCGAGCTGGCGTTGCATCAAGACCTTCGAAAAGCTCCCGGGAGCAACGATCCGCCATCCCGAGCGAATTGCCATGGTGATGGATCACATCGCACCCGCACCCACCGCACAGGTAGCCGGTCACCATCGGCTGTGCCGGGAGTTTGCACGGCACTACGGCGTTGGGCATTTCTTCGATGTTAACGAGGGCATCGCCCACCTCGTATTGATGGAACGCGGTCTCATCAGGCCCGGCGAGATCATCATCGGCACAGATTCGCATTCGACAATCTACGGTGCGCTAGGTGCGCTTGGTACGGGCGTCGGCTTCAGCGAGATTACAGCGACCTGGGTGACGGGCGTACTGTGGATGATGGTGCCGGAGTCCATGCGGGTGACGCTTGCGGGACGACTCTCGCCTGGCGTGTTTCCCAAGGATATCATGCTCAAGCTCATCGGGGACCTGACGGCCGACGGCGCAACGTATCAGTCGATGGAGTTCGACGGAGCGCTGACGGCATCGATGTCGATCTCCGAGCGCATGACGCTTTGCAATCTGGCCATGGAGCTCGGTGCCAAGAACGCCTACGTGCGTCCCGATGCGATCGCCTACGACTATCTGGCAGCCGCTGGCGTCGACGATCCCGCGCGCCATGCGTTGCTGCCGGATGACGGCGCCCTTTATGTACGCGAACTCTCAATCGACGCAACGAGTCTTGCGCCACAAGTGGCATGCCCGCACGCGGTCGACAACGTACGCCCTGTGGGCGAGGTCGCCGGAGTGAAGCTGGACCAGGTATTTGTTGGCTCCTGCGCCAACGCCAAGTATGACGACCTGGTGGAGGTGGCGAAGATCCTGAAAGGGCGCAGGGTGGCGGCAGGAGTCCGATTGCTCGTCACGCCGGGTTCACGCGATACCATGAAGAAGGCCGCGGACAGCGGTGTACTGTCGACGCTCATCGAAGCCGGCGCCCTTATCACGAATCCCGGATGCGGCGCCTGTGCCGGGGATGGCGGCGCGATGGACCAGGGTGAGGTCACGCTCTCGACCGCCAATCGCAACTTCCGCGGCCGCATGGGCAGCTACGAATCTGCCATTTACCTGGCCAGTCCGGCGACAGCGGCCGCCTCTGCCATTACTGGCGTGATCACCGACCCCCGCGAGGTCCTGGCGTGAACCTGATCGAGAGCATTCTCGCGCGCGCGAGCGGACGCGGCAGCGTCTCGCCCGGCGATATAGTCATTGCCGAGGTGGATCGAATGATCATGCACGATCTGAGCGGGTACATGACCTCGCGTGTCTACGAAGAGAAGGTCAACAAGCCGCTCAAGCATCCCGATCGCGTGATCATGGTGTTCGATCATATTTTCTCGCCGCCCCGAGAGCGCGAGGCCGAGGTGCTCAAATCCGATCGCGATTGGGCGGAGAAATACGGCATCACATTGCTCAACTGCGGTAGCGGCAATATCCACAATGCCGTCGCCCGAGGCGGCTTCATTGGCCCGGGGATGGTAGTTGTCGGATCCGACAGCCACACGCCAGTGCACGGCACGCTGGGTGCGTTTGCGGTGGCAGTTGGAAACGATTGCCACGCCGGCATGGTGTTTCCGCACGGCAAAGCCTGGTTCCGCGTGCCGGCCACGGTTCGTATCGAGCTGTCTGGCGCATTGCGCGACGGCACTTCGGCGCGCGATATCGCCTTGTGGCTTGTGGCTCAGATCGGGGAGGACGGAGCCGTCTACAAGGCGCTGGAGTTCAGCGGGCCCTTCATCGAAGGCTTGAGCCTTTTCGACCGTTGGCTGTTCCCGCTAATCACCGTGGATGTGGGCGCGAAGTGCGGGTACATCGAGCCGGATGAGAAGCTGTTCGAGTTCGCGCGCGCCGCAAAATCGATGCAGGCGTGGGAGGGGTTGGAGATTACGCCGCAACCCCAGCGACGTCCCGAAGCCACCTGGAGATTCGATGTGTCGGAAATCGAACCGCAGGTCGCCTGCCCGCCGAGCGTGGGCAACGTCAAGCCCGTGCGCGCGTTAGCCGGAACGAGGATTCAATGGGCGGAGATAGGCGGACACGGGGGTGGCCGCATAGAGGACATTCGCATGGCTGCGCGGGTGCTCGCGGGTCAGCGTGTACACCCGAATGTCCGCTTCAACATCGTCCCGTCAAGCAGGCCCGTCTTCGCGCAGGCACTTCAGGAGGGTCTCGTTCAGCAACTGCACGAGGCCGGGGCGCTCTGGTTCCCGCCAAGCACCGGTTCCAATCAGAGCATCAACATGGGCGCCATGGCCGCCGGTGAGAGCATGATCTCGACCCACTCGCGTAACTTTCCGGGTCGCAACGGTAGCGCCTTGGCCAGCATGTTCCTGGCCTCCGCGCTGACCGTGGCGGCATCGGCATTGCGCGGCTCGCTCACGGACGCTCGGGACCTGTCATGACGGATTTCAGGTTCAAAGGAGCGTGCTGGATCGTCGGGGACTACGTACCCACCGACCAGATCATCAAGTCGCACCGATTCTTCCTGCCGATTGACGAAATTGCGCGCCACGTACTGGAAGACGCCAACCCCGGTTTCGCGGGCAATGTTCAGCGTGGGGATGTTCTCGTGGCTGGAAAGCATTTCGGACAGTCCTCCGGTCGAGCTATTGCGGTGCGGGCGCTGCAGGCAACGGGCATTTCGTGCATCGTGGCGGAGAGCTTTGCCCGCACATTCTATCGCAACGCCTTCGAAGTGGGACTGCCGATCACCGAAATTCCAGGCATCCGCCAGAACGTTATCGAAGGTGACGTGCTCGAAGTGGATGTGCCCGCGGGCGAGGTGAAGGTCGAACGCACGGCTCGCACGCATCGAGGGCCCCCCGCCGATCCCTTCCTCCTCGAGATGCTGCGCGCCGGTGGCGTGATTGCGATCGGCTCGCGGCTGGTGGAGCAATCATGAAGCGAGGATTGGTCACGCTCGACCAACGCGAGATACCGCGCGAGGTCTACGCTGCCCGTATAGAGGCGCTGCAAGCGCAGCTACGGCGATCGAGCGCTCACGTCGCCCTGGTGTATGGCGACGTATCGCGCTCGGGTGATATCAACTATCTGACCAATCTCTGCCTCTATTGGAGCGAGGCCGTACTGGCCGTCCCTAGGGACGGACCTCCCGCGCTCATTACCAAGCTCTCCAAGCGCGTAACGACGTGGATGCGTCAGACCTCGACGCTCCAGGACATCCGCAGCGGTCCCCAGCTGGCCGAAAGTGTCAGCAAATATCTGCAGGATCAGCCGGGCCAATGCAGGGGATCGCTGGCGCTTATCGACTTGCCATGGTGGCCCCACCAACTCGTCGAGCAAATCAGGGAGGCCTTGCCAGACATGCTGCTCGAAGATCTGGGGCCTGCCGTACGCGCCGCCCGCCTCGTGCCTTCGGTCGAGACGCGGCGCCTGCTTGAAAGTGGTGCCGGACGGCTGGCTGACGCGCTGAGGCTGGCCTGGTCTGGCGGCACCAGTGCAGAGGAGTGCGCCGCCATCGCCGTGCGTGCATTGCGACGCGATGGCTTCCAGGACGCCACCGTGGCCGCCGGCGGCTTGGGGGATTCGACCGAATGGATCGATGCAATCGGCCAGTACCGCGATGTCTGGGTGCGGCGGTCGCTGTCGCGCAACGGGCCGTCGGCAACTCTGGCGGAGACGGCATTGCGGGACTTACTTGCGGCGGCGCGGCCAGGAGTAAACGAGACGAGTCTGGCGCGCCGCACTACCGGACGATTTGGAGGATCGGGACGCGCGCGGCTGGCGTGCTACCCATATCTGGATCTCGAAACGCGCGGGCTCTATCGCAGCCCGGACGACTCAAATCGGCCCCTACAGGTTAACGAGGTGGTCTGCATTCAGTTGACACTCTGTGGTGACGATGGTCCCGTCATTGCCACAGATACCGTGAGCATCTCCCCATCCGGCGCGGTGCCGCTGTGCCGGAAGGAGCTGGCCTCATGACGGCCGCGGCGCGGAGCCCAAAATCGGAAGCTGCCTGGCGCACTGCCCGGATTCGCAAGGCCATCGGTTCCGCAGGCTTTGATGCGCTGATCGCCTTCGCCCCGGCGTGGCGACGTGAGAACGTCCGCTATGTCACCGACGCGGCGCTCGACTCGAGCGCAGCGCTAGCCTATGTGCCCTTATCGGGGGCAGTCAGCGCGTTCGCCTGCTCGCCGCTCGACGCGCAGGCGATGCGGCAGACGGGGTTTGTCGATGATGTTCAGGAAGTGGTGTTTCCAGATGTATCAGGACTCGCGGATCGCGTGCGCGAGGATTTCGCGCGCGGCCGAGTCGGTATTGCAGGCGCCGAGTTCGTGCCAGTGACTGTCTGGCGGCAGCTGCAATCGCTCCTGCCTCAGATCGAATTCGCGACTGCCACCGATCTGATGGACGGCATCCGACTGGTCAAGAGCGAATTCGAACTCGCGCGGCTGCGCCGTGCGGGTGAGATCTGCGATTTGTCCTGGAAGGCCTTTCAGGCGGCCTGCCGGCCAGGCGTGCGGGAATTCGAAATCGTCGCCGACGTCGAAGCACGCCTGCGAGCGGAGGGAGCGGAAGACAACTTCATGTTGATCGCCTCCGGCGGCGACGAGGTGCGAGGAATGACGCCGCCGTCCGATCGTCGGCTCGAGCGAGGGGATCTCGTGCGAACGGAGCTCACACCTCAATTCAAGGGCTATTGGACGCAGATCTGCCGCACCGCTGTCGTCGGCCCTTCGACTGATAGGCATCGGGAGTCGTTTGCATTATTCGAGGAAGCCGTCGTCGCCGGACTCGAGGCCATCAAACCGGGTGTCACCGCGCACGAAGTGGCCAAGGCCGAGAACGATGTCTTCAGGCGCCACGGCTACGGTGAATACTGCACATCGGACTACACGCGTGTGCGAGGGCACTGCATGGGACTCTACCTCGATGAGGTCCACATTATCGAGGGAGTGCACACGGTGCTGGAAGAGAACGCGGTGCTCGTGGTTCATCCGAACACCTTCACGCCGCTGGCCGGCTACTTCGTGCTCGGCGATACCGTCATTGTTACGCCGAAGGGGCCGGAGCCGCTGCTATCGACGCCGCGCGAATTGAACGCGGTACTGGAGTGAGGGCTCTTCGAGCTTAGTTGAGCCGGAGGATCGCACGCCCCAAATGGTTGTTCTCCCGGACCAGACGCGAGAGCAGTTCCATGAAGATCTCGCGCTCCCGATCATCCAATGGCGCGAGGATCTTCCGCTGCGCCCGACCCGCACATTCCTCGATGCGCGACATCACCTTCTCCCCCGCCTTGGTGATGGTGATGTCCTTCTTCCGCTGATCGGTGGGGCTGAGTTTCTGTCGGAGCAGCCCGCGCCTCGCAAGGCGATGGACGACGTTGGCGACGTTCGACCGATCCAATCCCAATTCCTCGGAAATCTCGATCTGGCCCACCCCGGGGTTCTCGGACACCATCGACAGTACGCCCCACTGTACCGGCGTCACTTCAAACTCCGAGCATTCATTGATGAATACGGCGACCCAGATTTGCTGCAGTCGGCGCACAAGGAAGCCGGGTCTCTTCCATATAACTCGCGAGCGGTCCATGGTTGTAGATTCGTTATTGATTATTTAGTCTCCGGTGCGAAACGATGCGCTTGCACTCGTGGCTCACTGCCTAGCGTACCTTAGTACACCGCACAAATCATGCGGAACTCGTCCGCGACCGGTGCGGCCGTTGACACATCCGAACAGCGGATGTGATACTCAGCATACTCATTAATATCCATTCGGGGCACGCGTCCTGCGCGCGCTGCCAATCGAACGCGGAGGCAGATCCTCATGAGGGCGGCCAACAGACCTTTCTACGGGTGGCTGATCGTCGCCGTATCGGCTCTCGGCATCTGCTTCGGTTTCGTGGGCACACAGATTTACGCCTTCAGCGCCTTCACGCTGCCATTGTCGGAAGAGTTCGGGTGGACGCGGGGCTCCATCGCCCTGGGAATGACCTGTGTCTACGTGACCACGATCATTGCGCTGCCGCTGGTCGGAATCCTTATCGACAAGGTCGGGGTCAGACGGCCGTTGTTGTTGTCGACACTCTGCTTCGGCGTCATCCTGTGCCTCTTTCATTTCGTGGACCGGAACATCCGTCATTATTATTTCGGTCTGATCCTGCTTTCGGCGCTCGGCGCGGGTACCCAGTCGATCAGCTATGTCCGACTCATTGTCGCCTGGTTCGATCGGCGCAAGGGGCTTGCGCTGGCGCTTGGCATATCGGGAGCCGGTGCCGGCGCCCTGATCCTGCCGCCGCTCGTGAGCCGGATCATTCAAGCGAGCGGCTGGCGGGATGCCTTCGTGGCGCTCGGGCTCATCAATATTTTCATCGTCTTACCGGCGCTGTACCTGGTGGTGCGAAATCGTCCCTCAGAGCGCGGCCTGAATCCGGACGGAGACGCCGCCCCGCGTGGCGACGCGCTGGTCGGCGATGGTTCGGACGGCGGATTCGGATTCATGCAGGCCCTGCGCACCACGACGTTCTGGAAACTGGCCGCGGCAACGCTGCTGCTCGGAATTTCCCTGAACGGTATGGTCTCGCAGATCATCCCGCTGCTCGTGGATCGAGGGGTCGCTCGCGCCGATGCCGGCAATCTCGCCGCACTGCTTGGGTTCTCACTCATCATCGCCCGACTGGGCGCCGGCTATATGCTGGATAGATTCCACCCACCGTTCATCGCTGCAGGCTTGCTGGTGTTCCCGGTTCTCGGGCTCGCTGGGCTGGCCCTTATTCCGGGTGCTTCGGCAGCGGCCTTTATGCTGATCGCACTCGGTATAGGACTCGGGCTCGAATTCGATGCGCTCGGTTTCTTCTGCGTGCACTATTTCGGTCGTGTCTCGCTGGGCCGAATCTACGGCACGCTGTTCGTGCTCTTCAATGCCGGCGGTGCGCTGGGATCTTACTTCGCCGGCCACAGCTACGATCTGTTCTCGTCCTACGTTGCGCTGTTGTCCGCATCGGCCATCGCCACGCTGGTGTCCGTCGTGCTGACCGCCTCACTGGGAGCGAAGCCGCAGACGAGCGCAAACTCCGGGATACCTCAGACCGTATGAGTACCGCAACCACCCTTGCCGGTTCGCCCACTGATGCCGGCGCGGAGTTCAGACTGCTCATCGACGGACATCTCGTGACCGGGGCGGACGCCTTCGATGTCATCAATCCTGCCAACGAGCGCCTGCTGGCGCGCTGCCCGCGTGCCGATCTCGCGCAGCTCAATCGCGCGGTCGCCGCGGCCAAGGCGGCCTTTCCAAGCTGGTCAAGACGTGCGCTGGCTGAACGACGCGCGCTGCTATTGCAGGTGGCCGAGAAGTTGGCTTCACGTAGTGAAGAGCTGGGACGCCTGCTGACCCAGGAGCAGGGCAAACCCCTCCTGCAGGCGCGACGGGAGATCGAGCGTTCGAGCGGCATGATTCGGGCATTTGCCGCCATGGATCTGCCGGAAACGGTGCTCAAGAACACTGCCGACGTTCGTATCGTGCGGCAGCGAGCGGCGCTGGGCGTCGTAGCGGCCATTACCCCTTGGAACCTGCCCATCATTCTGCTTATGAGCAAATTTGCCCCGGCGCTTTTGGCAGGCAACACCATCGTATTCAAGCCAGCGCCGACAACCCCCTTGACGACGCTGCGCTTCGGGGAGATCTGCGCCGAAGTGCTTCCCGCCGGCGTGGCAAATGTCATCACGGATCTGAACGATTTGGGTGATGCGCTTACAAGTCACCCAGACGTTGCGAAAGTTGCCTTCACGGGTTCGACTGTGACAGGTCGCAAAGTCATGGCGAGCGCAGCGGGGACGGTCAAGCGCCTGACGCTCGAACTGGGCGGCAACGATGCGGCGCTGGTGATGGATGATGCGAACATCGCAACCGTGGCGCCGAAGATCTTCGCGGGTGCCATGGCCAATAGCGGGCAAGTTTGCCTGGCCATCAAGCGCGTCTACGCGCCCGACTCGCTCTATGAAGCACTCTGCGAGATACTGGTGCGATTGGCCGACGCGGCCGTGGTGGGCGATGGCCTGGAAGTCGGAACCGAATTCGGGCCACTGCAGAACCAGGCGCAGCTGGGGCGGGTTCAGGGCTTCGTGGATGAGGCGCGCGCGCGCGGCCGGATCATCGCCGGCGGCGTGCGACTCGATCGACCGGGATATTTCATGCGGCCCACCATCGTGCGCGACATCCCGGATGATGCGAGGCTCGTGCGAGACGAGCAGTTCGGTCCGGTGCTCCCCGTCCTGCGCTACTCCCAGCTCGACGATGCCATCACTCGCATCAACGATTCCGAGTACGGCCTGAGCGCCACAGTCTGGGGCACCGATCTGCAGCGGGCGTACGAGGCGGCATCCAGGATCTATTCCGGAACCGTTTGGGTGAACAAGCACCTGGATCTGCGTCCCGATGTTCCGTTTGCGGGGGCTAAGCAATCAGGTCTCGGAACGGAACTCGGTATCGAGGGACTCGAGGAATTTACCCAGTCCAGAGTGATCAATATGGCGCGATAGCCGGCGACCGCTACCCCACGGCATGCAAGAAGTTATCGGACACCACGCTCCGGACCGCGCCAGCGGGCTGATGAACGATGTCGCGAGGGACGTTGCGTGATCCGGACGCCTTTAGCGTTGCAGCTGGACAGCAGGTCTTGAAGAAAACGGAGTGGTAATCGGGGAAGGGCGACACTTGGTGGGCTGATCTCGGCGAGCCAGTTCGCTCCGCTCCGGGCCATCGACGTCCCGTGGTGGTCGTGCAATGCGACGCACTGAATACCAATCGGAAAGGCCCAACCATGCGGCTTCGAGACACCAACGTTCCGTTTCCCCCTCACGAGCGCTCGAAGCGAGCTCTGAACAAATCAAGCAAGAAGGGCACGAGGAACGGTCGAGGCAGCGAGAGAAAAAGGCTCATCGCCGCCCATTGAGGAGATTCGAGCGAAGGGGCGGGATTTACCGGGCGTCCGGACAAAGGGCCGGACGACGATCTGAATTAGTCGCGGTCAAGCCGAAATCGCTTTGACGGTCTTTCGGACCGGAGCTATAACGCCAGGAGACTATTGAATGGGAGTGAATGCGGCTTTGGGGGACGTCTTTCCCATCGATGGCGGCTGCGACTGTGGCACTGTCCGCTATCGCATGCTGACGCGACCACTCGTCGTGCACTGTTGCCACTGCCGCTGGTGCCAACGGGAAAGCGGTGCCTCATTCGCTTTGAATGCCATGATCGAGGCCGATCGCGTGGTGCAATTGGGCGGGCCGCCGGAGATTGTCGATACTCCTTCCAACAGCGGCAAGGGCCAGCGGATCGCACGCTGTCGGAACTGTCGGATTGCCGTCTGGAGCAACTACGCCGGCGCTGGTCCCTGTATCAGGTTCGTCAGGGTCGGAACGCTCGACACGCCGGATCAACTGCCGCCGGACATACATATATTCACGGCTTCCAAGCAGCCGTGGATTGAACTTCCGACCGGTGTCCCCAACGTTCCGGAATACTATGACCGTGAATCATACTGGCCGGCCGACAGTCTCGCCCGTCGCCGGGCAATATTGCCGCTCATCGAGGCCTCCAAGGCATCCGCTCGGTAACAATCGCTACGTGCCGAATGAGCGTGAATCCCGACACACTTGTCACTCCCACCGTTCGATCTCTGGCGGCCAAACTCTGCGGACCAGCAGCGAAGGAAAGTACGCCATGAACACGCCACCGATTGTGTCGCGGCAAGAATGGGAGGCGGCGCGCGAGCGGCTTCTCGTGAAGGAGAAGGCCCTGACCCGCGCCCGTGACGCGCTGGCCGCCGAGCGGCGGCGGATGCCGTGGGTCGCCGTGGACAAGGCATATATGTTCGACGGGCCCGAGGGCAAGGCGAGCCTGCTCGATCTGTTCGCGGGCCGTCGTCAGCTGATCCTCTACCGCGCCTTCTTCGAGCCCGGCGTGCACGGCTGGCCGGAGCATGCCTGCATGGGATGTTCCCTGGGGGCCGATCAGGTCGCCCACCTCTCCCACCTGAACGCACGCGACACAACCCTCGTGTATGCCTCGCGCGCACCGCAGGCCGACATCGCGCGCCTGAAGGCGCGGATGGGCTGGGAAATGCCCTGGTACACCATCACCGACAGCTTCGACGCCGACTTCGGGGTGGATCAATGGCACGGCCACAACGCGTTCATCCGCGA
>DATDHV010000179.1:0-17255 GCA_036521395.1 Steroidobacteraceae bacterium | reverse complement strand
CGAGTTGCGCTCGTGCAGATCGGCCAGCGAGAACTTCCAGTTGCGGCGCCGGTCCTCGATCCGCGCCAGCAGCCGCTCGCGCTGCTCTTCACGGGAAAGATGCAGAAAGAATTTGACGACCCGCGTGCCATTGCGGTGCAGGTGGTCCTCGAGGTCGACGATCGAGCGATAGCGGTCACGCCATAGGTGCGGGTCGTCGGCGGCTTGCGCCGGCAGATGCTCGCCCGCGAGGAGGGCCGGATGCACCCGTACAACCAACACTTCCTCGTAATAGGAGCGGTTGAAGATGCCGATGTGCCCGCGCTCGGGCAGATTGCGGGTGGTGCGCCAGAGGAAATCGTGCTGCAGCTCGGTCGGAGTAGGGTGCTTGAAGGCAAATACCTGGCAGCCCTGCGGGTTGACGCCAGACATGACGTGCTTGATGACACCGTCCTTGCCGGCCGCGTCCATGGCCTGGAAGATCAGCAGCACGGCATGGTCGTTGGTTGAATAGAGCAGTTGCTGCTGCTCATTCAGCCGTTCCACGTGCTGCTCGAGCAACTTGCGATAGTGCTGCTTGGAGGAATAGAGCGGCTTGACCTCGCTGGGCCATTTGCGCAGCTTGACCTCCTCGCCGGCGCGCACGCGGAAGTCCTTCGTGTGGATCATCATGTGAGCGGTCAGGGACCGAGCGCGGCATCGACGATGCCCTGCGCCTCGTGCAGGATGTCGTTCAGGTGCTGCGCGCCGTGGAAGCTCTCGCCATAGATCTTGTAGATGTTCTCGGTGCCCGAGGGGCGGGCGGCAAACCAGCCGCCGGGGGCGATGACCTTGATGCCGCCGATGGGCGCATCGTTGCCGGGGGCGCGGTCGAGTACGCTGCGGATGTCCTCGCCGGCCAGCCGCGTCGTGTGCAGTTGACCGGGCGAGAGCTTGGCGAGCCGCTTCTTCTGCACCGGCGTGGCGGGTGCATCGACGCGATTGGAGGCCGGATCGCCGAACTCACGCGTGAGCGCGGCGTAGCATTCGCCCGGATCGCGTCCGGTGCGCGCGGTGATCTCCGCCGCTAGCAGCGCCGGCACGATGCCATCCTTGTCGGTGGTCCAGACGCTGCCGTCGTGGCGCACGAACGTGGCCCCGGCGCTTTCCTCGCCGACGAATGCCAGCGTGCCGTCGAGCAGCCCGTCGACGAACCACTTGAAGCCCACCGGAACTTCGAACAGCCTGCGGCCGAGCCGCGCGGTGACGCGATCGATCATGGTGCTGCTGACTACGGTCTTGCCAACGGCCGCATCCGGACGCCAGCCGCGGCGCTCGCGGAACAGGTAATCGATGGCGACGCTCAGATAGTGATTGGTCGGCAGCAGCCCGGCGCTGGGCGCGACGATGCCGTGACGGTCATGGTCGGTGTCGCATCCAAAAGCGATGTCGTAGCGATCCTTGAGCGCGAGCAGCGGCCGCATGGCCCAGGCCGAGGAGGGGTCCATGCGGATGCGTCCATCCCAATCGAGCGTCATGAAACGAAAGGTGGGATCCACCTGATCGTTCACGACCTCAAGGTTCAGCCCATAACGCTCGGCGATGCGCGCCCAGTAGTGCACGCCCGCACCACCCAGCGGATCCACGCCCATGCGAATGCCGGCGCTGCGAATCACCTCCAGATCGAGCACGTTGCCGAGGTCGGCCACGTAGCTGCCGAGGAAATCGTGCTCGTGAGTGGTGCCGGCGCGTTGTGCCTGCGCGTAAGGGATGCGCCGCACGGATTTGACCTGGGCTTCGAGCAGCTCGTTCGCCCGTGTTTCGATCGCCCCGGTGATGGTGGTATCGGCAGGGCCGCCGTTGGGCGGGTTGTACTTGAAGCCGCCGTCGCCCGGAGGATTGTGGGACGGAGTCACCACGATGCCATCGGCCCGGCCGCTGCTGCGGCCACGGTTGTAGACCAGGATGGCGTGCGAGACGGCCGGGGTCGGCGTGAACTCCCCGCCAGCCGACAGCAGCACCTCGACGCCATTGGCGGCCAGCACTTCCAGTGCGGTCTGGCTCGCCGGCTGCGACAGAGCGTGGGTGTCGACGCCCAGGAATACCGGACCGTCGATACCGTGTTGCTGGCGGTATTCGCAAATCGCCTGGGTGATGGCGAGCACGTGCCATTCATTGAAGCTGCGCTCGAGCGAGCTGCCGCGATGACCGGAGGTGCCGAAGGCGACGCGCTGGGCAGGTTCGGCGGCATCGGGCTGCAATCCGTCGTATGCGCTGAGCAGATTCGGAATGTCGATCAGGGTCGAGGCGGTTGCCGGTTTGCCGGCCAGCGGGCTGATCGCGGGGCTCACACGCAGTTCTCCTTACGGTGCGGCCTGGCTCAGCAGTCGCCGTGCGGCCTTGAGGTGCGGCAGGTCATACATCTTGCCATCGAGCGACACGGCGCCGGCGCCGCCGGCAAAGGCCTCGACGATTCGCCGTGCCAGCAGCCGTTCGGCCTCGCTGGGGGTGTAGGCGGCGTTGATGAGCGGCACCTGGTCGGGATGAATGGCCAGGCGGCCGTTGAACCCCACATGGCGCGAGTCCTCACAGGCCCGCTGCAACCCCGGCAGGTCGCGGTAGTCGACAAAGACGCTGTCAATCGCATCCACGGCCAGCGCGTGCGCGGCGAGCAGGCACTGCGTGCGAGCGTATTCATATAACGTGCGCCAGCCGCCGGCGGGAGTGCGCGGATCACCGGCGCCCAGCGCGGCGCTCAAATCCTCGGCGCCCCAGGCCAGCCCACGCAGGCGCGCGCACGGTGCGCGCAGCAGCTCCCCCATACGCAGCAGCGCCGTGGGAGTCTCCGTGGCCAGTGCGAGTATGGCGGTGGCCGCGGACTCGATGCCACGTGAGGCCTCGAACGCTTCGAGGTAATGCGCGACAGCCTCGATGTCCTCGGGGCCGCGAATCTTCGGCAGTACGATGCCGGCCGGCCGCGCCGGCATGATCGCGGCCAGATCCTTGAGCAGCTCGCCGCTGCCGCGGTCATTGACCCGCACCCACACCCGATCGCGCGCGGCGGACTTGGCCAGATACTCGGCCGCCTGGGCGCGCGCCGTGGGCTTGCGCTCGGGCAGCACCGAATCTTCCAGATCGATGATGATGGCGTCGGCGCCCGCGCCGCCGGCCCTGGCTAGCTTGCGCTCGCTATCGCCCGGCACGAACAGCATCGATCGCATGGCGCTCACTTCGGCCGCCGCAGCATCAGCGCCGAGCGCTTGCAGCTCGCCACCAGCTCCTCGCGCTGGTTGTAGGCACGGTGCACGAAGATGACGATGCCGTTGGCCGGCCGGCTCCTGCTCGCGCGCAGCTCGTGTACGTCGGTTTCCACTCGAAGCGTATCGCCGTGGAACACCGGCTTCGGAAAGCGCACCTCGTCCCAGCCTAAATTTGCCACCGTGGTGCCAAGCGTGGTGTCGCCCACCGAGACGCCCACCATGAGGCCGAGCGTGAAGACGCTGTTGACCACGCGTTGCCCGAACTCGGTGTGCGCGCGGCAGTATTCCTCATCCAGATGCAGGGCCGCGGGATTGTGCGTCAGGGCGGTGAAGAACACGTTGTCGGCTTCGGTCACGGTGCGGCGGATCGCGTGCACGAATTTCTGGCCGACGACGAACTCCTCGAAGTAAAGCCCCGCCACCTGTGCCCCCTGGGATGGTCCCCGCAATTCTGCCGGACTGCCGCACCGGCATGATATCAGCACCAAGCGCCGGGAATTCCAATCGAGCGCCGCGCGTGCGGGGGGTCCGGACGCGCGCAGGTTAGGGCCACGTTGCGGTCACGCGCCGGCTTGCATCCGCACTTGGCGGCTTGCATGCTGCGCGCGGAACATGAAAAGGGACATCGCCGACGAAGCTCCTGGCAGCGTGCCGCCCGGTCTGCCGACGCGGCGCCACGCCGTTGACGGGCATGAAGGGGTCGCGGCGCTGCTGCTGCTGCTGACGTTGCTGGCGCCGCCGGCCGCGGTGGCGCAGGAGCGTGCGGCCGGGGCGGCGTATCCGCAACCGCCGCAGGCGGTGTTCGCCGACCTGTTCGTCGCGGTGCAGAGCGAGGGCCTCTATCCGGATAGCAAGGCATTTCCGGACGCCGTGGCGCGCGAGGCGCCCGCCCGGATCCTCGCGCAATACCATGCTGCGCACCTGGATTCACCGGCGGCGCTCGAGCGCTTCGTAGCGGAGCACTTCTCGCTGCCCGCGCAGATCACCGCGGCCCCCTCGGCGCCGGACCACGTCCCGATCGCCACGCACATCGACCGGCTCTGGGGCGTGTTGACCCGCAGCACCCCCACGGCGCCACCCTATGCATCGCTGCTGGCGTTGCCCGCGCCGTACGTGGTGCCGGGCGGGCGTTTTCGCGAGCTCTATTACTGGGACTCGTACTTCACCATGTTGGGGCTCGCGCAGAGCGGTCGTCACGACCTGGTCAGCGATATGGTGCGCGATTTTGCGTACTTGATCGATACCTACGGCCATGTACCCAACGGCACGCGGACCTACTACTTGAGCCGCTCGCAGCCGCCCTTCTTCTTCGAGATGGTGAGTCTGCTGTCGGACCCTGATCCGGGCCGCGCGCTGTCACGATACCTGCCGCAGCTCGAGCGCGAGTACGCCTTCTGGATGCGCGGTGCCAAGGGACTGCGCCGCGGCAGCGCCCGGGAGCGCGTGGTGGCCATGCCCGACGGATCGATTCTGAACCGCTACTGGGACGATCGTGACAGTCCGCGCGATGAATCGTACCGCGAGGACCGGGCCCTCGCGCAGGCCAGTGGGCGTCCGGCGCCGCAGGTCTACCGCGACATTCGGGCCGCCGCCGAAAGCGGCTGGGATTTCGGCTCGCGCTGGTTCGCCGATGGGCGGACTCGCGCCACCATCGATACCACGCAGATCGTGCCCGTGGATCTCAACAGCCTGCTGTTCGGTCTCGAGAGTGCCATCCGCCTCGGCTGCCGGCGGCGCGCAGACCAGGCGTGCGTGCGCGAGTTTGCGCACCGCGCGGCGGCGCGCCGCGCCGCCATCGATCGCTATCTGTGGAACCCTGGCACCGGCGCCTATCTCGACTACCGCTGGACCCAGCGCGCGCCCGTGCCGCGTGTGTCGGCCGCTACGCTGTACCCGCTGTTCGTGGCGCTCTCGTCTCCGTCCCAGGCGGCGGCGGTGGCCAGGACGACCCTCCGGGTGCTGCTCATGCCCGGCGGCATCGTCACCACCCCGCTCGATACCGGTGAGCAGTGGGACGCGCCCAATGGCTGGGCGCCCATCCAGTGGATCGCGATTGATGGCCTGCGCCGCTACGGCCAGCGCGCGCTCGCGCGCACGATCGCCGACCGCTGGATGGACAACGTCGAGGCGGTCTACGCGCAGAGCGGCAGGCTGGTAGAGAAATACGATGTGGTCACTACCGGGCGCAGTGGTGGCGGGGGCGAGTATCCGCTGCAGGACGGCTTCGGCTGGACCAACGGCGTGATGCGCAAGCTCATGGTGCTGTACCCGGCGTCCACAGCGACGCCGAAACCAGCCGAAAAGACTGGTGGAGGCGGCGGGAATTGAACCCGCGTCCGCAAGCCCTAGACTTCAGGATCTACGCGCGTAGCCATTCTTTGGTTCTCATCCGGCGCTACCCGAAGGGCAGGGAAGACGTCGGACCAGCGGACGGTAACTCTTAACGCTGCAACCCGTCGCACACGGCAGCGCGATCCTATGAGCGCGTCCCCTGGTTCAGTCGCATAGGCACGAGCTGGTCAGAGGTCAGCTGCGTTTAGGCAGCTAGAGCGTAGTTGTCGTCGTTGGCAACTAAGTTTTGCAGCAGTTATTAACGAGGGCCACTGCGCCTCGGCACGCCCCTGAAGGTTCGTAACCCACGTCGAAACCGGTCGCCCCCTTCAGTGGCCACCATAGTAACCTGAACGCCCCTGCCGGCGCGAATCCGTATCACCGCGGCGAGCCGGAGTGCTCGCCGCCGCTCAGGGGTGATTCGCTGCTTCTCACCCGCGCCGCAACAGCCGCGCGCGGTCGCGCTGCCAGTCGCGCTCCTTGTCGGCGGCGCGCTTATCGTGCTGTTTTTTGCCCTTGGCAAGGCCGATCTGGAGCTTGGCACGGCCGTGCTTCCAGTACAGCTCCAACGGCACGAGCGTGTAGCCGCGACGTTCGGTGGCGCCGATCAGGCGGTCGAGCTCATTCCGGTGCAGCAGCAGTTTGCGGGTTCGCACCGGGTCGGCGACCTTGTGGGTCGAAGTCGTGCGCAGCGGGGCGAGATGGGCGCCGATCAGAAAGGCTTCGCCGTTGCGGACGTAGACGTAGGCCTCCGCGAGCTGCGCCCGGCCGGCGCGCATGGATTTGACTTCCCAGCCCTCGAGCACGAGGCCGGCCTCGAGACGGTCCTCGATGAAATAGTCATAGCGTGCGCGCCGATTCTCGGCGATCAGCCGTTCGGTGGTGTGCTCGCTGTTCGGGGGCTTGGCCATGGCCTCATTGTACAGAGGGGTGCTTGAGCCGCAGGCGGGGCTCCGCCACACTTGATCAATGCGAGACATGATTCGAACTTCGCTCGTGGCGCGCTCGCCCGAGGTGATGTACCGGCTGGTCGACGACGTAGAACGCTATCCGGAGTTCGTGCCGGGCTGCACCTCGGCGCAAGTGCTCGAACGCAACGGGCAGGAGATGGTGGCGCGCCTGGCCGTGCGCCGCGGGCCGTTGCGTACGCACTTCACCACTCGCAACCGGCTCGATCCGGGGCACAGCGTGCAGATGCAACTGGTGGAGGGCCCGTTCAAGGTGCTCGAGGGATCCTGGAACTTCACACCGGTCGCGAGCAATGGCTGTCGCGTCGAATTCAAGCTGCGGTTCCAGTTCTCGAATGCGCTGAAATCGGCTCTGTTCGAGCCGCTGTTCGAGCAGGCCCAGGACGAGCTGGTGCGCGCCTTCGTCGCCCGCGCTCAGCGTCTGCCGGCCTGAGGTGGTCGGGGCGGACAGTGTGATCAAATGCTGCCGTGTGGTGTGCGATACGCCGGCCGGCGTGCGCGAATGCCTGCTGCGGCTGCCGGCCGAGGCCACGATCGCCGCGGCGCTCGAGGCCGCGCGCGGCGAGCTCGGTGAGGCGGCCGCGAATTGGCAGAGCGCCGCGGTCGGCATCTTCGGACGCGTGCACGGGCGCGAGCACGTGCCGGCCGACGGCGATCGCATCGAGGTCTACCGCGCATTGCCGGTCGATCCACGCAGCAGCCGGCGGGCCCGGGCCGCCCAGAGCTCAATGGCGCGCCCGGGGCGCAGCCGCGGCTGATTCAGTGGCCGCCAGCCGAGCGCGGCTCGGGAGCGAGCGCGCCCTTGGCGTTGAATGTGGTGTCCGGAGCCTTCTTGACGTCGCTCTCGACCCGCGCGACCAGATTGTCGCTGAAGTATATGGTGACGTGACCGCGGTTGGGGCCGTGCAGGCGGCGGGTCTTGATGTAGTAATCGTAATCCCAGCGCGCATTGTCGAAAGCGCCCGGGACCATGGGCGTGCCGAGCAGATAGCGCACCTGGCTGTGCGTCATGCCGGGCTTGATCTGGGCGACGATCGCCGGATCGAGGTAGTTGCCCTGCTGGATGGGCATGCGGTAGACGCAGGCGCTGAGCGCGCACAACGCCCCGAGCCATGCCAGCGCGCGCACTGCGGCGTTGGTTCGGGCCCCGATTCGCTGCAGCGCTTGCGCACCATGGCCGTCACGGCTCATTCTCATGCGGCAGTCGTTCTCATGCGACAATCATACCGTATCGACTGCTCGCAGCGGGTACGCATCGAGGTGCATCGTGGAAGGCAAGGACCTGCGCAAGGCGGGGCTCAAGGTGACGCTGCCGAGGCTCAAGATCCTCGAGATCTTGGAGAGCAGCGACACGCGTCACATGTCGGCCGAGGAGATCTACAGGAAGCTGCTGGATTCGAGCGAGGACATCGGCCTTGCGACCGTATACCGCGTGCTCACGCAATTCGAGGGCGCGGGGCTGGTGAGCCGCCACCATTTCGAAGACGGCATGGCAGTGTTCGAGATCAATCACGGGATGCACCACGATCATATCGTGTGTATGGACTGCGGATCGGTCGAGGAGTTCGTCGATTCCGAGATCGAGGCGCGACAGAACGCGATCGCGCAGCGGCTCGGATTCAAGATTGAGGAGCATTCGCTGGTGCTCTACGGCCGCTGCCAGCGGCCCAACTGTCCCTCGCGCAAGGGCGCGCGCAACCGCCTGCCAACCTAGCCCGGCTCCTCGCCGCCGCGCTGGCCGCGAGGCTGGGCGCCGCGCTGTCTGCGGGCACGCGTGGCCGCAGGCTCGGCGCCGCCGGCGAGCTGCGTCTGGGCCGCGCGGGTCAGCATTTCCAGGGCGTGGGCGTGTGCGCGCGAGGTGATCTCGACACCGCCGAGCATGCGCGCGAGTTCCTGCACGCGCTCCTCGCCGCTCAGAGCCGCGAGGCGCGTGCGGATGGCGCCGGACTCGCTGAGCTTGGTGACGCGCAGATGCTGGTGACCCTGGGCGGCTACCTGCGGCAGGTGCGTCACGACCAGCACCTGTCCGGCCGCCCCGAGCAGTCGCAGCTCGCGTCCGACGATCTCGGCCACCGCCCCGCCGATGCCAGCGTCCACCTCATCGAACACCATGCAGTGCGCCGTATCGGCGGCGCATGAGACCTGCACCGCCAGCGACAGGCGAGCGAGCTCGCCACCGGAGGCCACCTTCGCCACCGCGCGTGGCGCCTGACCGGCGTTGGTGCTGACGCGAAACTCGATCTTGTCGATGCCATGCGGGGCGGGCTCGGCGGTCTCGAGCGGAGAGACGTCGATCAGAAAGCGCCCGCCGCCCATGCCAAGCTCCTGCATGCGCGCCGAGATGTCCTTGGCGAGCGCGCGGGCGGCCGCGGCGCGGCGCGCGGAGAGCTGGCGTGCGGCATCCTGGTAGCTCGCGAGTGCGGCAGCGAGCTGCGTGCGCAGGGCGCCGAGGTCGGCCGCTGCGCTCTCCAGGCTGGCAAGCTCCGCGCCGAGCGCCTGGCGCCGCTCGGGCAGCGCCTCGCCGGTGACGCGGTGCTTGCGCGCCAGTTCCTCGATCGCGGCCAGGCGGCGCTCGATGGCATCGGCGCGCTGCGGATCCATCTCCAGCGCATCCAGGTACTGCAGCAGACCATGGCTGGTGTCCTTCACCCGCAGCTCGGCTTCCTCGAGCGGCGGGGCCAGCGCCGCGAGCTGCGGGTCCAGGCTTTCCGCAGCGCGCAGGCAGGATAAGGCGCG
This sequence comes from Steroidobacteraceae bacterium, assembly GCA_036521395.1. GTDB lineage: Bacteria > Pseudomonadota > Gammaproteobacteria > Steroidobacterales > Steroidobacteraceae > FEN-1191. Next base: position 8,002 of record DATDHV010000179.1, on the reverse strand, counting down.
GGCGAGCAGGGCGTGCGCCGTGAGGGTCTCGGATTCATACAGGCATTCGAGCGCGCCGCGCACGGCCTCGAGCAGGCGCCCCCGATTCGCGAGCCGCGCGTGTTCGGTGTGCAGCTCGGCGATCTCACCGGGCGCCAGCGCCAGTGCATCGATCTCATGCAGCAGGTGGCGCAGCAGATCGAGCCGGGAGCTGCGCTCATCGGCGGCGCTCTCCACTTCCAGGCTGCGATTGAGCAGCGCCAGCCAGCAGCTATGCGCGGTGAGCACCTGGCCGCACAGCGCCTCGAGCCGGCCGTAGGCATCCACCAGGGCGCGCTGCGTGGCGGGCCGCACCAGCGACTGGAATTCGTGCTGGCCATGAATGTCGATCAACAGTTCGGCGGCGCGGCCGAGCACCTGCAGCGGCACCGACTGGCCGCCGAGCCAGGCCCGGCTGCGGCCATCGCTGCCGATCACGCGCCGCAACACCAGCTCACCTTCGTGGGTGATCGATTGCTCATCGAGCAGGTGGCGCAACTCGCCGCCGGTGCTGGAGACGTCGATGGTGGCGGCGATGTCGGCACGCTCGGCCCCGGCGCGCACGACGTCGGCCCCGGCGCGGCCGCCCGCGAGCAGCTCCAGTGCATCGACGATGATGGACTTGCCCGCACCGGTCTCCCCGGTCAGGACGGTGAGGCCGTCACCGAACTCGATCTCAACGCTGTCGATGATGGCGAAATCACGGATATGCAGGTAACGCAGCATGGCCTTCAGCGCTCGTGACCCCAGCCGCCCAGGCCCCAGTGCAGCTTGGAGCGCAGCAGGCGGAAATAATCGTAGCCCGGCGGATGCAGCAGCGTCACGGCGCGGTTCGCGGGCTTGATCTCCAGCCGTCCGCCGAGCTTCAGTTCCCCGAGCATGCTCGCATCGCAGGTCACCTGTGCGCTGACTTCGTCCGGGCCGGTGAGCTGGATGTCGATGCGCGAGCCGCCGGGCACGAGGATGGGCCGGTCCGAGAGCGTATGCGGGCAGATCGGCGCAACCACGAGCACGTCCAGACGCGGTTCGACGATGGGGCCGCCGCACGAGAGCGCATAACCGGTCGAGCCCGTGGCCGTCGCCACCACCAGGCCGTCACCGCCGTGGGTGTTGACGTAGTGGCCGTCGATGCGGGTTTCGAAGTCCAACATGCGTCCGGTCTCGAGCCGGTTGAACACCACGTCGTTGAGTGCGAAGTGGGACCGCTCCGCCCCTGCCGGCGATACGAGCCGCGCCTGCAGCAGCGGTCGCCGGTCGGGCTCGCACTCCCCGGCGAGCAGGGCATCGATGCAGGCCACCATGTCCTGCGGCAGCACATCGGTGAGGAAGCCCAGGCGCCCGCGATTGATGCCGAGCAGCGGAATATCGTGCTCGGCGACCAGGCCCGCGGCATAGAGCAACGTGCCGTCCCCACCGATCGCGATCACCAGGTCGGCGCGGGCGATGAAATCCGCCTCGGCGCTGATCTGCACCCCCTCGGGCAGGCCGGCGGGCGCGCTTTCCGCGGGAACGAGCACCTGCACGTGCCGCGACAGCAGCTCGCGAACCAGGGTGTGGGCACATTCGGCAACCCGCGGGTCCTGGAATTTGCCGACCAGGACGCAGGTGCGTATCGGCGTGTGCATCGGGTCTGGACCTTGAATCGTGCGGCGAAGCGCCGTTTTCATTGCTGGACGCTGTTGTAGCATGGCGGCAGCCGCGCGGCCACGCGCGAACTTGCCATATTGCGCACCCGAGCACGACGCCGTGGCGCTTGACGGGACTTCGCGGCGCTGGTTAGCTCGACTCCCAAGAATGTCACCGGACAACAAAGACGAGGCGCTGAACGAACGCGCCCAACACCTGCTGCGCGTGCTGGTGCAGAGCTATATCCGCGACGGTGCGCCGGTGGGCTCGCGCACCCTGTCGCGCGATTCGGGGCTGACGCTCAGCTCCGCGACCGTGCGCAACGTCATGGCCGACCTCGAGAGCCTCGGATTCGTGACCTCGCCGCACACCTCCGCAGGGCGCGTACCCACCGACAAGGCCTACCGCTTCTTCGTCGATTCGCTGCTGCGCGCGCAGATGCCGGCCGACGCTTTGAGCCTGGAGGAGATCCGCCGCCAGCTCGATCTGCCGGCCGACAGCTCCAAGTCGCTGGTGGCCGCCGCTTCGCAACTGCTGTCCAACATCACGCACCTGGCCGGTGTGGTCACATTGCCGCTGGCGCAGGCCGCCTCGCTGACGCAGATCGAGTTCCTGGCGCTGTCGGAGAACCGGGTACTTGTGGTGCTGGTGCTCAACGACCGGGAAGTGCAGAACCGCATCATTCAGCTCGATCGGCACTATGCGGCCGAGGAGCTGCGCCGCGCCGCGAGCTTTCTCAACGAGCACTGCGCCGGGCGCACGCTCTCGCAGATCCACACCGAGCTGGTGCAGCAGCTCAAGGATACCCACGAACACCTCAACCAGGTCATGCTCGACGCCATCGCGATGGCGCAGCGGCTGTTCGAGCAGGGCAGCGTGCCGGAGAGTTTCGAGTACGTGATCGCGGGTGAGACCAATCTCATGGAGCTGGGAGAGCGGGCCAGCGTCGACAAGCTCAAGCGCCTGTTCGAGGCGTTCAACGAGAAGCGCGACATACTGCATCTGCTCGATCAGAGCCTCAAAGCCGAGGGCATACAGATCTTCATTGGCCAGGAGTCGGGCTACGGTATTCTCGACGACTACAGCGTCGTGACTGCGCCGTACAGCTCCGAGCAGGGGGTGATCGGGGTCATCGGCGTCATCGGACCTACCCGCATGGCCTATGAGCGGGTTATTCCGATTGTCGACCTCACGGCGAAAGTCCTGAGCTCGGCCTTGAATTTGCGTCGTTGAGCGCCATGTAATTCCCGCGGTAGTGGGGCTACAGGTAGTATTTAGTTTAATTAAATTATCCAACTAGCTGATATTCCAGGATGTTATAGATGGGAGAAGCGATGGATAACAGCACCGCGACCGAGGTTGCGGGGGCCGAGCTCGACGCGCTGCGCGCGGCACTGAGCCAGGCCGAGGAGAAGCTCGGACAGCAGCAGGATCAGTATCTGCGCGCTGTCGCGGAACTCGACAACGTGCGCAAGCGCGCGCAGCGCGACATCGAGAGCGCCCACCGCTATGCGCTCGAGCGCTTCGCGGGCGAGCTGCTGCCGGTGCGCGACAGCCTGGAGCTGGGCGTGCGCAACGGCGCGGCCAGCGACGCCAGGAGCGCGCTCGCGGGGCAGGAGGCCACGCTGAAGCTGCTCGAACGGGCGTTCGAGAAGTTCTCCATCCGGCAAATCGACCCGACCGGACAGCGCTTCGATCCGAGTCTGCACGAGGCCGTCCTCATGCAGGAGACCGCCGATGCCCCACCCGGCTCGGTGCTGCAGGTGGTGCAGTCCGGCTACGAGCTCCACGGCCGCTTGCTGCGGCCCGCGCGGGTCGTGGTCGCGACGGCCCCGGGGGCCCCGGGCACTGCAAGGGCTTGAAACCAATGCCCCGAACCCAATTTAGAACGATCACAGAACTGAATTTTCTGGAGTCTGAGTCATGAGCAAGGTAATCGGCATCGATCTGGGCACGACGAACTCGTGTGTGGCGATCATGGAGGGCGGCAAGCCGCGCGTGATTGAGAACAGCGAGGGCGATCGCACCACTCCTTCCATCGTCGCCTTCAGCAAGGACGATGAAGTGCTGGTCGGCCAGTCGGCCAAGCGCCAGGCCGTTACCAACCCGCAGAACACGCTGTTCGCCGTCAAACGCCTGATCGGTCGCAAGTTCGACGATGAGGTGGTTCAGAAGGACGTCAAGATGGTGCCTTACAAGATCGTCCGTGCCGACAACGGCGACGCCTGGGTCGAGGTGCACGGCAAGAAGATGGCGCCGCCCGAGATTTCCGCACGTGTACTCATGAAGATGAAGAAGACTGCCGAGGACTACCTCGGCGAGCCGGTGACCGAGGCGGTCATCACCGTGCCGGCCTATTTCAACGACTCGCAGCGCCAGGCGACCAAGGATGCCGGCCGCATCGCCGGCCTGACGGTCAAACGCATCATCAACGAGCCGACCGCGGCGGCGCTGGCCTACGGCCTGGACAAGCAGGGCGCGGATCGCAAGATCGCGGTGTACGACCTGGGCGGGGGCACCTTCGACGTTTCCATCATCGAAATCGCCGAGGTCGATGGCGAGCGCCAGTTCGAGGTGCTCTCGACCAATGGCGATACCTTCCTCGGCGGTGAGGATTTCGACCAGCGTGTGATCAATTTTCTGGCCGATGAGTTCCTCAAGGAATCCGGCGTCGACGTACGGCGCGACCCGCTGGCCATGCAGCGGCTCAAGGAGGCGGCGGAGAAGGCCAAGATCGAGTTGTCCTCGAGCCAGCAGACCGACGTGAATCTGCCCTATATCACCGCCGATGCCAGCGGCCCGAAGCACCTGAACGTCAAGCTCACGCGTGCCAAGCTCGAGAGCCTGGTCGACGATCTGTTGCAGCGGACCATCGGACCGTGCCGCATGGCGCTCAAGGACGCCGGCCTCGAGGCCAAGGACGTGGCCGAGGTCATCCTGGTCGGCGGCCAGACCCGCATGCCCCTGGCGCAGAAGTACGTGCGCGACCTCTTCGGCAAGGAGCCGCGCAAGGACGTCAATCCGGACGAGGCGGTGGCGGTGGGTGCCGCAGTGCAGGCCGGCGTGCTCGCCGGCGAAGTCAAGGACGTGCTGCTGCTCGATGTGACGCCGCTCTCGCTCGGGATCGAGACTCTGGGCGGGGTCATGACCAAGCTGATCGAAAAGAATACGACCATTCCGACCAAGGCGGCGAACGTATTCTCGACCGCGGACGACAACCAGACCGCGGTGACGATTCATGTGCTGCAGGGCGAGCGCGAGCGCGCTCAGGACAACAAGTCGCTGGGCAAGTTCGATCTGACCGACATTCCGCCGGCGCCGCGCGGCATGCCGCAGGTGGAGGTCACTTTCGACATCGATGCCAACGGCATATTGAACGTATCGGCCCGCGACAAGGCCACGGGCAAGGAGCAGCGAATCGTGATCCGCGCCTCCAGCGGCCTGAACGAGGAAGAGATCAAGCGCATGGTCAAGGACGCCGAGGCGCATGCGGCCGAGGACCGTAAATTCCGCGAGCTGATCGAGACGCGCAATCGCGCCGACGCCATGGTGCATGGGGTGGAAAAGGCGCTCAAGGATCTGGGCGAGAAGGTCACGGCTGACGAGCGGGCCAAGGCCGAGTCCGCGCTCGGGGACTTGAAGAGCGTGCTCAAGTCCGACGACAAGGAGGCCATCGAGAAGAAGACCGAGGCGCTGGCGCAGGCCTCGGCGGCGATCGCGCAGCGCGCCTACGCGGCGAATCAGCCAGGCGGCGAGGGCGCCACGGGCAGCGGCCCCGGCGGCTCGAGTGGTCCGGATGAGGGCCAGGGCGGGGGCGGCGCTTCGAGCGGCGCCGGCGCGAAGACCGAGGACAATGTGGTCGATGCGGAGTTCGAGGAAGTGCGCGACAAGGGCCGACGGGCCTCCTGACGCGCGCGGCTTCACGTGGTGGCCGCCGGGCACTGGGGCACAGTGCCGGGCGGCTCGCGCGTCGGTGCATGACATATTAAGGAACCGACAGGGCCTCATGGCGAAGCGTGACTATTACAAAGTACTCGATCTGGCTCGCAGCGCGAGCGAGGTGGAAATCAAGAAGGCATATCGCCGCCTGGCGATGAAGTTCCACCCCGACCGCAATCCCGGCGATCACGACGCCGAAGAGAAATTCAAGGAGGCCAAGGAAGCCTACGAGGTGCTGTCCGAGTCGCAGAAGCGCGCGGTCTATGACCAGTACGGCCACGCCGGCGTGGAGGCAAGCCGCAATGCGCATTCGGGCGCCTCGGGCTTCACCGGCGCAGAGGCTTTCAGCGACATCTTCGGCGATGTGTTCGGCGACATCTTCGGCGGTGCGCGGCGCGGCTCCGGGCCGCAGGTGTTCCGCGGTGCGGATCTGCGCTACGAGGTCGAGCTGGACCTCGCCGAGGCGGTGTTCGGCCGCAGCATCGAGATCGACGTCAACAAATTCATCGAATGCGAGGTGTGTCGCGGCACCGGCTCGGCCAAGGGCTCGGCGCCGAGTACCTGCGAGACCTGCGGCGGCAGGGGCCAGGTGCGCGTCTCGCAGGGCTTCTTCACCCTGCAGCAGACCTGCCCGCATTGTCGCGGCTCGGGCCGGATCGTGCGCAACCCGTGCGATCAGTGCCTGGGCCAGGGCCGCATCCGGCGTTCGCGCAAGCTGTCGGTGAAGATTCCCCCGGGCGTGGACACCGGCGACCGCGTGCGCCTGGCGGGCGAGGGCGAGGCGGGACGCAATGGCGGTCCGGCCGGTGATCTGTATGCGGAAGTGCGGGTGCGCGAGCACCCGATCTTCGAGCGCGACGGCGTGCACCTGAGCTGCGAGGTGCCTATCGCTTTCACGACCGCCACGCTGGGCGGCACGATCGAGGTGCCCACGCTCGACGGTTCCGTGGTGCTCAAGATCCCGCCCGAAACGCAATCAGGCCGCGTGTTCCGGCTGCGGGAGAAGGGCGTCAAGTCGGTGCGCGGGCCGGCCCGCGGGGACCTGTTCTGCCGCGTGGTCGTCGAGACGCCGGTGCATCTCTCGAGCGACCAGCGTGCGCTGTTGCGCCAGTTCGATGAGTCGCTCAAGCACGAAGGCGGCAAGCATTCGCCACGGCAGAAGACTTTTCTCGACGGCGTGAAGCGCTTCTTCTCCGGCGGTTCTTCGTGAGCGCCGTGGCGCCGGCGCCCATCCGTACCGTGCTGGTCGGCGCCACGGGCCGCATGGGCACGAGTATCCTGCGGCTGCTGCCGCAGTTTCCGGCGCTGCAGCTCTGCGGGGCAGTGGCCTCGGAGCGCAACCCGGCCCTGGGTGAGGATGCCTCGGCGCGCGCGGGTGGCCCACGCGGCACGGTGACGGTGACCGCCGCTCTGCCGCCGCTGCTGCGCGAGACCGATCTGGTGCTGGATTTCTCCAGTGCCCCGGCCGCCGCGGCCAATCTTGCCGCCTGTGTCGCCGCACGCGTGCCGCTGCTGCTGGGCACTACCGGGCATGCGCGCGAGCTGCAGGCACCGCTCGCGGCTGCCGCCGACAGCATCGCGGTGCTGGTGGCGCCCAATACCAGCCCGGGCATTGCATTGCTGCTCGAGCTGGTGCGCGCGGCTGCGCGCTCGCTGCCAGCGGCCTATGACATCGAAATTCTGGAGAGTCATCATCGCGGCAAGCGCGATGCGCCCTCGGGTACGGCGCTGGCGCTGGGCCGGGCGGCCGCGCAGGGACGCGGCGTGAGGCTCGAGGAACGGGCGGTGTATGCGCGCGAGCGTCACGGCTCGCCGCGTGAGGCGGGACAGATCGGCTTCGCCGCCGTGCGCGGCGGCGATGTGGTCGGCGAGCATGCGGTCATGTTCCTCGGGGATGGGGAACAACTGATGCTGCGCCACAGCGCAACCGACCGCGCCGTGTTCGCGCGCGGGGCACTGCTGGCAGCGCAGTGGCTGGCAGGCCGCGCCCCGGGTTGCTACACAATGAGTGATGTCTTTAGCTGTAGTATCAAATAGATACGTGAATGTTGGCCGCGATTTTCGCGGTCCAACCGCTGGTCGCCAATGGCTTTCCAGGGTCTCAGAACCCCCGATTGGCGTGGACAGGGACGGATGGGGTCTTTACACTTTTACGCGTAATCCGAGTATCGGGTTAGTCCGCACAAGGCGGGAGGACGTTCCACAAGAACTCCTCCCGCTTTGTGCATCTGCCTGTCGTAAAGTGAAGCGCAGGGGTAGTGGCCGGGGTTCGAACGCAGTGGCAAGGAGAGGCATGAAGTGACTGCACCGGCCGTGCTGGCCCTGGCAGACGGGTCCATCTTCAAAGGCCAATCCATTGGCGCCGCCGGCAATACTACTGGTGAAGTCGTCTTCAATACCGCCATCACCGGCTATCAGG
>DATDHV010000178.1:0-18308 GCA_036521395.1 Steroidobacteraceae bacterium | reverse complement strand
CGACGCTGCGCTTTGGCGCGGCGGCGCTTCGGGCGGCGCGCGCGGCCGCTCGCCTGCATGCCGATCTCGAGCTCGGAACCGAGGCGCTTGCCGTGGCGTTGAGCCTGCTGGAGCGGATCGAGGATCTCGAGGCGCAGCTTCGAGCGCTGCGGGCGCGGCAGCCGCACCGGCTGCCGTAGGGCTGCGAACGGCGCCCGAAGGCGCGCCCGGTGACCGGGTGTCGCCGATCAGGTATTCAAGGGCAACGCACCGAGCATCAGTGCGGCATCGACTTCACTCTCCGCAGCCAGCCAGTCTTCGGCCTCGTGCCCGGCCGCAAAGCCGCGCCGCTCGGCGCGGTAGTAGGCCGCCTGGGCGATGAGCCCGCGGCGCAGATCCTGATCGATCAACGCGGGCGGCACCGGACTCCTTTTCGACTGCGTCGAGCGGGTGGTGCTGCGATTTCCTCGCGGGTTGGGGGATGTCTGAACTCCCATGGCAGTTGGCACTCCTGTTGGTCGCAACGATCGCCTTCATCTTCGCTCGACTTAACCCGCTCGGCAATGTGCAAGTCCACATAAATGTGCAAGTCCACATAATCGAAGCGCGACGGCGCGCGAATGAATGTGCATGTTCACGCGCACCTCGCCCCCGTCAACGTGTCGCGAGTTTACGTCAGGGGCTCGCTGTGCCCCGCGGCGGTGCGGGCGCTTCCATTCGGCGCCACGGCAGGGCAGGATGAAAGTCCGTCGAGCTCCGGAGTGTTGCCATGGATTCCCTGTCGAGCGGGTCGATGTGGTCGCGTGCCTGCGCGGTGATCGATGAAGCCGAGCGCCGCCACCGCCAGTTCTTTGAGCTGCTGGTCGTGTCCGCGCGCCACCCGGCGTGGGAGCCGCCGGTGGACATCTTCGTGCTCGAGCACGAACTGCACGTGCGCGTGGCCTTGCCGGGCGTGCGCGCCGATCAGATCGAGATGGAGCTCTCACCCGGCGGCCTGCGTGTGCGCGCCGAGAGCCACCTGCCGCGCTTCACGCACCAGGCGCGCATCGTGCGGCTCGAGATTCCCTACGGTCGCATCGAGCGCCACATCGAATTGCCGCCTGGGCGCTACGAGCTGCTCGGCCACGATTATGTCGATGGCTGCGTGCACATCCGACTCGGCGGAGAATGGCCGTGAAAGTGAAGGGCACGCCCGAGGGCGCCGGCACTCCCGACGCCCCCGACACCGACGCCCGCGACAGCGCTGTCGCTACGACACGCGCGGCGCGACCGGATGCGACGCCGCATGCGGCGCAAGCCGCACCGGAAGGGCCGCCCGAGGATGTGCTCATCTTGCTGTCGCTGCGCAACACGGTGCTGTTTCCGCAGACCGTGCTGCCGCTCGCCATTCACAGCGATCGCACCATCGCCGGCGCGCAGGAGGCCGTGAAAGCTCGGCGCAAGGTAGGGCTGGTGCTGCAACGCGATGCGAGCGAGGAGGATCCGGGACCGGAAGGGCTGCACCGGGTCGGCACCCTGGCGAGCATCGTGCGCTACGTGACCGCCGCCGACGGCACGCACCATCTGATCTGCCAGGGCGAGCAGCGCTTCCGCGTGCTCGACTTCATCAGCCGCGATCCGTTCATGGTGGCGCGCATCGAGCTGCATCCGGAGCCGACGCTGATCAATCCCGAGATCGAGGCGCGGGGGCTGCGACTGCGCGAGCTGGCCATCGAAGCGCTGCAGCTGCTGCCGCAGGCCCCGGCCGAACTGGTGAGTGCCATCCAGAATATCGAGTCGCTGCCGGGGCTGGCGGATCTGATCGCGAGCTTCCTCGACATCAAGCCGCTCGAGAAGCAGGAAGTGCTCGCCACCTTTGATATTCGCGAGCGGCTCGACCTCATGCTCGGCTTCCTGCGCCAGCGCTTGGAGATCATGCGCATCTCGCGCGAGATCGACGAGCGCACCAAGGGCGCCTTCGACGAACGGCAGAAGAATGCCGTACTGCGCGAGCGGCTGCGCCAGATCCGCAAGGAGCTCGGCGAGGACGAGGATGAGTCCTCGGAGATCGGCGAGCTCAAGGCCGCGCTGGCCAAGGCCGGCATGCCCGAGGAGATCGAGGAGCATGTGCGCACGCAGATCGGCCGGCTCGAGCGCATGGGCGAGGCCAGCGCCGAATACTCGATGACGCGCTCGTACCTGGAGTGGTTGCTGGCGCTGCCGTGGTCCACGCTGGACAAGGAGGAGATCGACATCGACAACGCGCGCCGCATCCTCGATGAGGATCACTTCGGCCTCGACACCATCAAGCGCCGCATCGTCGAGTTCCTGGCGGTGCGCAAGCTCAACCCCGAAGGCCACAGCCCCATCCTGTGCTTCGTGGGGCCGCCCGGGGTGGGCAAGACCTCACTCGGGCAGTCGATCGCGCGCGCGCTCGGACTGAAGTTCGTGCGCGTGAGCCTCGGTGGGGTGCACGATGAGGCCGAGATCCGCGGCCACCGCCGCACCTATGTCGGGGCGCTGCCCGGCAACATCATCCAGGCGCTGCGCAAGGCCGGCACGCGCAACCCGGTCATGATGCTCGATGAGGTGGACAAGCTCTCGGCCAGCTTCCAGGGCGACCCATTCTCCGCGCTGCTCGAGGTGCTCGATCCGGCGCAGAACCATACCTTTCGCGACAATTATCTGGGCGTGCCATTCGACCTCAGCAAGGTGCTGTTCATCGGCACGGCCAACATGCTCGATACCATGCCGGCGCCGCTGCGCGACCGCATGGAGATCATTCAGCTCACGGGCTACACCGAGGAGGAGAAACTCGAGATCGCCAAGCGCTACCTGCTGCGACGCCAGCTCAGCGCGAACGGCTTGAGCGCTGGGCAATTGCAACTGACCGACGAGGCGCTGCGGCGCGTGATCGCCGACTACACGCGTGAGGCGGGGGTGCGGAGCCTGGAGCGCCAGATCGGCGCGGTGCTGCGCCACTATGCGGTCTCGATCGCCTCCGGCCAGGCCGGCCCGATCACGGTGGGCGCCGAGGACCTGGCGGCCATCCTCGGCGCGCCGCGCTTCGAGAACGAGGTGGCCATGCGTACCAGCGTCCCTGGAGTGGCCACCGGGTTGGCCTGGACGCCGGTGGGCGGGGACATTCTCTTCGTCGAGAGCAGCCGCGTGAGCGGGACCGGGAAGCTGATCCTGACCGGCCAGCTCGGGGACGTCATGAAGGAGAGCGCGCAGGCCGCCATGACGCTGGTCAAGGCCCAGGCCGAGCGCCTCGGCATCGATCCGCTGGTGTTCGAGAAGTCCGATCTGCACGTACACGTGCCGGCCGGCGCCGTGCCCAAGGACGGCCCCAGTGCGGGTGTGGCCATCTTCACGTCGCTGGTGTCCATGCTGACGCTGCGCACCGTGCTGCACGATGTGGCCATGACCGGGGAGATCAGCCTGCGGGGTCTGGTGCTGCCGGTGGGCGGCATCAAGGAGAAGACCGTGGCGGCGGCACGATCGGGCATCCGCACCGTGATCCTGCCGGCACGCAATCGCCGCGATTTCGACGACATACCGGCCAGCGTGCGCGAGACGCTCAAGTTCGTCTGGGCCGAGCGGGTCGAGGACGTGATCGCGGCCGCCTTCGACGGCGGCGTGGCCCGTCGCGTCGCGGCCTAGGGGCCTGAGGCGCGCGGGGCGATCTGGCGCGCGAGATATTCGATCGCGAGCCGGTAGCCTTCGACGCCCAGCCCCGTGATCACCCCGCTGCAGGCCGCCGCGAGCAGGGACTGACTGCGCCAGGTCTCATCGCGCCGGTAGATGTTGCTGATGTGCACCTCGACGATGGGGCACTCGCACAGCCGCAGGGCATCGAGAATGGGTACCGAGTGATAGCAGAACGCGGCCGGGTTCATGACGATGCCGGCCGCACGGCGCGCCTCGTGCAGCCAGGCGATCATCTCGTGCTCGGCATTGGTCTGGTGGCAGACCAGATCCAGTCCGTGGGGGGCGGCGGCTGTGCGGCACAGCGCTTCGATCTCAGCGAGGGTGGTGCGTCCGTAGAGCTGCGGCTCGCGCTCGCCGAGCAGATCGAGGTTGGGTCCGTTCAGCAAATAGACGCGATTGCTCATCACCCGGTCGCGAGCACCTCAGCCGGGTACGTCCTGCACGATCACGGCCGGAACGGCCTCGGGGGCTACCGGGCCGGCGGCGCGCTGCAGCTGCTCCTCGCGCACCTGCGCCACGGTCAACCCCGTGTGCGCGGCGATGACGCCGATGAGCCGGTGGGCGGTGTCGCGCGGCAGCGAGATTGCATGCAGCTGCTCCCAGATGCGAATGCGCGCCTGCGGGGTGTTGAGCGTCGAGGCCTGCTCGGTCAGCGCCTGCTGGCGCCGCTCGTGAGCCGCTGCCTGCTGCCGGGCCAGCCGTTCGCGAAACTCCGAGCTCGGCTCACCGGCGAATGGAAGCGAATCGCGCCATGAATTCATGAAGCCGCCTTGGCCACAATGCGGCACGTGAGCTCGATCGGACAACTGGCACCGGTCACGCGATCGCGGGCGCGCACGCCGGTGCACTGCAGTTTGGCGGTGCCCGAGCGGTTGGCGCGGCCACTCGCGGCGGCCACCTGCGCCACACTGGCGCTGAGGTCGAATTCTCCGCTGCAATCCGCGCATGGGCAGGTGAAGCGGAAGAAGGCGCGCGCAGGCGGGTAGAACGCATGTGACTGCGCGGACGGTGCGGGCTCCTTGGCGACGCTCCCGGTACGGTCCGAGAACGCCAGCTCGATGCTGAGCTGCGAGACTTCCGGAAAAGCGGTGCGCAGGGGCGGGGCACGGTCGCGGTCATATTGTCGCTGGTAGCGCCGTTGTTCATCGACGGTCGCATTCTTGCGTGCAGCGAGTTTCATGTCTCGGGCACGATCGCCGGCTTGGCCAAGCTCGCCTCCAGATGTGGTGGTGGGATGCTTCCCCTCGCCAGGCCGATGCAGTCGGGATACGCGGGGCGGCGAGGCGTATTCGCCCGCCTAGTCAGGGCAATACTTTATCACAAAATGCTCCTCTTGTGACCTCAGTTCGCCAGCGCCTCGAGCTCGGCCCAGCGCGCGTAGCCCGCTTCGAGCTCGTGCGCGAGCGCCGTCAGACGCAGTAGCTGCACGCGCAGTCTCTCGGGCGCGCCGCGATAGAGCGAGCCGTCGGCGAGTTGCGCCTCGATCTCCTGCTTCTCCACTTCGAGCACCTGCAGGCGCTCGGGCAGCGCGGACAGCTCGCGCTGCGCCATGTAAGAGAGCCTGCGCTCGCGCGGCGCTGCCGCGGCCGTCGCGGGAGGCGCGGGAGCGGCGGTGGCGCGCCCGGCAGAGCCGCGCGCGGCCTGCTCGCCTCGGTACTGCAGCCAGTCGCTGTAGCCGCCGACGAATTCGCGCACCGTGCTGCCTTCGAACACCAGCAGGCTCGTGACCACGTGGTCGAGGAACGTGCGGTCGTGACTCACGAGCAGCAGGGTGCCCGGAAAGTCGGCGACAAATTCCTCCAGTAGCTCGAGCGTGTCGATGTCCAGGTCATTGGTCGGCTCATCCATGACCAGCAGATTCGCCGGCCGCGCGAACAGGCGCGCGAGCAGCAGGCGGTTGCGTTCCCCGCCCGAGAGCGCGCGGGCGGGCGTGTTGAGCTGCTCGGGGCGAAACAGGAAGTCGCGCAGGTAGCCGGCGACGTGGCGCGGCCGGCCGTTGACGATGACCTGATCGTTGTTGCCGCTGACGTTGTACATGACCGAGGCATCGAGCTCGAGCTGCTGGCGCTCCTGATCGTAGTAGGCGGTCTCGAGCCGGCTGCCCCGGCGAACCCGGCCGGCCCGGGGCTCGAGTTCGCCCAGCAGCGCGCGAATCAGCGTGCTCTTGCCGGCGCCGTTGGGCCCGACCAGGCCGATGCGGTCGCCGCGCATGATGCGCACCGACAGATCGCGAATCACCACCCGCTCCTCGAAGGCGAGCTCCAGTCCCTCGGTCTCGAACACCAGCGCGCCCGATTCGGCGCTGCTCTGCGCCGCCAGCTCGATGCGGCCGCCGCGCTCGCGGCGCGCCCGCCGCTGCGCGCGCAGGGCGTGCAGTACGCGCACGCGGCCCTCGTTGCGCGTGCGACGCGCCTCGACGCCCTGGCGTATCCAGGCCTCCTCCTGCGCGAGCTTCTTGTCGAACAGCGCCTGGTGCTGGGCCTCGATCTCGAGCTGCACGGCCTTGAATCGCACGTAGGCATCGTAGTTGCCGGCGCTCGAGCTCAGCGTGCCGCGGTCGAGCTCGACGAGGCGGGTGGCGAGCTGATTGATGAAGGTGCGATCGTGGCTCACGAACAGCAGCGCGCCCCTGAAGTCGAGCAGAAACTGCTCGAGCCATTCGATGGTATCGAGGTCCAGGTGATTGGTGGGCTCATCGAGCAGCAGCACGTCGGGATCGTCCACCAGGGCCTGGGCCAGCAGCGCCCGCCGGCGCAGGCCGCCGGAGAGCTGGTCCACGCGCGCCTGCGGATCGAGCCGCAGGCGCGAGAGCACCGTCGCGATGCGCTGCCGCCGCTGCCAGCTCTCGCCGGCATCGGCTCCCTGCGCTGGCGCGCCGTGCTCGAGCAGCTCAACCACCGATTGCGCGGGCCGCGCGTCGATGTCCTGTGCCAGGTGCGCGATGCGCGCGCCCGGCCGGCGCCAGAGCGCGCCCTGATCCGGCTCGACCTGGCCGCGCAGCAGCCGCAGCAGCGAGGATTTGCCCTCGCCGTTGCGGCCCACCAGGGCCACGCGCTCCCCGGCGCCGATCTGCAGCGACACTTGATCCAGCAGCGGGCGGGACCCGTACGCAAGACTGACCTTGTCCAGACGCAGCAGCAACGAAACCTCCGGGGGCGAGCGGGCCGCGGGCGGCCGCGGCGGCATTGTAGCCGTTGCATCGCGGCCGGCCGGCCTTGGCCGCGCAGCGGGCGCGCGCCGGCGGCGCTATGATCGAGGACCACACGCCACGCGGACCGAGCCATGACGGCAACGGATAGCTGGGGACCCACGCAGCGGCACGTCGTGCTCGCGAGCTTCCTCGGCTGGATGCTCGATGCGTTCGATTTCTTCCTGGTCGTGTTCGTGCTCGCGCGCATCGCCGGGGATTTCCACGCCGGTGTCAAGGACGTCACCTGGGCCATCACGCTAACGCTGGCGATGCGGCCCCTGGGCGCATTCCTGTTCGGGCGGCTGGCCGATCACTTCGGCCGGCGCCCGGCCCTCATGGCCAGCGTGCTGCTGTACTCGCTCATGGAGCTGGCCTCGGCCTTCGCTCCCACGCTCACGGTATTCATCGTGCTGCGCGCGCTCTACGGCATCGCCATGGGCGGGGAGTGGGGCGTGGGCGCTTCACTCGCGTTCGAGACGGTACCGGTGCGATCGCGCGGCGTGGTCTCGGGGCTGCTGCAAGCCGGCTATCCGACCGGTTACCTGCTCGCGGCGGTCGTGTTCGGGCTGCTGTTCGATCGTATCGGCTGGCGCGGCATGTTCATCGTCGGCGCGGTGCCGGCGCTGCTGGTGCTGTACATCCGCAGTCTCGTGCCGGAATCCCCGACCTGGAGCGCGGGTCGTCAGGCGCGCGCCACGAGCCTGGTGAGCGCGCTTCGCGGACACTGGTGGCTCGCGGTGTACGCGGTGGTGCTCATGACCGCGTTCAATTTTTTCAGTCACGGCACGCAGGATCTGTTTCCGACGCTGCTGCGCGCGCAGCGCGGGTTTGGGAGCGGTACCATTGCGCGCATCGCCATCACCTACAACATCGGCGCGATCTGCGGCGGCCTGTGTTTCGGCGCGCTGTCGGGACGTATCGGCCGGCGCCGGGCGATCGCGCTCGCAGCGCTGCTGGCGCTGCCGGCACTGCCGTTCTGGGGCTACGGCCATGGCGCGGTGGGCATCGCGATCGCGGCCTTCGTGCTGCAGTTCATGGTGCAGGGCGCGTGGGGCGTGGTACCCGTGCACCTCAACGAGCTCTCCCCGCAGGCCCTGCGCGCGACCTTTCCGGGCTTCGTGTATCAGCTCGGCAATTTCATCGCCTCGGGCAACGCCACGCTGCAGGTGATCATCGCCGAGCACCGCACGGGCGTGGCACACCCGGACTACGCCTTCGCCCTGACGCTGGTCTGCGCGGTGGTGGCGGTCGTGCTCGCGGCGCTCGCGCTGCTCGGACCCGAACGCCGCAATGTGCGCTTCAGCGCACAATGAGAGGCTGATTCCGGTATACTCCCGCTCCGGAGTTTGTCGAATGCGCGGTTCGGTCCGCGCGCCGAGGTCTTCAGCGTCCCCCAGGCTCACCGCCTTCCACCGGGACCCTTTCGCCCCTCCTGCAAGCCCATCGCTGCCGGTGCCGCAGGCACCGCCGATCTTCATTCATTTATCGACGCGCCACACCGAAGGCTGCATTGGCAGAGGCCGTCGCGGAGTATTCATTTGTTCAAGGACTTTTCTTTGTGCCCGGCGCTGCTGCGCGCCGTCGAGGAACTCGGTTACAGCGAGCCCACGCCCATTCAGCAGCGGGCCATTCCCGTGGTGCTCGAGGGGCGCGATCTGCTCGCGGCCGCGCAGACCGGCACCGGCAAGACCGCGGCATTCGCCTTGCCGCTGCTCGAGCGCCTGCAGGCCCACCCGCAGACGCAACGGGCGCCGCGCGTGCTGGTGCTGGTGCCCACCCGGGAACTGGCCGCACAGGTCAGCGACGCCTTTCGCGTACTCGCGCGCCACCTGCCGGTGCGCGGCGCGCTGGTGTTCGGCGGCGTGAGCCCCAGGCCGCAGATCCAGGCGCTCGCCGCCGGTGTCGATCTCGTGATCGCCACCCCGGGGCGGCTGCTCGATCATCTGCAGGGGCGCGCGATCGATCTGTCGCACATCGAGACGTTGGTGCTCGATGAGGCCGACCGCATGCTCGACATGGGCTTCATCCGCGCCATCCGGCGCATCATCGCCGCGCTGCCCAAGCAGCGGCAGAACCTCATGTTCTCGGCCACGCTGCCCGAGGAGATCCGCACGCTCGCGCGCACCTGGCTGGTCAATCCGGCCGTCATCGACGTCGCGCCGCGCAATGCGCCGGCCGAGCTGGTCGATCATCGCGTCTACCACGTCGCCGCCTCGGACAAGCATCCGCTGCTGGCGCGGCTGATCATCGATGGCGGCATACGCCAGAGCCTGGTGTTCACGCGCACCAAGCACGGTGCGAACCGCCTGGCCGAGCGGCTCGAGCGCGATGGCCTGGCCGTCGCGGCGATCCACGGCAACAAATCGCAGGGCGCGCGTACGCGCGCGCTGGACGATTTCAAGTGCGGGCGCATACGCGTGCTGGTGGCAACCGACCTCGCCGCGCGCGGTCTGGATATCAGCGAGCTGCCGCACGTGGTGAACTTCGAATTGCCGCACGTGCCGGAGGACTATGTCCATCGCATCGGCCGCACCGGACGCGCGGGCGCGAGCGGCAAGGCGATCTCGCTCGTGAGCCGCGACGAGCGCGAGCGGCTGCGGGCCATCGAGAAACTGCTCGGGCGCCCGATTCCCGTCGCTGCCTGAGCGCGGGAATTATGTCACCCGCGTGTCAGATATTCGGCGAGCGCTGTCGCAAAAAAGTGGCAGTTGTGTACGTTGAGCGAACGGTGGTATAGATATTGCCATTGCAAACGTCCGCGCTAGTCGGACGGCCGGCAGTTCCACACCGGTTCAAATTCGGGATGCATCGCAGGCACCGCCACCGATGAATACGCGCGCTCACGTTTCGCCGCCCCGAAGCCCCGCCCATGGCTACAGCTCCGCGCGCCTAATGGAATACTCGGAGCAATATCTGGCGCTTACCGCGCAATCCGGAGCGCCGGATGAGGCCCACATCGCCACGCGCCTGCTGCAGGACGTGGTGCTGTATCGGAGCTGGGAGCAGGCACACACCGTCTTCATGCGCGGCGTGGCGGCGTGCCGGCAGCGCGGCCGACAGGCCACCGAGCTCAAGAAGATCAGTTTCCTGACGCTGCACCGCAAGGCGCCCTTCGAGTACCTGCGCGAGCGGCAGGTGCAGGGCCAGGATCGGCGCCGGCTGGTGCGGGCGCTGTTCGGTACGCAGGAATACACGCGCTGCATACTGCGGGAGCACACCGCGTACTTAAGTTCGGCGGGCAGCTTTCTCTGCACCGATTCGCTGTGCGCGGACCTGATGCGCGATGCGGCCTTCTGCGAGGCCCTGGCCCATTACGAGACCGCCTACGGCGAGTATTACCGTGCCTACTGTGACTCGCTGCTCGCCGAGCAGGCGGGTCAAACCGCGCCGGTGCAGGCGCTGCTGCCGTATCTGCGCTACCAGCTCAAGATCATTCGCGATCACATGCTCTCGGGCGCCCCGCAGCACAGCGAATTCACCCAATTGCAGTCCCTGTACGGAAGCCTGGGCGACACGCAGCGCCTGCCGATGCTGCGCCAGCACTAACGCACGAGCGTGGGCCTGGCGCGCCGCGGATGCTGGGCCGGCGCCGCGCTCGCGCCGGGCGAGTCGCGCAGGTACCTGACGCGGGCCATCTCATTGCACCGGATCAGCGCATGAACATCGACTGCTCGGGTCAGATGGCGATCGTCACCGGTTCCACGGCCGGCATCGGTTATGCGATCGCCCTGGGTCTGGCGCGCGCGGGTGCCGAGGTGCTCATCAATGGCCGCGCGCAGAAACGGGTGGATGCGGCGCTGCGCGCGCTGCGCGCCGCCGTCCCGGCGGTGCAGGCACGCGGGGTGGCCGCCGATCTGGGCGGCGCCGCGGGCTGCGCGGCATTGATCGAGGCCGCACCGCGCGCCGACATACTGATCAACAATGTCGGTGTCTACGGTCCGAAGGATTTCTTCGCCATCGACGATGATCAATGGCGCCGCTACTTCGAGATCAATGTCATGTCGGGGGTGCGGCTCGCACGCGCCTGCCTGCCGGGCATGCTGGAGCGCAATCGCGGCCGCATCGTGTTCATCTCCTCGGAGTCGGCGCTGAACATCCCGCCCGACATGCTCCATTACGGCGTCACGAAGACTGCCCAACTTGCCATCGCGCGTGGCCTGGCGAAACTCACGCGCGGCACGAACGTCACGGTGAACGCCGTGCTGCCTGGACCCACCTTGTCGGACGGTGTGGTGGCGATGCTGTCGGATACTGCGAAGCAGCAGGGAAGGAGCGTGGCGGAGGTGGCCGCCGAGTTCGTGCGCACGCAGCGCGCGAGTTCCCTGATTGCGCGCGCGGCCAGCCCGGAGGAAGTCGCCAACATGGTCGTGTACGTGGCCTCACCCCTGTCATCGGCCACCAATGGCGCTGCGCTGCGCGTCGAGGGCGGCATCGTCGACACCATCGCCTGACTCGACTGACTCACCGGCTCACCAGCGCTGCAATTTCTGCCGACGCGCTGCAAATATTCTCACGAGGCCGCCCGCGTGCGCGGCCAAGAGCCTGATTGAGTTGAAACGCGGCGTGGCACAGCGATTGCAGCGGCACGGATGCCGCATCATCGTCAACAGGAGTTCGCAATGCCGAACAACAATCCGCAAGGCCACAACCAGTACACCAAGAGCGAGCATCGAAGCCCCAAGAGCGCATCGACATCGAGCACGCCCGAGCCATCGCTCGGCACGGAGACCGGCGAGAGCGCGCAGGCGAGCACCGGCACCAGCACCGGTGGCACCGCCGGTGGCGGCTCCAAGCGCGGCTTCGCCTCGATGGACGAGCAGACACAGCGCGAGATTGCGAGCAAGGGCGGCCACAGCCAGGGCCGCGAGAACAATCCCGGCAACTTTGCCAATGATCGGGAGAAAGCTCGTGAGGCGGGCCGCAAGGGCGGCGAGGCGCACGGCTCGAATCGGTGAGTTTCGGCGCCCGATGCCTCCCCGGCATCGGGGCGCGGGCTGCCGGGACAACGGCCCACCCGGAGCCGTGATCCTCGGGTGCGGCCCGCATTCAGACCAGGGAGTGAAATACCCGCTGCACGTCCTCCTCCTGCTCGAGCTTGTCGATGAGCTCGAGCGCCTCGGTGGCCTGCGGCTCCTCGAGCACCGTCGGGGCCGCACACACATATTCATGTTCGGCTGACACCGGCGCGATGCGGCGCGCCTCGAGGGCTTCCTGCAGGCGTCCGAAGTTCTCGAACGCGCATCGCAGCACGAGCTGCGGCTCGCCCTTCTCGCCCGTGCTCTCGCCCATCTCCTCGAGCCCATGATCGATCATGTCGAGCTCGAGCTCGTCCTGGTCGATACCGGCCGGGTCGAGACGGAACACACCCATCTTCTGGAACTGGAAGCTCACGCTGCCGGCCGTGCCGAGGTGGCCACCGTGCTTGGTGATGATGTTGCGCACATGGGCGACGGTGCGCGTGGGGTTGTCGGTGGCCGTTTCGATCAGCAGTGCGACGCCGTGCGGTGCGTAGCCCTCATAGAGCACCTGGTGATAGTTGGTGGCATCGCGACCGCCGGCGCGCTTGATGGCCGCCTCCACCTTGTCTTTCGGCATGTTCACGGCGCGCGCGTTCTGCATGATGCGCCGGAGGGTGGGATTGGAGGCCGGGTCCGTGCCGCCGGCCTTGACCGCCATGCTGATGTCCTTGGCGATGCGCGCGAACTGCTTGGCCATGCGGTTCCAGCGCGCAAACATCGTGTGTTTGCGAACTTCAAAGATGCGGCCCATGACTACTGCTGCGTCGGCGGCTCCGAGCGAGCGCCGGCTAGGCCGCGCGGATTTCGAGCGGGACGGGCGGAGCGCGTCCCTCCAAGGCCATGGCGAGCGGTGCCTGCTGGGGCACGCGCATGCTCAACTCGAGTGCAGGCTCAGGAGCATTGCTCGCCGGCAGCGGCGCCCGAACGGCCGGCTCGACCGGCTCTTCGGAAGGGTGTTCGGCCGTGAGCGTGGCCAGCTCTGGCGGCGGCGCGGTCTCCTCGGGGGTCAGCAGCCAGCCGCGCGCTCGCAGCGCCCGGCCCAGACTCGAGCGGCTGGTCAATACCGTGAAGGGCACGGCGATCAGCATGCCGGCGAGTACCGGCATCATCCACCAGATGAACTTCGGCGCCAGGGCCAGGATGGCACCGCCCCACACCAATCCCAGCGCCAGGTGCCATTTATGGCGCAGCAGCGCCTCGCGCCAGCTGATGCCGCGATCGCCGCGCGGCTGCGCGTCCCAGCCGACGCTGCGCCCGAGCAGCGCGCGCAGCACGAAGCTGGTGTGAAACAGCATCATGGTCGGGGCGAGCAGCATGCTCATGGCCTGCTCGAGCAGCACGCCCCCGATCAGCCGGCGCGCACCGCCGTACGCGGCGCGCATGGCACGCTCGCGCAGCGCGAGCGTCGCGCCGAGCAGCTTGGGCAGCATCAGTATGGTGATCGTCATCGACAGCAGCACGGCGATCTCGCCGTTGCGGTATTGCGGCCACGACGGAAACAGCGAATGCGCGCCGGGCTGGAAATACTGGTGCCCCGTGACCGCCTGGATGCTGGTCACGATCGAGCTCAGGATCAGCACCAGCAGCCACATGGGCGAGGTGACGTAGGAGAGAATGCCGGTGAGCATGTGAATGCGGCTGAGCCAGTGCAGGCCGCGCATCGGCATGACGCCCAGGTGCTGCAGGTTGCCCTGGGCCCAGCGCCGGTCGCGCGCGGCGAAGTCGATGACGTTGGTGGGCACTTCCTCCCAGCTGCCGGCGATGTCGGGCATGAGCCAGATCCGGTAGCCGGCGCGGCGCATGAGCGCCGCCTCGACGATGTCGTGGCTCATGATCTCGCCGCCGAAGGGCGGCGAGCCGCGCAGGCGCGGCAGCGAGCAGTACTGCGCGAAGGCGCCGAGCCGCACGATGGCGTTGTGCCCCCAGTAGTTGCTCTCGCCGAGCTGCCAGAAGGTGAGCCCGCTGGCGAACATCGGCCCGTTGAGCCGTACCGCGAACTGCAGCAGGCGCGCGAACAGCGTCTCGCGCCCGGCCAGCAGCGGCAGGGCCTGGATGATGCCCACCTGCGGATTCGCATCCATGGTCTGCGCCAGCGTGACCAGAGCGGACCCCGACATGACGCTGTCCGCATCCAGCACCAGCATGTAGTCGTAGGCCCCGCCCCAGTTGCGCACGAATTCGGCGATGTTGCCGGCCTTGCGCCCGCTGTTCTCGGTGCGCCGCCGGTAGAACAGGTGACCGGACGCGCCGTGCCGCGCCACCATCGCGCGCCAGGCCCGCTCCTCGTTCGCGGCGATGCCGGGGTCGCGGGTGTCGGACAGGATGAAGAAATCGAAGCGCTCGGCCTGCGGCTGCGCGGCCAGCGAGCGCCAGACCGCGTCCAGGCCGGCGAACACGCGCGCGGTGTCCTCGTTGCAGATCGGTGTGACCACGGCGGTGCGTCCGTGCAGCGGCCGCCCCGCATCGCTCTCGGGCCGCAGGGCCGCTGGATCGTGTCCGATCACGCGTACGGCGAAGCCCGCGATCGCGGTCCAGAAGGCGCCCGATATCCAGATGAACAGCAGCACGAACATGATCAGGCCGGTGGTCTCGAGCGGGCCCATGCCGTTGGCCCGCAGAATGTCGAGCATCAGGAAGCCGCCGGCGATGGCGGTCAGCAATGTCAGGCTGAAAAACGCGGTGCGGCGCCAGATCGCCTGGAAGCGCAGCCAACTCTCGCCGTGGCCGGTCGCGTTCATGGTGTCCATAGATACGTCCAGGTTTCAGTGAGGGCTTCGCCGTACAAAGTCAAGTAACACCGCAGGTCCGTGGCCTGATTGCCCTTCGGGGTCAGGCGGAACGCCACCCGCCAGATGCCGTTCTCCGACAGCCGTTGCACGGTCACGGAGTCGATATCGCCGTTCTGGGCGCTGAGCACGGCCTTGACGGGCTGCGTGGGGCCGAGTGTATCGAGATCCCCGCCGGTGAAGTCAATCAGCACGCGCCGCGAATTCTCGGGCGCGTGCCCACGGACCGCTCCGGTGCGCAGCGCCACGGCGCGGCCACCGGGCGGCCAGAGCGGGGAGCTCGCGTAGGCGGACAGGAGATATGTAAAGGTGAACGGCTTGTGCGGCACCAGATGCGTGGCCGGCACCCAGTAGCTCACGATGTTGTCGTGGATCTCCTCATCGGTCGGTATTTCCACGAGCTCGACGCTGCCCTTGCCCCAGTCCCCGAGGGGCGCGATCCAGTAGCTCGGCCGGCGCTGGTAGCCGGACTCCTCGTCCTGGTAATGCGCGAAATCGCGATCCCGCTGGCTCAGGCCGAAACCGCGCGGATGCTCGTCCGAGAAGCTCGTCACCCGCAGTGCCTTGGGATTCGAGAGCGGGCGCCAGAGCCACTCACCGCCGCCGGCCTGCATCAGCAAGCCGTCGCTGTCGTGCACCTCCGGCCGATAGTCGTCGAACTGCCGCCGGTGCTCTTCGCCGTACAGGTACATGGAGGTCAACGGCGCGACGCCGAGCTTGTCGACGCTCTTGCGCGCATACAGGGTGGCGGTCACCTCCACATCCGTGGTCGCCCCCGGGCGAATCTCGAATCGATAGGCTCCGGCGAGGCTGGGACTGTCGAGCAGGGCGTAGATGGTCAGGCTACGCTGCATGGGCCCGGGCTTGACCAGCCAGAAATCGCTGAAATAGGGGAATTCCTCACCCTGGGTGGTGGCCACGTTGATCGCCAGGCCTCGGGCCGAGGCGCCGTAGCTCTGTCCGCGCCCGAGCACGCGAAAGTAGGACGCGCCGAGAAAGGCGATCAGTTCGTCCTTGTACTCGGCTGTCTGCAAAGGGTAATGCACGCGCAGCCCCGCATACCCTAAGTCGGGCGGCA
The DNA here is from genome assembly GCA_036521395.1 of Steroidobacteraceae bacterium. Classification (GTDB taxonomy): domain Bacteria; phylum Pseudomonadota; class Gammaproteobacteria; order Steroidobacterales; family Steroidobacteraceae; genus FEN-1191. The sequence goes on along the minus strand of DATDHV010000178.1, from coordinate 2,567 downwards.
GGGCCTTGGCCAGGGCGGTATTGCGGCCAAAGTCGAACTGCGAAGGATCGTAGCGGACCGGGGTCACGCCCTGGTCGGTGACCTCATTGACGTTGACGCGTTTTTCATAAGTCGAGCCGCGGTGGAAGAACTGCACCTCGAACAGCGTCTGATTGCGCCACAGAGCGTTCTCAGGACGGAAGCGAATGTCGCGGTAATCATCGTAGCTGAGCTTGGCGAGGCTGTCGGGCAGCTTGTCGCTCTGCTCCTGATAGGGCTGCTCGGCCCGTTGCTGTGCCAGACGCTGGACGGCATCGAATCCGAAAGCGGGCGCGGCCGCGGCTTGTGCCGGGTGCGGCACCGGCGGCGCGGCGCTCGAATGCTGGGCCACGGCCGCGACCATCGCCAGGGTGAGCAGTAACCATTGATGAGAGTGCACGCCTGTTCCTCAACCTTGCAGCGGGCCGCTCGCACGAATGGGACCCAGAATCGGCTGCCATTGTGGCGGTGATGACATGATCGGTCGAGCATGAATGCGACCTATTCCCGTGTCGGAGTCCCACGGACAGGGCACGGCAAGACGCCCTCCCAGACTCCCGGCCGCCGCGACTCTCATCCTACCCCCGGCACATGAATCGGCGCTGAATGCCGGTCCCGTTGGGCGCTGCGGCGCTGCCGGGCATAGACGCCGGTGAATTCGGCGCCGAACAGGAAAATCTGCGAGGCGTAGTAGAGCCACAGCAGCAGTACCAGCAGCGAGCCGGCGGCCGCATAGGCCGAGGTGGTGGCGCTGCGACCCAAGTAGAAGCCAATGCCGATCTGCCCGAGGCTCAGCAGCAGGGCGGTCACGAAGGCCCCCCGCCACACATCGCCCCAGGCCAGACTGACGTGGGGCAGCCATTTGAACAGCATGGCGAACAGCACCGAATAAGCGCCGAGGGAGAACAGCAGATTCAGCGCATGCAGCAGCACGGCGCGCTGCGTGAACAGGTGCGAATGCTCCACCAAGGCCGCCAGCGCGACGTTGATGATCAGCGATACGAGCAACAGGAAGCCGAAGCCTAATATGAGGCCGACGGCGATCAATCGCGCCCGGAACAGCACGGTATAACCGGCATGAGGCGCGCCGGGCACGCGCCAGATGTGATTGAGATCATTCTGCAGCTCGATCACCACCGAGCTCGCCCCGATCACGAGCAGCGCGATGCCGATGGCGCTGGCAAACAAGCCGGTGCCGATGTTCGCGGTGGCATTGAGCAGGCGCTGCACGGCCTCGGCGCCGATGGGCCCGATCAACTCGTGAAACTGGCTCACCACCGCCTCGCGCGCCGCGCCTTGACCGAATACCAGTCCGGCCACGGCGCTGGCGATGATCAGCAGCGGGGCGAGGGAGAAGGCGCTGTAGAAGGCGAGCGCGGCCCCCATGCTCGGCGCATCGTCATCGAGCCAGGCGCGTCCGGCCTGCCCGAAGAGCTTCAAGGTTTGGCGCAGTCTCGACATTCGTGGTACCGGCGGCCACAGGGGCAGTAGCCCACAGAGCTTAAACGAGCGCGGGGTGCAGGCAATCGGCCGGCCCGGTCGGCTGCACAGTGATGCCGTCCTACGCTCTCAGCGCGGTCCCATGCGCAGCGCCCCATCGAGCCGGATGGTCTCGCCATTGAGCATGGCGTTCTCGGCGACGTGCGCCACCAGGTCCGCGTATTCCGCCGGCCGTCCCAGCCGCGGCGGAAACGGCACCTGCTGTCCGAGGGAGGCCTGCGCGGCCTCCGGCAGGCCGGCGAGCAGGGGCGTCTGAAAGATACCCGGCGCGATGGTGACCACGCGGATGCCCGAGGAGGCGAGCTCGCGCGCCAGGGGCAGCGTCATGGCCACGATGCCGCCCTTGGAGGCGGCATAGGCCACCTGGCCGATCTGGCCATCGAACGCCGCGATCGAGGCGGTCATCACGATCAGGCCGCGCTCGCCCTGCGCGTTGGGCGCATTGTGCTGCATGAGCAGCGCCGCTGCCTTCGCGCACAGCAGCGTGCCCACCAGATTGACCTCGAGCATGCGGCGAAAGTGCTCGGCGGGCATGGCTCCGGATCGGCCGATGAGCCGCGCCGCCGCGCCAATCCCAGCGCAGGTCACTGCCAGGTCGATGCCGCCCAGGCGTTCGCGCGCGAGCGTCATGGCGCGCTCGATCGCAGCCTCGTCGGTGACATCGCCGGCGATGAAATGCGCGCGCGCACCCATCGCATCCGCGTCGGCGGCGAGCTGCAGATCCAGCACCACGGCGGCACCGCCGGCCGCCACGACACGGCTTGCCACGGCGTGGCCCAGCCCCGATGCGCCGCCGCTGACGAAGGCGCGAATACCGGCGAAGTTCATGCGACCGCCCTTCTTCCCCTGTGCCGTGGCGGGCACATTATCGGCTATTCTTTGCCAAGAGGTTCACATGAGCACCGTGCTGGTCGGCATCAAGCGCGTCATCGACTTTAGCGTGCGCGTGCGCGTCAAGCCGGATGGAAGCGGCGTCGTCACGGACGGGGTCAAGATGAGCATCAACCCGTTCGATGAAATCGCGCTCGAGGAGGCGCTGCGGCTCAAGG
>DATDHV010000177.1:0-3239 GCA_036521395.1 Steroidobacteraceae bacterium | reverse complement strand
AGTTCCTGCACGGTGGCGTTGTACAGGCGCAGGCGCCGTTTGGCATGGGCCACCGATGCCGGGGGATCGCGATTCTCGAAGGCCGCCTTGGCGAGCCAGGTCAGCCGCAGGAACTCATCGTAGAAGCGATCGAACGCCTCGGTGATCCAGGCGGCGCACAGCCGCACGCGCTCGGGATCGGACTGCGCTGCGGCCACGAGCGCGGCATAATCGGAGGCCTGGTTGCGGTTCATCGCCGCCCCGGCCATGTTCGGGCGCCGCTAGCGATACTCGTGATGGCAGTCATCGCAGGCATCGCCGATGTGCTTGACGGCGGCGGTGGCCGAGCTCACCACGCAATGCTCCGGTGCCGCCTCGCCCGCGCGCACGGCATCGCGCAGGGCATCGGCGCGCTTATGGAACTCGCTGTCCTGGGCGTAGGCCTTGGGAAAGGCCTGCAGCAGCTCGTCGTACACGAACAGCAGGCGGCCGCGCTCCTGCTCAAACGCCGGGCATTGCCCGGCACGCGCCGCCGCATCGAGGCGATCGAGGTGGTATTGCGCGAGGCCCATGACCGAGCGCGTGTGTTGGTGGCGGCGCGCCGTCATGTTGGTGAAGGCGTTGCCCGCGAATGCCCCGGCCATCAGGCAGAGCACCGCGAGGAGGATGTACTTGACCATGGTCTATCTTAATGTCACACGGGCCATCGATGTCACACGGGCCTTCACACGGGCGCGGGAGGCCCTGGCATCTTGAGTCTGGAAGCGATCATCTTCGACGTGGACGGCACGCTGGCGGAAACCGAGGAGGTCCACCGCGCCGCGTTCAATCTCTCCTTCCGCGATGCGGGCCTGACGTGGCACTGGGACCAGGCCCTCTATGGCCGGTTGCTGCAGGTCACCGGCGGCAAGGAGCGTATCCATCACTACATCGATTCGCAGCGCCAGGATGAGGCGCTGGCCCGTACCACCGCCACCATCGCCTCGCTACACGCGGCCAAGACGGCGCACTACACCCATCTGGTCGAGCGCGGCGCCATGGGGCTGCGTCCCGGCTTCGCGGCGCTGCTCGAGCAGGCGCGGGCCGCCGGCGTGCGGCTGGCCATTGCGACCACCACCAGCCTGCCGAACGTCGCGGCATTGCTGCGTACCGCGCTGGGTGAGCGCGCCGAAGGATGTTTCGAGGTCATCGCGGCCGGTGACACGGTGGCGCACAAGAAGCCGGCGCCCGACATCTACCTGAGCGCGCTCGAGCGATTGCGGCTGAGCGCGTCGGCCTGCCTCGCGATCGAGGATTCGCGGCACGGGGTGCGCGCCGCGCTGGCAGCAGGCATCGCGACCATCGCGGTGCGCAGCGCCTATACCCGCGAGCAGGACTTCTCAGGCGCGGCGCTGGTGGTGGATGCTCTGGAAGAAGTGCCGGCGCGTCTGGGCGCGTCCGATCTGCTCGCGGCGCTGCGCGTGCTTCACGATCGCGCCAGCAACAAGCCAGGCAACTCGTCGAAGCCGTCGATGTGAGCATCGCACGCCAGCGCGCGCGGATCCTGGCCTTCGTTGTAGCCGTAGGTGACGCAGATCACCGCAATCCCGGCGGCCCGCGCCGCCTGCACGTCGTTGATCGAATCCCCGACCATGAGCGCCGCGGATGGCGCCAGCCCGAGCGATGCGCACGCGAACTGCAGTGGCTGGGGATCGGGCTTGCGCCGCTCGCAGCTATCGCCCCCGACGATGAGGTCGATCCAGGGTGAGAGGCCCAGCCGCTCGAGCAGCGCCAGCGCGAATTCCCGGTGCTTGTTGGTGATGACGGCGCTGCGCAACCCGGCCTGCTTGAGCCGCTGCAGCGCGGCCGGAACGCCGGGATAGGCTCGTGCGGTGCTCGCCCGCGAGCGCTCGAGTGCGCCGTAATGGTGGAGAAAACGATCCAGTACGGTGGCCACGCCGTCCGCATCGAGCGTGCGCTGCTGCGCCTGCGCGGCGCGCTGCACCAGCACTTCCGAGCCACGACCGATCATGCGACGTACGGTGCTCTCGGGCACGGGCTCCCAGCCGTACTCGAGCACCGCGCGATTGAGCGCCAGGGTGATGTCGGCCACCGTATCGAGCAGCGTGCCGTCGAGGTCGTAGAGCACCCCGCCGAGCGCGCATCCGCGCCAGTGCGCGTCCAGGCTCAGTGGCTTCGCGCCGGCGGGGGCGCGGTGGAGTTGCGCAGGATCAGTTCGAAGTCGAGCAGCCGGCGCGGCACGGGCATGGGCCAGCCGTTGCGGCGCGGCGAATGCTCGATGATAAGTTCGGTCGCGGTGCGCGCCATGGCCGTCACGGGTTGGCGAATGGTCGTGAGCTGCGGCCAGATCATGGTGGCCACGGGAGCGTCATCGAATCCGGCCACCGAGAGCTGCTCGGGCAGGCGCAGGCCGAGCTTGCGCGCCACGCACAGCGCCGCAGCCGCGGTGTCGTCGTTGCTGGCGAAGATGGCCGTCGGGGGCGTGGCCGAGCGCAGCATCTGGTCGGCGCAGACCAGGCCGTCGGCGAACACGAAGTTGCCGGGGCCGATCAGCGCGGCATCGATGGCCACACCGCGCGCCTTCATCTCGTCGCGAAAGCCGCGGTAACGCTGGTCGCTGGCGGCATGCCCGGCCCGGCCGAGAATGAAGCCGATGCGGCGATGGCCCAGATCGAGCAGGTGGCCGGTCATGCGTCGGGCCGCCGCGTAGTCATCTATGCCCACCGACGGCGAGCTGCTGCTGGGCTCGTTCTTCGGGGCGATGCGGACCGTCGGCAGCGAGATATCGGCGAGCCGGCTCAGGATCACGGGATGGTCGCTGAGGGGCGGCAACAGGATGACGCCTTCCAGCCGCAGCGTGCGCAGCAGCGCCTTGACCTGTCGTCCCACGTCCGGGCTCTGGCTGTCCCAGGGCTCGACCATGAGATGGAAGCCGGACTCGCGGCAGCGCTCGACCGCACCGGCCTGGAAGTTGCTCAGATAATCCCCGGGCTTGTCGCAGAACAGGCCGATCAGGAACGAGCGGTCGCCAGCCAGGCCGCGCGCATTGAGATTGGGCCGGTAATCGAGCTGTTCGATGGCCTTGAGGATGCGGCTGCGCGTGTCGGCATGCACGCCGGGCTCATCATTGATGACGCGCGAGACAGTCTTGGTCGCGACCTGGGCCAGATCGGCGACCTGCTGGATGGTGACGGATTGTGGATTGATCGCCATGTTCTAACGTGGTCCGGCGTGGCGCGCGCCAGATTACCGCAGCGCGG
>DATDHV010000176.1:0-12683 GCA_036521395.1 Steroidobacteraceae bacterium | reverse complement strand
GCTGACGCGAAAGCGGCCGATACCGGGAGGCGCAATCGCGAAATTGCACTCCTTGGTGGCGTCGAACTCCTTGGTCTGGCGGTCGTTCATGATGGCGCGCACCAGGATGGCCGACTGCTCGGGCGTCAGCGCGCGCTCCATTTGCGGGCGGATTTCACCGTCGATCTTGATCGCCGGCGGGAAGTTGGCCGTGATGAACAGGTCCGAGGCCCGCCGCTCAACGACGCGTTTGAGCAGCTCCTGCATCAGCTTTATGCCTTGATCGCGATCCATCGGTATGCGTCCTGCGGTATGCGTCCTGCGCTATGCCCGCTACATGGCGTCCTTGTTGGACGCCTTGTAGCGCGCCTCTTCCTTGCTGACCATGCCCTTCGCAACCATCTCGGTCAGGCATTGATCGAGCGTCTGCATGCCCGCGGATTGTCCGGTCTGGATCGAGGAGTACATCTGCGCGATCTTACCTTCGCGGATCAGGTTGCGGATGGCCGGTGTGCCGATCATGATTTCGTGCGCAGCCACGCGACCGCCACCGGTGCGCTTGAGCAGCGTCTGCGAAATCACGGCTCGCAGCGACTCGGACAGCATCGAGCGGACCATTTCCTTCTCTTCTCCGGGGAACACGTCGACCACGCGGTCGATGGTCTTGGCGGCGGAGCTGGTGTGCAGGGTGCCGAACACGAGGTGGCCGGTCTCGGCCGCGGTGAGCGCCAGGCGGATGGTCTCCAGGTCACGCATTTCGCCGACCAGGATGATGTCCGGGTCCTCGCGCAGCGCCGAACGCAGCGCCTCGCTGAATCCCAGCGTGTCGCGTTTCACCTCGCGCTGGTTGATCAGGCAGCGCTTGGACTCGTGCACGAATTCGATCGGATCCTCGATCGTGATGATGTGATCGGGACGGTTGTCGTTGCAGTAATCGATCATGCCCGCCAGCGTGGTGGACTTGCCCGAGCCGGTCGGGCCGGTGACCAGCACCAGGCCGCGCGGCAGCATGCACAGGTCGCGGAAGATCTTCGGCGCCGCCAGCTCCTCGAGGCTCAGGATCGCCGACGGAATGTTGCGGAATACGGCCCCGGCGCCGCGATTCTGATTGAAGGCATTGACACGGAAGCGCGCCAGCTTGGGGATTTCGAACGAAAAATCGGTCTCGAAGAACTCCTCGAACGCCTTGCGCTGCTTGTCGTTCATGATGTCATACACCATGCCGTGCACTTCCTTGTGCGTCAGCGCGGGCATGTTGATGCGCTTGATGTCGCCGTCGACGCGGATCATCGGCGGCACTCCCGCCGACAGATGCAGATCGGAAGCGTTATTCTTTACGGCGAATGCCAACAGTTGCGCGATATCGACGGCCATCCGGATCCTTCCTCGCTCGACCTGCGGCAGTTGGTGGCGTGCCTTCGGTGCGTCAGGCAGTGACCGTGGAGTATAGCGGAGGGTGTTTACTCCCAATATGTTAATCGCTCCGCAGAATTCGCCGGCAGCCGGTTCGCCGGCCGAAAATTTATCGCGGCTGCGCCGGGAAATCGCCGCCGCCGCGCGCTCGGCCGGCCGGACTGAGGACTGTGTCACGCTTGTCGCGGTCAGCAAGGGCCAGCCGCCCGAGACGGTGCGCGTCGCCGCCGAGCTCGGCCTGCGTCACTTCGGGGAGAGCTATGTGCAGGAAGCGCTGGCGAAGATCGAGCCGCTGCGCGCCCTCGGCCTGACCTGGCACTTCATCGGCCGGATCCAGGCCAACAAGACACGCACCATCGCCGAGCAATTCGACTGGGTCCACGGCATCGACCGGCTGCACGCCGCCGAGCGCCTGTCGGCGCAGCGGCCGCATTACGCCGCGCCGCTCCAAGGATGCCTGCAGGTCAACATCGAGCGCGAACCCGGCAAGGGCGGCGTCGACCCGGGGGATGCCGAGGCGCTGGCCCGGGCTGTCGTGGCACTGCCGCGGCTGCGGCTTCGCGGCCTCATGTGCATCCTGCCCGAGGGGCGCGGGCAGGATGCCGATCGCGCCAGCTTCGCCGCACTGCGTGCGCTGCTGGAGCGGATGAATGGGCACGGTCTGGGGCTGGACGCACTGTCGATGGGCATGAGCGGCGACTTTCGCACCGCCGTGCTTGAAGGCGCGACCCACGTGCGGATCGGCACGGCCCTATTTGGAGCGCGACAGCCGCAACCGCTTGGCTAGAATGCTGTCATGAACAACGAGGCCTATCCGCGAATCGCATTCGTCGGCGGCGGCAACATGGCCCGCGCGCTGCTCGGCGGCCTGGTGCGCCAGGGCGCGGCGACAAGCCAACTCTGGGTCGGCGAGCCGCTGCCGGCCGTGCGCGCCGCACTCGAGCGCGAACTCGGCGTGCGCACCTCGGCCGACAACGGCGAGGTCGTACGGCAGGCGGCGCTGGTGGTATTGGCCATGAAACCACAGGTCGCGGCGCAGGTGCTGCAGCCGTTGCACGCCGATCTGCAGGCGCAGCGTCCGCTCGTGCTGTCCATCGTGGCCGGCCTGCGCATCGCCGATCTGGCGCGCCTGTGTCCGGCCGGCCTGGCCATCGTGCGAGCCATGCCCAACCGGCCGGCGATGCTGGCGGCCGGCATTACCGGCCTGTACGCGCCGCCATCTGTGACCGCGGCGCAACGCGCCATGGCCGAGCGCATAGCACGTGCCGCCGGTCGCATCGTCTGGCTGCGCATCGAGCAGCAGCTCGACATCGTCACGGCGCTGTCGGGCAGCGGACCGGCCTATTTCTTTCTGCTGGCCGAACATCTGGCCCGGGCTGCCGTCTCGCTTGGCCTGGACCACGATACCGCCGTGCTGCTCGCGGTGGAAACGCTGTACGGGGCGGGTGCGCTGGCCCGCGGCGAGGCGACGCTGGCCGAGCAGCGCGCGGCAGTGACGTCCAAGGGCGGCACCACCGAGGCGGCGCTGGCGGTGCTGCATGCGGGCGGCTTCGAGGAGCTCGTGGCCGCCGCGCTGCGCGCCGCGGCCGCGCGCAGCGCCGCCATCGCCGACTCGCTCGCCGCGACGCTGGGTTCCCTGCCGGGCGCTGCGCGCTCATGACGGTGTTGCGATGGCCGCACTGATTTTCGTCATCGAGACGCTGCTGTCGCTGTGCCTGCTGGCGGTGCTGCTGCGGTTGCTGCTGCAGTGGTCGCGGGCGGATTTCCGCAACCCGCTGGCGCGCTCGATCGTGCACCTGACCAATCCGGTGATCGTACCGCTGCGGCGCCTGCTGCCGGCCATCGGCCGGGTGGACACCGCCTCCTGCGTGGCGGTCGTGGTTTTTGCGCTGCTCAAAGTGTCGGTGTCCTGGTTGCTGAGCGGCTTCGGGCCGCCGCCGGCGTTGATCTGGCTGCGGCTGACCGCGGTCGAGATCGTGCGCACCGTCCTGTGGACCTATTTCTTCGCGATCTTCCTGTACGCCATGCTCTCGCTGGTCGCGCCGGGCGTGTACTCGCCGGCGCAGAGCGTTCTGGTGTCGCTGTGTGAGCCCATCCTGCGACCGATCCGGCGCGTCATCCCGGTGCTCGGCGGGCTGGATCTGTCGCCGCTGTGGGCCGGTATCGCCATCCAGGCGCTGCTGATCCTGCTGCACTGAGCCCCTCGCGCGCACGCGCGGGCGGCGTCCCGGCCCGGCGCGATGCGCGCGGACCTATAAAAAAAGGCATTTGCGTAACGCCTGTTACCGAAAAATCATTTGCGCGGGAGCAGCGGTATGCTATGTTGCGCGCCGTTTCGTGAAGCTTTTCATTCGTTGCACGCCGCAAAAACCGGCATCGACACACACTCGAGGAGATTCAGCAATGGCGAAAAAAGGTGGGGCACCGACCAAGTCGGAGATTCTGGCCCAGATTTCCAAGGACACGGAACTCTCCCGCAAGCAGGTCAGTGAAGTGTTTGAGTCCCTCAACGGTATTATCAAGAAGAGCCTGCGGGGCAATGGTTTGTTTACACTTCCAGGTCTGCTCAAGCTCAAGGTGGTGAAGCGTCCGGCGACCAAGTCGCGCGAGGGCGTGAATCCTTTCACCGGCGAAAAGATGACCTTCAAGGCCAAGCCGGCCAGCAAGAAGGTGCGCGCATTGCCCTTGAAGAATCTCAAGGCGTTCGTGAACTGATCGGGCCTCGCCCCGCTATCGCAAGCAGAAGCCCGGTACGCTGAGCGCTACCGGGCTTCTGGCTTTAATACTCGCACCGCAGCAGCGCCGGGACTCCAGCGCGCTTCACCCCTGCAGCACGGCCTCGCGCAGCTCGGCAAGGCGGCCATTGAAGAAATGATCGACGCCGGGCAGCAGCCGCAGCACCGGCGGCGGTGAGAAGCGTGCCGCGAAGGCCGCGACCTGCCGATGGTCGACCACCTCGTCGGCTTCGCCCTGCACGATCAACCAGGGACAGGACGGTGTCTGGATCGCGCCGAATTCCTCGTGTGTGACCGGCGGCGCTACCGTGATGAGGCGGGCGGGCCGGGCCGCTGGCGCCGCCCGCAAGGCAATCATGGCGCCGAAGGAAAAGCCGGCCAGGGTCAGTGAGGCCTGCGGCCAGCGTTCCCGTCCCCACGCGATCACGGCCAGAGCGTCGGCCGTCTCGCCGCGGCCGCCATCGTACTGGCCCTCGCTCTGTTCCACGCCGCGGTAATTGAAGCGCAGCGTCGGCAGACCCTGCTCCTGCAGCGCGCGCGCGAGCGTATGCACGACTTTGTTGATCATGGTGCCGCCGTAGAGCGGATGCGGATGGCAGACCACACCGAATCCGGACACCACCTGCCCGGGCGGCATCGCGGCGTGCGGATCCTCGAGCAGCGCTTGCAGCACGCCGCCCGGCCCGGGAAGGCGCAGCGGCTCGGCGCGCGGCCGCTGAAAACTCAAGGCTGCTTGCCGACGTTGAAATCCAGCGATGCCGAATTGACGCAATAGCGCAGGCCCGAGGGCTGCGGCCCGTCGTCGAATACGTGGCCCAGGTGCGCCCCGCAACGCGCGCAGGTCACCTCGGTCCGCGACATGCCATGGGAGGCATCGACGTGCGTGCGTACCCGGTCGGCGGCCATGGGCAGCCAGAAGCTGGGCCAGCCCGAACCGGACTCGTACTTGGTGTCCGAGCTGAACAGCTCCTGCCCGCAGCAGATGCACTGGTAGACGCCCTTTTCCTTGTTATGGGCGTAGCGGCCGCTGAAGGCGGGCTCGGTGCCCTTCTTCTGGGTGATCTGGTATTGCAGCGGGGTCAACCGGGCGCGCAGCTCGGCGTCATCGGGCTTTTCGGTGCTCATGGTGGCTCCTGTGACCGTGGATTATTGCCGGGGTTCGATCAGGCGCACCAGCAGGTGGTTGAGACGGCGCGAGAACTCGGGGCCGTTCGCAACCTGCCCTTCATCGGCCAGGCTGGCCTGATCGTAGAGCACCTGCGCCAACTCACCGAATGGCTCGGATTCCTTGATGCCGTCCATGTAGCGCACCAGAGGATGGCCGGTATTGAGCTCCAAGGCGGGGGCAGCGGCCGGAGCCGCCTGGCCGTTCGCGGCCAGTACCCGCCGCATGGCGGCGGACAGCTCCGCATCGCCGCGCACCAGACACGCAGGGGAGTCGCGCAGGCGCTCACTCACGCGCACTTCGAGCACCTTGTCGCCGAGGGCATCCTTGAAGCGTTTGAGCAGCGCCCGGTGTTCGCGCCGCTCCTCGTCGATGCGCGCGCGCTCCCCGGCCTCGGTCAGGCCGCCGAGTTCGAGCTCGCCGCGCGCCACGTCCTTGAAGCGCTTGCCCTCGAACTCGGTGACGCGCCCCATGACCCACTCGTCGATGCGATCGCCCAGCAGCAGCACCTCGACCTCCTTCTGCCGCAGCAGCTCGAGCAGCGGGCTCGCGCGCGCGGCGGCCACGCTCTCCGCGACGATGTAGTAGATGCGCTCCTGGCCCGGGCGCATGCGCGCCACGTAGTCCGCCAGGCCCACGGTCTCCTCGTCGTCGGCCGCGGCAGTGCTGGCGAAGCGCAGCAGCGGCAGCAGCCGCTCGCGATTGGCTGGATCCTCGCCCAGGCCCTCCTTGAGCACGCGGCCGAACTCGCGCCAGAACTGCTGGTACTTGTCCGGCTCGTCCTTGGCCACCCGGGCGAGCAGCTCGAGTGCGCGGCGTGCAAGGGCGCTGCGCATGGCCTCGACCTCGTGATCGTGCTGCAACAGCTCGCGCGAAACGTTCAGCGGCAGGTCGCTCGAATCGACCACGCCCTTGAAGAAGCGCAGGTACAGCGGCAGGAACTGCTCGGCATCGTCCATGATGAACACGCGGCGCACGTACAGCTTGAGGCCGCGCGCGGCCTCGCGCTGCCACAGATCGAACGGCGCGCGTGCCGGCAGGTACAGCAGGCTGGTGTATTCGCGCTTGCCTTCGACGCGATTGTGGCTCCAGGCCAGCGGATCGGACCCGTCGTGGGAGATGTGGCGGTAGAAGTCGCGGTATTCCTCGTCCTTGATCTCCGTGCGCGGGCGCGTCCATAGAGCCTGGGCCTGGTTGACGTCCTCGTAGTCGAGTGCGGCTGCGCCCTCCTTGGGCATGCGCACGGGAAAGGCGATGTGGTCGGAATAGCGGCGCACCAGCGAGCGCAGTCGAAAGCCGTCGGCAAATTCACGCGCATCGGGCTTCAGGTGCAGTATCACGCTCGTACCCCGCTCGGCGCGCGTGATGGTCTCGACCGTGAACTGACCGTCGGCGCTCGATTCCCAGCGCACACCCGCCTCGGCCGGGGCATCGGCGCGGCGGCTCAGCACCTCCACCCGCTCGGCGACGATGAAGGCCGAATAGAAGCCTACGCCGAATTGTCCGATGAGCTGGGCGTCCTTTTGCTGGTCGCCCGTCAGGCGCTTGAAGAACTCGGCGGTGCCGGACTTGGCGATGGTGCCCAGGTCAGCAATGGCTTCCTCGCGGCGCAGGCCGATGCCGTTGTCGCGCACCGTCACCGTGCCGGCCTTGGCGTCGGCGTCGATCCAGATGGCGAGGGCGGCGTCGGAGCCGAGCAGCGCCGGGTTCGAGAGCGCCAGAAAGCGCAGCTTGTCGTTGGCGTCGGAAGCGTTGGAGATCAGCTCGCGGACGAAGATCTCCCTGTGGCTGTACAGAGAATGGATCATGAGCTGCAGCAGCTCACGAACCTCGGCCTGGAAACTCAGTTGCTCACGCTCGCTCGCCATGGACGCCACCCGCCGTTACGCTCAAAGCGGCGGTATGGGGTCGGAGTGCTAGCGTTTCAAGACAGGCGGCGCAGCATGTGCCGGCAGGCGCCGAACCAGTCGTCCATTTCGTCCCAGATAAGAAGGAATACTTCCACGATGACCGGCGCTGCAGTGAAGGTGCGGGGATCGTAGAGGGGCCGGGGGCGCCCGGCCGTGCACCGGCTCACAGGGGACGCCCGCGCGCGCCGCCACGTGTCCGGCTTGCGGCCTGTGTCGCGCATGCGTAGTCTGCACCCGGACATAATCTTCGCCCTTTATTGGCAGACTCAGGATCCTCGTATGCAGCGCATCGTCGTGCTGAACCCGAAGGGTGGTTCGGGCAAGACGACCATAGCCATCAATGTCGCCAGCCACTACGCCCAGCGCGGCGAGCGGCTCGTGCTGATGGACTACGATCCGCAGGCCTCCTCGGCCCACTGGCTCAGCAAGCGCCAGGATACGCAGGCCCACATCGAGCTGATCGCGGCCTTCGAGCGCGATCCGCGCATCACGCGCAGCTTCCAGCTACGCATCCCGCAGGGCACCGATCGCGTGGTGGTGGATACCCCGGCGGCGCTCGAAGCCAACGAGATTCCCGACCTGATCCGCGGCGCCGATAAGGTGCTGGTGCCGGTACTGCCCTCCGACATCGACATTCACGCCTGCTCGCGCTGCGTGCAGAACCTGCTGCTGGTGGCCAAGGTGCGGCGCGATGAGAATCGCCTCGGCATCATCGCCAATCGCGTGCGGCGCAATACCATCATCTATCAGTCGCTGACCCGCTTCCTGGCAACGCTGAACATTCCGATCGTGGCGACGCTGCGCGATTCGCAGAACTACGTGCGCTCGGCCGAGACCGGCTACGGACTGGCGGAGATGAAGAGCAGCCTGGTGGCCGAGGACTGGTCGGATTGGCAATCCATGTTCGAATGGCTGGAGTCGCCGACGTTCCACCGGGCCCAGAGCGGCCAGGCGAGCGGCGCGGCAGCACCGCCGAAGCGGCGCAGCGGCTCCAAGCCCTGAACGAACTCAGGGCTTGGAATCGTCCTTCCAGTCGATGCGCATCTTGTCCGCCCAGCTCTTGTAGTTCGACCAGGTATAGAGATTGCGTGTGATGGCGGCGTGACGGGTGCGCGTGCGCTGCATGTGCTCGAGCCAGCGTGCATAAGCCTCGGCGCCGCTCACGGCGCTGGGCTTCTCGGGCGCGGCCGCCCCGGCAGCGTCGGCCTTGGGCAGTGGGGGTTTGCTCATGATGGGTTGTGGGGCCTCCTATCGGAAGACTAGGGCGGCGCCCCGAGGCGAGACAGGAACTGGATCACAGCGGTGCCGGCCGTGCCGCGCGCCGCAACGGCTCGCTGCCGGCGGCGAAAAACCGGTGAAAAAACGAGACATGGAGCGTGCCAATAATGCGGCGCCACGCTCGAGCGCCCTTGAGTTTCAGGCCACCAGGCGATAGCAGGGCCGGTAGACGCTGCCGGGCAGTTTCATGCGCCGCTGCGCCACGAACGCGGTGAGCAGCTCATCGAGCAGCGGCATGATCTGCGGGTCGGCGGCGAGTTCGTAGGGACCACCGCGCTCGATCGCCGCGACCCCGTTCTCCTTGACGTTGCCGGTCACGATTCCGGAGAACGCGCGGCGCAGATTGGCGGCCAGCCTATGCACCGGCTGCTCGCGATGCAGCTCCAGCGCGCGCATCGTAGCGTGCGTGACCTCGAACGGCTGCTGCAACTCATACGGCACGTGTAGCAGCCAGTTGAAATTGTACGAATCGTTCTGCCGCCGGCGAAATTCGCGCACCTGCTCGAATGCGCCCACCAAGTGGCGCGCCACGCTGGCCGGGTCGTCGATGATGACCTTCAGCCGCCCGAGCGCGCCGGCCCCGAGCGTGCCTTCGATGAAGCGGGCGATGTGCTCGAAATATCCGGCACTGGCCGCCGGCCCGGTGAGCACCACCGGCAACGGCTGCGAGGCATTGGCGGGATCGAGCAACAGGCCGAGCAGGTACAGTATCTCCTCGGCCGTACCCACGCCGCCCGGCAGCACCACGATGCCGTGCGCGAGGCGCACGAAGGCCTCGAGGCGCTTTTCGATGTCCGGCATGATCACAAGCTGGTTGACGATGGCATTGGGCGGCTCGGCGGCAATGATCCCGGGCTCGGTGAGGCCGATGAACCGGCCGTGGTGGATACGCTGCTTGGCGTGACCCACCCCGGCGCCCTTCATCGGTGCCTTCATGGCGCCGGGTCCGCAGCCGGTGCAGACATCGAGCGCGCGCAGCCCGAGCTCGTACCCGACCCGCTTGGCATACTGGTATTCGGTGTCGCCGATGGAATGTCCGCCCCAGCACACCACCAGATTCGGGCGCGCCTTGTAGTCGAGCACCCGCGCATTGCGCAGGATGTGGAACACGGCGTTGGTGATCGAGGCCGGATCCCGGCCATCGAGGCGGCCCACGCCGATGATTTCATTGGCCGTGTAGATGACGTCGCGCAGCACCGCGAACAGGTGCTCCTTGATGCCATGGATCATCTCGCCGTCGACGAAGGCCGCGGCCGGCGCATTGGTGATCTGCAGCTTGATGCCCCACGCATGGCGCACGATCTGCACATCGAAATTGCGATAGCGCTCGAAGATCTCCTTGGCGTTGTCGTTGTCGCTGCCCGAGTTCAGCACCGCGAGTGCGCAGTTGCGGAACAGCGTGTAGAGCCCGGTCTGGCTGGTGTCGAGCAGCTTCGCGATCTCGGCCTGCGACAGGTTCTCGAGGCTGCCGCGCGGCCCGACCCGCGCATCGACCGAATCGGCCAGAACGATGCTGGCCTCCACGGCCGGCTCTCCTTGCAACCCCGCGGCGGTCCTCAAGGCACGATTTCGATCGGGGTGTTGTCCTGCGTCATCATCCACAGCTCTACCATATCGGAATCGGACATGGCGATGCAGCCGTCGGTCCAGTCCGACTTGGCATAGTACTCCGGCGGATGGCGCAGATAATTCGGCAGCCCGTGCAACATGATCGAGCCGCCCGGATCCAAGTGGTGGCTGCGGGCGCGTCTCAAGTCCTCATCATTGGGGTAGGACACCTGGATGGACAGAAAATAGTCGCTGCGCGGGTTGCGCCGCGTGAGTTCATAGTGGCCCTCGGGCGTGCGGAAGTCCCCGGCGCGCTCCTTGGCACCCTCAGGCTCGAGGCCGAGGGCGATACGGTAGCTGCGCAGAACCTGGCCGCGGCGCATCAGATAGAGCCGCCGCTCGGACTTGCGCACCACGATCTGATCGGCAACGGGCATCACGGCGTTCAGGGCCGGCGACGCCCCCGCGGGGACCCCCTCGGCGACGCCCGCGAGGCTCGAGACACCCGCGACCTCGGCGACCTGGCCCGCGGACGCAACGCCGGCGGTCGATGCGCTCTTCGCGACCGCGGCCCCCAGGGGCGCTCCGGCGGTCACGCCGGCCCCGGCGAGGCCGGGCCCCGGTGCGTCTCGCGAGGAATCATCGAGCGAGGCCGAACCGGAATCACACCAGGCGGCGCCCGGGACCCCCAAACATAGTGAAAGCAATGCCGCCAGAATACGTTGCATCGACTTGAATTATAGGCACACAGTGCCGCTTGAGCGAGCGTGCCCCGTTCACAGGCTCGTCACGTCTTCAATCTTGGGCAGCGAAACCTGCGTCCCGGGGCGAAGATCCGTGAAGTCCATGTCGGGGTTGTACTGCTGCAGCAGCCAGATCGGCACGTTGGCGCTGTGCTGCGTGATGCTCCAGAGCGAGTCCCCGCGCCGGGCGATGTAGACCTCGCTGCCGGCGATGCGATGCGAGGCGAAGAAGGCAGCCTGCAGCCGCTCGTGGTAGTCGCGCCGCTTCTGCTCGAACTCCTCGGGCGTCGCGTGCGCGAACTCGAGCTTGATGCGCCGGCCCATGACCACGGGCGTACGGCCGCGCAAATGGTTCAGCACCCGCAGCCGCGCCGCCGAGGTACCCAGCCAGTCGGCATAATGGCCCAGCGTCTCCGCGGCCACGACGCGGATGCTGCCATCGGCGGAGA
Source organism: Steroidobacteraceae bacterium (assembly GCA_036521395.1). Lineage (GTDB taxonomy): Bacteria > Pseudomonadota > Gammaproteobacteria > Steroidobacterales > Steroidobacteraceae > FEN-1191. Next base: position 1,463 of record DATDHV010000176.1, on the reverse strand, counting down.
CCGAATAGTCCACGGGGTCGGCCGATACCGGCCCGGTCGAGCCCGGCAGCAACTGCGGACCTTCCGCCTGCGCCTGCGCCGCCGACACCGGCTCGCTGCCTGCCGCTGCCTGGCGGGCCGCCGCCACGGCCACGTGCTCCTGCTCGCTCTCCTCGACCGCGGCCTCGGCCGTGTTGAGAGTCGCCGCGGTGGTCTCGGTCTCCGGCTCGGGTGCGCCAGCCGCGAGCCGCAGACGCTCGCCGCCGTAGAGATCATCATCCTGGTCGTGGATGGAATTGAGCGCCATGAGCTTGGCGACGGTCACGCCCGTGCGCGCCGCGATGGTCGATACCGTGTCATCGTCCTGCACCAGGTAGTACGGCGACGGGCCCGCCGCGCTGGCAGGGCTGGGCTGGCTGGGGGCCGCGGTCGGAGCCGGATGGGCAGGCATTGCGGGCGACGCGGCTGCCGTCGGCGCAGCCACGGCCGGGGGCGCAGTCGGCCCGGGCGCAGCGGCCACTGCCGCCGGCGCGGGCATCGCGGCGGGCAGGGAGGCCTTCGCCAACATCACCACCGGCCGGGCTGCCGCTCGCTGCGCCACGGGAGGCGCCTGCGCGACGAGCACGGGCTTGGCCTCGCCCAGACGCTGCGCGAGCAGCGCCGAGGTCCATTTGGCATCCGACTCTGGCAGCCGCACGACGTAGCCGGCCGGGATCGAGCGCTGTCCGGACCAGACGGGGGGACGGAGCGCCGGATTGAGCGCCCGTAGGGCATCGCGATCGATGCCGAGCGCGCGCTCCAGCACCGCGCTACTTGCGCCGGTCGTGAGTTTGACCTCGACGAACGGCGTTTCCGAACCTCGGTCCAGTGGACCGAAATACTTCTCGGGATCCTGGGCGATGGTGAGCGCAGCCAGGAAGGAGACATAAAAGTTGCGCGAGGCGAAGCCGAAGGTCGGACTGTGATAGTCGCGCAGGATGCGCACGATGTCGTCGGTGCCCAATTCCTCGCGGGCCCGGAGCATGCCCTCGGCACCATGGTTGTACGCGGTGATCGCCAGCGGCCAGGTTCCGAGCAGGCGGTAGTTGTAGCTCAGGAGCTGCGCGGCCGCCTCGGTCTCCCGAAAGGGGTCCAGGCGCTCATCCACCGCCGAGTCGATGCGCAGGAAGCGCCTGCCGGTGGAGCGCATGAACTGCCACAGGCCCGCGGCGCCCACCTTCGAGTGGGCGCTTGGGTCGAACGAGGACTCGACATGAGGCAGCGCCGCGATCTGCGGCGGCAGGCCGAGGTTCGCCAGTACCTGACCGATGTGCGTTTCCCAGCGACCGGCCCGCAGCAACCCGGCGCGAAAGCGGTCCGACTGGCCGAGCTGGAAACGCACGTCATCGACCGCGTCGGCCAGGCGCTGTGGCGTGACGTCGGGCCCCCACAGCTCGCGCACCTTCTGCTCATCGGCGTCTTGCGGCGGCGCACCAGTGGCCAGG
>DATDHV010000175.1:0-6451 GCA_036521395.1 Steroidobacteraceae bacterium | reverse complement strand
AGCGCGACGCGCGTGCTCGAGCGCTGGTGCCGGGAGCACGCGCTGGCGAAGGTGCCCGTGGTGGTGGCGCGCCGGATCGAGCCCGCGGACACCGAGGCGAGCGCGGCCACGCGCGAGGCGCTCGGAGTCGGACCGCACGAGACCGTGCGCTACCGGCGCGTGGAACTCGACTGCGGCGATCGCGTGCTCTCGGTGGCCGACAACTGGTACGTGCCGGCTCGACTGACGGCGCCGATGAACCGCCTGCTCGATAGCACGCAGACGCCGTTCGGCAAGGTCGTGCAGCCCCTGCACCCGCACCGTGAGACCCTCGAGGTGCGCCTGCTGTGGTCGCCGCTGCCCGAGGGCTGGGAGCGCGCGCCGGCGCCGCGCGCCGCGGCGCCGGTGCGTGCGCTGGCGCTGCCCCCGGCGCTGTTCGAGCACCGGGCGCTCGTGTACGCGGCGGACCATCGGCCGCTGGCCGAGGTGCGCGAGGTCTATCAGCGCGATCTGCTCGCCTTTCCGCAACCTCGCGTGACGGAGCCGGCGCATTGAGTCAAGGGCACCGCCTCTCCTGGGCCGGCGGCCGCGGTGAATGCAATCAGGGACGCTGCGATGGAGTGCATGGAATCTGAAAGCGATAACCGACCGTGCCGGCGCAGGCGCCGTCCGCGGCCCAGGTCCACTCATTGAATTCCACGCCGCCATGGGCGTCAACACAGAGCACGCTGGAACTGAGCGTGCCGTAATCGGCGCCGCGGATGAAGGCGCTCGAGAGCAGGCGTTCCCATTCCAGGCTTACACCGGTGCGCGGCAGGTGCTCATCCGCGGCGGTTTGATCATCGCGCAGCAGCTCGAGCAGCCTCGCCTGGTCGGGGAGCGCGGCAAGCGCGGCCGCCAGCTGCGATTTGGCGCGCTGTACTTTCGGCCACGGCGTGTCGAGCAGGTCATTGGACAGGCCATAGATCCCCGGCCCGAGGGTCCGGCCGGCGCCCGGGACGCTCTCGTACACCCCGAGCTGCGTCCCATCGCTGCACAGCAGGCTGAACTCCGCGTAGCGTGCGCTCACGCCGCGCAGCTGCGCCAGCCGCTCTTCGATCGGAACGTTGGCCTCCAGCATCTGCAGCACCAGGCCGCCGCGGCTCGGCGCGTTGGGCTTCACGCGGGTGGGATCGCGGTAGTTGGTCAGCGCTGCGATCTGCCCGGCACGCGTGATGCCGAGCCACGTGCCGCCGGCCTCGAGGTCGCGGCCGGCCAGCACCTGCGGCCGGTCGCTCCACCAGTGTGCTGCCGCCGTCGGGCGCCGCCGGAACTCATCGCGGTTGGCCGCCAGCACCAGCGGATAGTCCGGGTGCACGCGCCAGGCGACGAGGATCAGGCACATGGCAGCAGTGCCGCGCGCAGCGCGCGGATGTCCCCGGGGGTGGTGCGGCAGCAGCCGCCGATCAGCCGCGCGCCGGCGTCGCGCCAGGCTCCGGCCTGCCCCGCGAACGGTGTCGCTGCATTCGTGCCCAGCCAGCGGCCGGCGGCGGCATCGTAGCGCTCACCGGAATTGGGATAGGCCAGCAGCGGCTTGCCGGTGTGCTCGCGCATCCGCTGCAACAGCGCCGGCACGTATTCGGGCGCCGTGCAGTTCAGACCGACCGCGACGATGCGCTCGAACGCATCGAGGCGCGCCGCACACTCGCCGATGGCCTGTCCCTCCGCGGTGGATGCTCCATCGCGGCACGCGAAGCTGATCCAGGCCGTGATCGGCGCGTGCTCGGTCACCAGCCGCGCGAGCACCAGCGCCTCGCGCAAGCTCGGGATGGTCTCGCACGCGAGCACGTCCGCACCCGACTGCGCCAGCACCTCCAGGCGCGCGCGGTGAAAGCGCACGAGCTCGGCCTCATCGATCGCATAGCGGCCGCGATACTCGGAGCCGTCGGCCAGCATCGCCCCGTAAGGACCCACCGATGCCGCGATCAGCGGGCGCAGCCGGCCGGGCCGGCGCCGGGCGCTCCAGAACTCGTCGCGGGCTTCGATCGCGAGCACCGTCGCGGCGCGCAGCACCTCGCAGGCCGCGCCGGCCTCGATGCCGCGGCGCGCGAGCGCCGCGAACGTGGCCTGATAGCTTGCCGTGATCGCGACGTCGGCGCCGGCCTCGAAGTAGTCGCGGTGCACGGCCCGGATCTGCTCGGGCTGCTCGAGCAGCACTCTGGCGGACCATAGGGGATCGTGCAGGTCGGCGCCGCGGCGCTCGAGCTCGGTGGCCAGCGCACCGTCGAGGATCATGAGCGGCTGCTGCGCCAGGAATTGTGCAATCGGGTCGTTGATCGGACTACTATAACGCACCGCTTCACGATCGTATTCGGCGCACCTGCGCGGCCGCCGGGCGACAGCGCGCGAAACTGAGCAGGAGGATCGATGCGATATAATCTGCTGGGTCAAACCGGTCTGTACGTGTCAGAGCTGTGCCTCGGGACCATGACCTTCGGCGGCAAAGGCCGTTGGGAGAATATCGGCCGGCTGCAGCTCGATGAAGCCAGCGTCCTGGTCAAGAAATCCTTCGACGCCGGTATCAATTTCATCGACACCGCCAACGTGTACTCATTCGGCGAGTCCGAGTCGCTGACCGGCCAGGCCATCCGGAAGCTCGGCCTGCCGCGCGATGAGCTCGTGATCGCGACCAAGGCCACCGGCGTTATGAACGAGCTGCCCAACGGACGGGGCCAGTCGCGCTATCACCTCATGAACGAGGTGGAGGCGAGTCTCAAGCGCCTGCAGCTCGATCACATCGACCTGTATCAGCTCCACTCGTTCGATCCGCTGACCCCGCTCGAGGAAGCGCTCTCGACGCTCAACGATCTGGTGCGCTCGGGCAAGGTGCGCTACATCGGCCTGTGCAACATGGCGGCCTGGCACATCATGAAGGCGCTGGCCATCTCGGATCGGCGCGACTGGGCGCGGTTCGAGAGCGTCCAGGCCTACTACACCCTTGCCGGGCGCGACCTGGAGCGCGAGATCGTCCCGTTGCTGCAGGACCAGAAGCTCGCCCTCATGGTCTGGAGTCCGCTCGCGGGCGGGTTGCTGACCGGCAAATACACGGCCGACGGCAAGGCACCGGCGGGCGCACGCCGCGTCAATTTTGATTTTCCGGTGGTGGACAAGCCGCGGGCCTTTCGCTGCATCGACGCCATGCGGCCGATCGCGCAGGTCCATGGGGTGTCGGTGGCGCAGGTCGCGCTGGCGTGGCTGCTGGCCCGCCCGGCCGTCACCACGGTGATCATCGGTGCCAAGACCGTCGAACAGCTCGAGGACAACATCGCCTCCACCAGGCTGCACCTTGGCGCCGAGGAGCTCGAGAGCCTGGAGGCCGCGAGCCGCTTGCCGAGTGAATATCCGGGCTGGATGCTGGATTTCCAGGGGCAATACCGCACCAAGCCACCGGTCCGAGAGTGAGCCGCGGCGACGGGCCGCCGCGTGAGTAAGCGCTCGCGCCATCGGTTCCTGCGCCACCTGCAGTCGCGGCCGCGCCTGTACATTGCCACGGCGGTCGCGATCGCCGTGGGCATCGTGCTCACCGTCGCCGTGCCCGCGCATCCGGTCACGCGCATGCTGGTGGCCTGGAATGCCGGCACGCTGCTGTACGTGCTCATGGTCGCGACCATGGTGATGCGTTCCTCGAGCGAGGCGATGCGCTACCGCGCGCAGCGCCAGGATGACGGCCGTGTGACCATCCTGGTGCTGGTGTGCCTGGCATCCATGGCCAGTCTCGCCGCCATGGCCGGCGAGCTCGTGGTTACCAAGGACATCCACGGCTGGCTCAAGGGTGCGCACCTGGCGCTCGCGGGCTGCACGGTGCTGTCGTCCTGGGCGTTCATCCAGATGATGTTTGCACTCCACTACGCGCGCGACTACTACGCCGCCGTCTGCGCCGGCCGCTCTCCCGGCCTGCGCTTTCCCCAGGACAACGATCCGGATTACGGCGACTTCTTCTACTTCGCGGCCATCATCGGCACCTCGGGGCAGACCGCGGACGTGGATTTCGTCTCCAAGCCCATGCGGCGCATCGGCTCGCTGCATTGCATCCTCGCGTACCTGTTCAACACCACGGTGCTGGCGCTGCTGATCAACATCGCGGCGAGCCTGATCTAGCGGTGACGCGATCAGCGGTCAGGGGCGGTCCGCGCCGCGGGTGCCGGCGCCTGCGGCTTGCGGGGGCTACCCTGCCGGGGTTAGAATGAACGTTCATTCACTGCCCTGCACGCCGTTCCCAGGTGGTCTCATGCGTCATTCCAACATCGTACGCCGCTGTGCCTCAGTCGCCGTGCTCGCCGCCGCCACGCTGCTGTCCGCATGCGGTGGTGCCGCTCCGGCCGGCCGGCCCGGCGGCGGTTTCACGCCCCAGGTCGTGGTGGTCACATTGAAAGCGCAGCCGGTCACGCTCACGCGTGTGCTGCCCGGCCGCACCAATGCCTATCTGGTAGCGGAAGTGCGGCCGCAGGTCAGCGGTATCGTCAAGCAGCGGCGGTTCACCGAGGGCGCGGTGGTCAAGGCCGGCCAGCCGCTCTACGAGCTCGATGATGCCCCCTACCGGGCGCAATACAACAGTGCCGTCGCCGCGCTGCAGAAGGCGCAGGCCACACTGGCCGCCGCGCGGCTCGCGGCCGAGCGCTCGCGCGCGCTGGTGAAGATCGATGCCGTCAGCGCGCAGGACAACGACAATGCCGTCGCGGCGTTCGGTCAGGCCCAGGCCGACGTGGCCGGCGCGCAGGCGGCGGTCACCAACAGCGCGGTGAACCTCTCGTACGCGCACATCGTCGCGCCCATCACCGGCCGCATCGGCAAGTCGGCGGTGACGCAGGGCGCGCTCGTCACGGCCGATCAGGCCACGGCCATGGCCACCGTTCAGCAGCTCGATCCGATCTACGTCGACGTCAATCAGCCCAGCAGCGAATGGCTGCGCCTCAAGCAGGAGATCGATAGCGGCCGCGCGCGCTCGGGCGGCGCGGACTCGCCCGCGAAAATACTGCTGACCGACGGCCGCACCTACGCGCATGCCGGCAAGTTGCAGTTCGCCGATGTGTCGGTGGATCCGACCACGGGCGACTTCCTGCTGCGCGTGATCGTCCCCAATCCGGACGGCGTGCTGCTGCCGGGGATGTACGTGCGCGCGGTGATCGATGAGGGGGTGCTGCCCGAGGGCGTGCTGGCGCCGCAGCAAGGTATCACCCACGACCCCAAGGGCAACGCCAGCGCCCTGGTGGTGAACGCGCAAGGCAAGGTCGAGCCGCGCGCCGTCAAGGCCTCGCGCACGCTCGGCAACGCGTGGCTCGTTGATTCGGGCCTGGCCGCCGGCGACCGCCTGATCGTGGAAGGGCTGCAGAAGGTCAAGCCAGGCATGAGCGTGACAGCGACCGAGGCGACCTCGCCGGAGCTCACGAGCGGCGCGCCCACGCCAGCCAGCGCCAACGACGGCAGCGACGGTACCGGTGCCGATGCCGCCGAGGCCGTGCCCGGCGGCGATGGCGAGGCCGGTGCGGGCGCCGGCGCCAGCGTGCGCTAGCTCGAGAGCGGCTCCATGTCACGCTTCTTCATCGACCGCCCGATCTTCGCCTGGGTCGTGGCGCTGATCATCATGCTGACCGGGCTCATGTCGATCACGCGGCTGCCCATCGCGCGCTATCCCAATATCGCCCCGCCCGCCGTCTCGATCACCGCCTCCTACCCGGGCGCCTCGGCGCAGACGGTCGAGGACTCGGTGACGCAGATCATCGAGCAGAACATGACCGGGCTCGACGGCCTGATCTACATGCAGTCGACCAGCGACAACGCCGGCAACGTCTCGGTCAATCTGACCTTCGCGAGCGGCACCACTCCGGACACGGCGCAGGTACAGGTGCAGAACAAGCTGCAGCAGGCAACGCCGCTGCTGCCGCAGATCGTGCAGCTCCAGGGCATCAGCGTCAGCAAGAGCACCGGCACGTTCCTGCTGGCGATCGGCTTCGTGTCCGAAGACGGCAGCATGACCGGCGGTGACATCAGCGACTACCTGGCGACCAACGTGGTCGACTCCATGAGCCGCGTCGAGGGCGTGGGCAGCGTACAGCTGTTCGGCGCCAAGTACGCCATGCGCATCTGGCTCGATCCGGACAAGCTCAACGCCTATGCCCTGACTCCGACCGACGTGACCACGGCGATCCAGGGACAGAACGCCCAGGTCTCGATCGGCCAGCTCGGCGACACGCCCGCGGTGCCCGGGCAGCAGCTCAATGCCACCGTGAACGCGCTCGGCCGGCTGAATACCCCCGAGCAGTTCCGCAACATCGTCCTGCGCAGCAACAGCGATGGCTCGACGCTCCGGCTGCGCGATGTGGCGCGCGTGGAGCTCGGGCAGGCCGACTACGGCTTTTCGGTCAAGTACAACGGCAAGCCGGCCTCGGGCATGGGCGTCACGCTGGCCACGGGCGCCAACGCGCTGCGCACCGTA
>DATDHV010000174.1:0-5962 GCA_036521395.1 Steroidobacteraceae bacterium | reverse complement strand
GACTTCGGATCACGGGCCGCCGTCGCCTGCCCGGCACAGGAATGCGCGCCGGCGGCGCAATCGTTCTTGGCGACCGCGTTGATGCCGTAGCATTTCTCGAGCTTCTGCTTCATGGCATGCGCCGTGTCGGTCTTGGCGGAGTTGCTGGACATGTCGTCGGCGCGAACCGGAGCCTGCAGTGCCAGCGCAAGACCTACGGCGGCGGACAGCGTTGAAGCGGCCAATACGTATCGATTCATGATGGTCCCCTGGATTCACCGGCCCCGGAATTGAGGCCACGGGGTAACTTCGGCCCCGGGCACAAAAGGTTACACTGCCGCGCGTGCCCACCGATGTCACGCCCGAGCAGAGGGACCTGGCCTGGTCGCAGCTCATGCGTGCCGCGCAGGATGGCGACCGCGCCGCCTATTCGCGGCTGCTGCGCGAGGTCACGCCATTCGTGCGCGCCATGCTGCGCCGGCACTGCTCCCACCCCCACGACGTCGAGGAGATGGTGCAGGAGACGCTGCTGACCCTGCATCGGGTGCGTCAGACCTACGACCCCGCGCGGCCGTTCTGCCCCTGGCTCGGCGCCATCGCGGCCCGTCGTGGCATCGACGGGCTGCGCCGCCGCGCGCGCCGCGCGCGCCACGAGATCAGCGCCGATCCCGAGAGCTATGAAACCTTTATCGACCCCGAAGCGAATACCGATATGGAAGGCGTGCGCGCCGCGGGCGAGGTCGAGGAGTTGCTGCGGCGGCTGCCGCCGCGGCAACGCGCCGCGCTCGAGGCGGTGAAACTCAAGGAGATGAGTCTCGCGCAAGCCTCGGTGGTATCGGGACAATCGGTGGGAGCCCTCAAAGTCAATACGCATCGGGCGCTCAAGACCCTGCGGGCCCTGTTCCGCGACACGCCCGACCGATGAATTGGGTGGATACAGCAACGGTGATGGCGCAACCCTGATGCAGACCGATCAATTCATCGAACGGCTCGCCGCGGAGCTCGAGCCCGTGCGGGTACTGCGCTCGCCGCTGCGGCGGGCGGTGCTCTGGCTGGCGGTGGTCGGGGCCCTCGCTGCGGCGCTGATTCTGTGGGTGGCGCCGATCAGCGCAGTGCTGCCGCGCCTTACGCTGCCGCGCGGCCAGGTCGAGTGCGTCGCGACCGCGCTGACCGCGATCGCTGCCATCATCGCCGCCTTCGAGCGCTCGGTGCCTGATCGCTCGCCGGCCTGGGGCTGGCTGCCCCTGCCGCCGTTGGTGTTGTGGCTGGCCGCCAGCGGCCTGGGGTGCCTGCGTAACGGTCTGAGCCTGCGCGGCGCCGCGGGCTTCACCGGTGACAGCCCGCACTGCTTCACGTTCATCACCGCGGCCAGTGTGCCGCTGGCCGTGGGGCTGTTCTGGATGCTGCGCCGGGCCCGTCCCATCGATCCGCTGCCGGTGGCCGCCCTCGGAACACTGGGAGTCGCGGCATCCGCCGCATTCATACTGCAGTTCTTTCACCCCTTCGACGTCACTGTCATCGACCTGGCCTTCCACCTGGCGGCCGTGGGGCTGGTGGTGCTGATCGGCGTCGCCTGGCGGCGAGCCCTGCTGCGCGCGGGCTAGAAGTGCAGGCTCAGCGAGCCGAACACGCTGCGTCGCGGTCCATAGGCGGCCTGAAAGATACCGATGCCTTCGGCGGAGCGGATCTCGTTGATCTTATCCAGCAGGTTCAGCACCACCAGGCGTAAGGACAACCGCTGCCTGCCCGCCAGCAGGACCGTCCGTTCGGCGCTGGCATTGAGCTGAAAGGTCTGCGGCAGGGTCCCGGTGTCGGCAAAGCCCGTGGCCAGCCCACTGCTGTAAGCCGCATCGAGCGAGAAGGCGTAGGGGTGGCGCTCATAGCTCATGCCCGCCGCGCCCCCGAATTTCGGCTGATGATCGATCAGGATGTCGTGCGCATCGATGTAGGCGAGCTCGTCCGGATCGAAGTTGAACTGTCCGGTGGCCACGCCGCGCTGCCAGTTCTCCCCGATCGTGAAGCTGCCGTAGGCCGCGAAATCGCCGCTGTGATAGTGCGCACCGAACTCCGAGCCCCAGACCCAGCCGCGATCGTAGTTGAAGGGCGCAAAGATCGGCACGACACCGAACTGCCCGGTGTCGATATAGTGGTGGGTCCATTCGTAATAGCTGTCGAGCGATAGGGTCAACGCGCTGCTCGGGTGCACGACCACGCCGGCGTCGAATTCGTAATCATCCTCGGCCAGCGGCAGCGGCAGGCCGGGTGGCCCGGCAGCGGTGGTGTTGGCGAATGCCGCCTGCGTGGTCGGCGCGATGCCGAGGAAGCTCGGTACCTGCAGGTAGCGCGCTACGCCAGCATGAAAGGCCGTGGCCGCATCGGCGCGGAACAAGAGGTTGAGCCGGGGACTGAGCTGCGCGGCATGGGTATAGCCGGTCATATCGTCCCCGCGCACGCCCAGATCCAGGCTCAGCCGCGGCGTCACGCGCCACAGATCATCGGCGTAGAGGCTCGAGACGACGTTCGATGCCGCGCTGCCGGTCAGCACCGTGACCGGCACCGTGCCGGTCTGGGCGCCGTCGGCATCGGTCGGAAACACGTGCGAAACGTCGCGGTTTTCCACGTGGTAATCGCCGATGTAGAGCCCGGCGCCGAGTGTGTGGGCACCGACCTCGAAGCGCAGGTCCCCCTGCAACGTGTTGTCGTGGTCCTCGTGCGTGGCCTGCGATGCCACGCCCTGGTAGATGAGTTCGCCGAGCGGATCGGGGCTGAATTGTTGCGAGATGAAATGCGCCGTATAGCCCAGTTGCAGCTCCACCCCGGAATCCGTGGTGGTGTGGATGCCGGCCATGGCGAGGTAGTCGCGAAAATTCAGGCGCGAGTCGATCTGCGCCGAGTCCGGCACCGTCGTGACACCGGCGAGCGTGAACTGCGGTGGCAGACCCGGCGCATTGGGCAGCTCATTGTCACTGCGCGTGGCGGCCAGCAGCAGCGTGAGCTGCGTCTGCGGCGCGAGTGAGTAGGACCACGCGCCGAGCGCCTGCTGCGTGCGGCCCTGATCGTGAATAGGCGTGGGTCCCGGCGTGGCGCTGCTGAATGCGGTATCGCTCCAGGTCTCGCGCGCGCTGAGGTAGCTGCTGAACTCGCCCGCGCAGCCCGCGTATTCCACGCCGGGGGAGAGCGTGGAGCGCTGACCGGCCTCGATACTCACATCCCCGCCCGCGGCGCGGCAGCCATCCTTGCTTTGAATGTCGACCACGCCACCGGTCGCCAGCCCGTAGCGCGAGGGCAGAACCCCCACGCGCAGATCGAGCTGCTGGATGAATGCCGCATTGAGCATCGACAGGAATGGCGGATTGGTGTTGATGTCCAGCGGCACCAGGAAGCCATTCACCTGGTACTGAAACTGGGGACCCTCGGTGTTGCGGATGTGAATCTGCTGGTTCTGATCGCTGGCGACGCCGGGGAGCTGGGTCAGTACGTCGCTGATCGGCGTCTGATCTCCGGCGGGCAGCGCCTGAATGTCCTTGCTGCCCACGCCATAGTCGGCCGCGCCGCTGTCGGATAGCTCAGGGCCGCCGACCCGCTCGCCCTCCACCACCACGGTGCTCAGATCCGTGGCTCCCGCGTTCAGATCATCCGCGACCGTGGGCGCGGACCAGGCCGCGATCGCCACTCCACCGAGGACCACGCTCAAAACCGCGCCGCGCCACTCCCGCATTGCAAATGCGCCTCATAGTGCTAATGAGAATCGTTCGCATTGGAGTGTAAGGGGACCGGCGATGGCGGTCAACCCGTCGGATGAGGGAGTTCAGACCAGCTCGACGGCCATGGCCGTGGCTTCGCCCCCGCCGATGCACAGCGAGGCGATGCCGCGCTGGAGCTTGCGCGCCTTGAGCGCATGAACGAGCGTCACGATGATGCGCGCGCCCGAGGCGCCGATGGGATGGCCGAGTGCGCAGGCGCCGCCATTGACGTTGACTTTCTCGTGCGCAAGCGCGAGCTCGCGCATGGCCGCCAGCGTGACCACCGCGAAGGCCTCGTTGATCTCGTAGAGATCCACGTCCTGCGCACGCCAGCCAGCGAGGCCGAGCACACGCCGGATGGCGCCGGCGGGTGCGGTCGTGAACCATTCCGGCTCCTGCGCGTGGCCGGCGCAGGCCACCACGCGCGCCAGGGGCGCCGGGGCTCCCGGTTCGCGCAGCGCGGACTCTCCCATGAGCACCAGCGCCGCGGCGCCGTCGGCGATCGAGGAGGAACTGGCCGCGGTGACCGTGCCGTCTGCGCTGAAGGCCGGCTTGAGCTTGGGAATCTTGCCGATGTCGCAGCCGTACGGCGGCTCGTCGCGCTCGATGAGCAGCTCGCCCTTGCGGCCCTTGACCTTCACCGCGACCAGCTCGGCGCTGAACGCGCCGCTCTCGCAGGCGGTGAGCGCACGCCTGACCGATTCGGCGGCAAACGCATCCTGCTCGGCGCGTGAGAAATCGAACTTGCGGGCGGTGAGGTCGGCGAAGTGGCCCATCAGGGCGCCGTCGGCCGGGTTTTGCAGGCCGTCGTAGAACATGTGATCGAGCAGCTCGCCGTGGCCGAGCCGCAGCCCGGCCCGCACTTTGGGCAGCAGATACGGCGCGTTGCTCATGGATTCGAATCCGCCGGCCACGACCCTGAGTGCCGAGCCGGCACGAATCGCATCGCACCCCACCATGGCCGCCTTCATGCCCGAGCCGCAGACCTTGTTGATTGTCGTCGCCGGGACCGCCGGCGGGATGCCGGCCTCGATGGCGGCCTGTCGCGCCGGTGCCTGGCCGAGGCCGGCGGGCAGCACGCACCCGAGCAGTACCTCATCGACCTGGGCGCCGGCGAGTCCGCTGCGCTCGAGCGCCGCGCGCACGGCCGCGGCGCCGAGCTCCGGCGCGCGCACCGGCGCCAGCACACCCTGGAACGCGCCGATCGGCGTGCGCCGCGCGGCGACGATGTACACCGCCTCGGGCGTGCTCACGCGCCCGGTCCGGTGACAAAGCGCGCCGAGCTGCGCGCTCGCACCTGTGCTTCGCTCACGCCTGGGGCGAGCTCGATCAGATGGAACGGCCCGGAGCGATCGGCGCGCCGGAACACGGCCAGGTCGGTGATCAGCATGTCCACCACGCCGGCGCCGGTCAGCGGCAGCTCGCAGCGCGGCTTGAACTTCGGCGAGCCGTCGCGCGCCACGTGCTCCATGAGCACGATGACGTTGCGCACGCCGGCCACGAGGTCCATGGCGCCGCCCATGCCCTTGATCATCTTGCCGGGCACCATCCAGTTGGCCAGGTCGCCCTCCTCCGACACTTCCATGCCGCCGAGCACCGACAGGTCGATGTGGCCTCCGCGAATCATGCCGAAGCTGTCGGCGGATGAAAAATACGAGGAGATCGGCAGTTCGGTGATGGTCTGCTTGCCGGCATTGATGAGGTCGGCATCCTCTTCGCCTTCGTAGGGAAAGGGTCCCATGCCCAGCATGCCGTTCTCGGATTGCAGCACCACTTTCATGCCGGAGGGGATGTAGTTCGCGACCAGCGTCGGGATGCCGATGCCGAGGTTCACGTAGTAGCCGTCGCGCAGCTCGCGCGCCGCGCGCTCGGCGAGCTGCTCACGCGACCACGGCATGGCCACCCCGCTTGCGCACGGTGCGCTGCTCGATGCGCTTGGAATAGCCGTGACCCTCGAGGATGCGCTGCACGAAGATGCCGGGAGTGTGTATCTGGTCCGGATCGAGCGCACCGACCTCGACCAGGTGCTCGACCTCGGCCACGGTGACACGGCCCGCGGTCGCCATGACCGGGTTGAAATTACGCGCGGTCTTGCGGTAGATCAGGTTGCCCTCGGTGTCGCCCTTCCAGGCCTTGACGATGGCCAGATCCGCCACCAGGCCGGTCTCGAGCACGTAGGTGTGGCCGTCGGCCACGCGCGTCTCCTTGCCCTCGGCCACGCGCGTGCCGGCGCCGGTGCG
>DATDHV010000173.1:0-5206 GCA_036521395.1 Steroidobacteraceae bacterium | reverse complement strand
TTCATGCGTATCACGTATCAGGTTGGCGCGGACTCGCGTCACGATCAGGGCAAGGGTGCGAGCCGCCGCCTGCGTCGTGCCGGCAAGGTCCCCGCCGTGCTCTATGGCGGCCAGGGCGGCCCCCGCAGCATCACGCTCGATCACCAGCAACTGCTGACGCTGATCGACAAAGAGAAGTTCTATTCCTCCATCATCAGCGTCAACGTCGATGCCCAGGCGCAGCCGGCCATCATTCGCGACGTGCAGATGCACCCGGCGCGCAATGCCGTGGTGCACGTGGATATGCAGCGCGTGGTCGAAGGCGAGAGGCTGCGCATCCGCCTGCCCATTCACTTCAAGGGCGAGGCCGTGGCGCCGGGCGTCAAGACCCAGGGCGGCATCGTCTCGCACCTGATGCAGGACGTGGAGATCAGTTGTCTGCCGGCGGACCTGCCGGAATTCCTCGAGCTGGATCTGTCGGCCATGAACCTCAACGAGACCCGCTTGCTCGGGGACATCCCGCTGCCCCCGGGCGTCGTCATCCCCGAGCTCGCGCATCGCAATCCCCCGGTGGTGTCGGTGCACAGCCCGCGCGCGGCGGAGCCCGAGCCCGAGGCGGCGGCGGCGACCGAGGCCGCGGCGGCCGCAGCGGCGGTGCCGGCGGCGGTCGACGCGGCCAAGAAGGAAGAGCCCAAGAAGGAAGAGGCCAAGAAGGAGGGCGCGCCCGCCAAGAAGGAGGCCGCTCCGGCCAAGAAGGAGGGCGGCAAGAAGTAAGCGCCGCAGTCAGGGCCGCCGTGGCCGGACTCGCGCTCAAGCTCATTGTCGGCCTCGGCAACCCGGGGCGACAGTACGCGCGCACCCGCCACAATGCGGGCTGGTGGCTGGTCGATGCGCTGCTCGAGCGGCAGCGCGGCAGCTGGCGGCACGAGACGCGCCGGCACGCCGATGTGGCACAGCTACGCATGGAGGAGTGCGAGCTATGGCTCGCCAAGCCCACCACGTTCATGAATCGCAGCGGCGAGCCGGTGGGCGAGCTGGCGCGTTTCTATCACATCACACCGGAGGAGATCCTGATCGTGCACGATGACATCGATCTGCCGCCCGGTATCGCGCGCCTCAAGCAGGGCGGCGGCCACGGCGGCCACAACGGCGTGCGCGACGTGATCGCGCACATCGGCGCCGAGTTCTGGCGCCTGCGTCTGGGTGTGGGCCACCCGGGCGCGAAGGATCTGGTGCTCGATGCGGTGCTCGATCGGCCGACAGCCGAGGAGCAAGGGCTGATCGATGGGGCCATGCAGCGCGCGCTCGAGGCCGTGCCGGACTTGCTTCGCGTCGGCGCACAGCGGGCGATGAGCCGCCTGCACGCCGGCAACCGGGCCGAGCCGGCAGCCTAGGGAGCCGGACATGGCGATTCAATGCGGCATCGTCGGACTGCCCAATGTCGGCAAGTCCACGCTGTTCAACGCCCTCACGCGCGCGCAGATCGCAGCCGAGAATTATCCCTTCTGCACCATCGATCCGAATGTCGGCGTGGTGCCGCTGCCCGATCCGCGTCTGCAGGCGCTCGCCGCCATCGTGCACCCGCAGAAGATCCTGCCCACGACGGTGGAATTCGTCGACATCGCGGGACTGGTGGCCGGCGCGTCGCAGGGCGAGGGCCTGGGCAATCAGTTCCTCGCGCACATACGGGAGGTGGACGCGCTGGCCCACGTGGTGCGCTGTTTCGAGGATGAGGATGTCGTGCACGTGGCCGGGCGCATCGATCCGCTGTCGGATGTCGAGACCGTCAACACCGAGCTGGCGCTGGCCGACCTGGCTTCGGTGGACAAAGCGCTCGAGCGCGCTCACAAAGCCGCGAAGAGCGGCGCCGATAAGGATGCGGCGCGCCGGAGCGAGCAGCTCGAGCGCGCACGCGCGCTGCTCGATCAGGGCAAGGCCGTGCGCCTGCTCCAGGGCGCCGAGGGGGACCTGCGCGACCTGCACCTACTCACTTCCAAACCGGTCATGTACATCGCCAATGTCGATGAGGCAGGTTTGACCGCCGGCAACGGGCACCTGACCGCGCTGCGCACGCGCGCCGCGCGCGAGAACGCGGTGGTGGTGCCGGTGTGTGCGTCCATCGAGGCCGAGATTGCCCAGCTCCCTGAGGAGGAGCGGAGCGAGTTTCTGCGCGATCTCGGGCTCACCGAGCCCGGCCTCAATCGCGTGATCCACGCCGCGTACGGACTGCTCGGCCTGATCACCTATTTCACCGCCGGGCCGAAAGAGGTGCGCGCCTGGACGGTGCGCCGGGGCAGCACCGCGCCCCAGGCCGCCGGGGTGATTCATACCGACTTCGAGCGCGGTTTCATCCGTGCCGAGGTCATCGCCTACGATGACTACATCCGCTATCGCGGCGAGGCCGGCGCGCGCGAGGCCGGTCGATTGCGGCTGGAGGGCAAGGAATACCTGGTGCAGGAGGCCGACGTGATGCATTTCCGCTTCAATGTCTGAGCGGCAGTGCCGCGGCGCCGGCGTCCGCAGGTTTGCATTTATTAATGTATCTTAACGTATCACCCATGGTCATTTAAGGAACCCGCGGCCATTGTTGATGCAGCCAATCGCCACGGTAGAGGGGGTGAGCGATGCTGCAGTGGGCCACCGATCGCTGGAAGTTCCGTCGCGCCGCCCTGACCGCAGTGCAGGCGGCAACGCGCCGCGAGCGCGCTCTCGCCGACCGGCATCACGACGTCGTGCTCGTGCCCTGCTGGCGGCGGCCCGAGATGCTCTGGCACTGCATCGACAACCTCTGCAAGGCCGAGGGCATCGAGGCCATGCACGTCATCTTCCGCTCCGACAGCGGCTTCGATGCCGATAACATCGCCGTCATCCACGGTCACGCGGCGCGCCTGCCGAGCTACGAGATTCAGCAGGCGCCGGCGTGCCCGTACCGGCGCAGCAAGCTCAGCGCCAACATCCTGCTCGGCTACATGCACGCCATCGTCCTGGCGCGCCGCTACGTCTACCTGATCGAAGAGGACATCATGGTCGGGCGCGACTTCTTTCATTGGCACGCCGCCGTGCATGCCCAGCGCGGGGATCTGTTCTGCTCGATCGCCGTGCGCAACCACAATCGCAGCGTTCACACTCCGGACGATCCGGATTGCTACTACCTCACGAGCGGCGACTATTGCTCCTGGGGCGTTTGCTTCGATCGGACCGTCGTCGCGCAACTGATCGCGCCGCACGTGAATCTCGATTATCTTTCGCAGCCCAAGCGCTATCTGCGGCGGCACTTCACCGACAGCCGCGTGAGCCTCGGTTACGTGGAACAGGCAAGCCTCGTGCGCCGCATACAGGAAGGCAGCGAGCGCCCGATTGCCTATCCGGCCACGCCGCGCGCGTTTCACGCCGGCTTCTATGGCCGCAACCGACCTGGCGGCATCGCGGGCGAGCTCAATGATCGCGTTCGCCGGCTCGACAACATGATCTACGACCGCAAGGCCATGCGCCGCGCGGCACTGTCCCAGCGCTATGCTGACGACAGCGAACCGGTCAGTCTGGAGGTCATGAGCGGCGCCGGCTTGCGCCGCCTCGAGGTGTCGTCGTACTGAACCAGGATGGTCGATCGTGACGTATCAGGCGTCCCGCGCTGTTTCGCTGGCGCGGGTGCGGCTCTCGCGTTTGCGGCCGACGCAGCTCACCGTGGGCTATGTCGAGGTCCGGCTCAAGGCCCGGGAATGGGCGCACATGGCCAGGAAGCAGCGCAAGGCCGAGATCGAGCAGCACCTGTTCCCGGGTGGGCCGATTTCTTCCGCCCCCGGGTCCTGGTGCGCTGGATCAAGCGGGAACCCCGGCGCGCCACCGCGCTCGGGGTCCGGCTAGCGCACCCGCGGGAAGCGCGCTATCTGGCCGGATGGACCGGCAAGGCCTCCGTTCCTCCGGTCAGCGCCTCGCGCTGAGCAGCGGCGTCACGATGCGCTCGAGGCGCTCGGCCGTCCACGTGGGTGGCCTGTCCTTCCAACCGTTATCGACCAGCCGCCCCTGGCGATCGATCGTGAAGCTCACGGGTATGCGCCAGATGCGGCCGTAGCCGGGAACGCTGGAATCGGCCAGCAGGCCCGAGGGAAAGGCGAGCGACTGGGCAACCCGCCTGACTTTGGGCAGATCCTCGGCCGTGTCCAGGCTGAAGGCCAGTATCGTCAGGCCCTGTGCGGCATGGGATTGTGCGTACGCGGACAGCAGCGGCAACTCCTCGCGGCAGGGCTCGCACCATGTAGCCCAGAAGGTAAGGATCACCACGCGTCCGCGCAGATCCTGGGTGCGG
The DNA here is from genome assembly GCA_036521395.1 of Steroidobacteraceae bacterium. GTDB lineage: Bacteria > Pseudomonadota > Gammaproteobacteria > Steroidobacterales > Steroidobacteraceae > FEN-1191. Next base: position 921 of record DATDHV010000173.1, on the reverse strand, counting down.
ATGTGATGGCCATCCAGAGTCACCAGCGTGGCCGCCGGCGCTGGCTGGCCCACGTGGAGGCTACCGGCCAGGGCTGCCGGCCCCAGCAGCGACCGGGCCCCCAGCAGCCCTAGCGCCGCTGCGCCGCAGACCGCTGCACGGCGGGCCCGCCGCATCAGAATGCCGGCTCTGGCGGATGCGCTCATGGGTTCGCCGGACCCGCGTCGGGTCGTCGCACCTCGAACAGCGCCGTGATCGACGAGCCGTCGGCAAAGTGAAGCGCGATGGGCACATGACCGCCCGGATTCACCGCCCGGGTCGGTTGCTGCAGCATGATGTGGTAGCCGGCCGCCGCGAAGCTCAGTGAGGAATGCGGAGCGAGCGTGATCTCGGCCACCGGCTGCATGGCGCTCATGCCCTGCCGGGTGGTGCTGCGATGGAGCGAGACCTGGCGGTAGGAAGTGCTCGAAGCGCCGCGCAGGACCGCGGAATGATCGCCCGTGTTGGTCAGCGTGAGATAGGCAGCGGCCGGCAGGCTGGCGGGCAGCCATCGAACCCACGCGGCGCTCACCTGCACCGTCGGGCCGCTCGCGCTGGTTGCACCGGCAGCGCCCATGGCAGCCACCACCATGACCAGCGCAGCGCTCAGCGCCGCGCACCGAACGCAGCGGTCCGGCCGTGCCCTATATGCCAAAGCTGACTCCTAGGGTGGCGGTCCAGTGAGGAAACAACTGATAGCCCTGAAGGTTGCTGTACACCGGCACCTGCGTGACGGCGTAGAGCTGGAGGCGATGAGCCCACTGGAAGCTGATGCCCGGGCTCAGGTAGGCGACCAAGCCGGCCGAATCCGCGGTATCGGCCAGCGCTCCCTGGTCCGAACTCTTGTGATAGAGGTTGACCTGTATCTGCGGCACCCATCGTGGATGCGCCTCGTAGCGCAGG
>DATDHV010000172.1:0-12036 GCA_036521395.1 Steroidobacteraceae bacterium | reverse complement strand
TCTCGACCTGGAATCGCCGCTACAACCTGACCGCGATCACCGCGCGTGAGGCCATGGTCAGTGCTCACCTGCTCGACAGCCTGGCGGCGCTGCCCGATCTCACCGGCAGCCTGATCGCCGATGCCGGCACCGGCGCCGGATTTCCCGGCCTGCCGCTGGCCGTGCTCGAGCCGCACAAACGCTTCACGCTGATCGACTCGGCCGCCAAGAAGATCCGCTTCGTGACTCACGCCGCGCGCTGTCTCGATCTCGCCAACGTCACGGCGCTGCAGGCGCGCGTGGAGACGCTCGCACCGGCGACACCGTTCGACACGGTCACCGCGCGCGCCTATGCGGCGCTGCCCGACCTGCTCGGCAGCGTGCAGGGCCTGTGCGGACCGGCCACGCGCGTCGTGGCGCTCAAGGGCCGCTATCCGCAGGATGAGCTCGATGAGCTGCCGCGCGGCTGGCGCCTCGCACAGGTGCGCGCGGTCGAGGTCCCGCGGCTGCACGCCCAGCGGCACATTCTCAGTTTCGTGCGGCAGCCGGCATGACCCTGCCCGGTCCGCGGCCCAGCAGCGCTGCCGGCAGCTTGAACGCACTCGCGAGCGAAACCAGCAGCGCGGCGGCGTAGGGGATCGACTGGATCAGCAGCACCGCGAGCCACACGGTCAGGTCGGTGCTGGCCAGGTCATCGGGCATGGTGCGGATGCCGATCGCGCAGGCCCACAGCGCAAGCATGAGCAGGCTCTCCTCGCGTGCCGCCGCCAGCGCCGCGAAGAGCCGGTGCGGGCGGGCGTGCTTGGGGGTGCGGAAGAAGGGCTCGTGGGCCGTGAACAACCCCTTCACCACGGCAAGTCCGATGGTGTGCGCGAGCGCCAGGCCCGAGATGGCCGCGGCCACGGTCTGGCGCAGGTTCATGCCCACGCGGTGTGTGTACAGGTGCACGAGCTTGACCAGTTTGAAGGTGAACAGCGACAGCGGCAGCACCGAGAACACCATGAGCGGCGGATCGACCTTCTGCGGCGCGAGGATCATGGCCACCGACCAGGCGAGGGCCGCGATGTTGAACAGCAGGTTGAAGCCGTCGGCGAGCCATGGCAGCCAGCCGGCGACGAAGTGATAGCGCTGGCCGGCCGTGAGCGCGCTGCTTGCGGGGAGCAGCAGGGCGGACGCGTGATGGCGCAGGATCTGCATCGCGCCATAGGCCCAGCGGAAGCGCTGGCGCTTGTAGTCGCTGAAGGTGTCGGGCATGAGGCCGCGGCCGTAGCTGTGCGGGACGTACAGCGCTTCGTAGCCGGCCTCGAGCACACGCAGCCCGAGCTCGGCATCTTCAGTGATGCACCACTCGGCCCAACCACCGATGGCCGCGAGCACCTGGCGGCGTACCAGGGTCATGGTGCCGTGCTGGATGATGGCATTGCGCTCGTTGCGCGTGATCATGCCGATATAGAAGAAGCCACGATACTCGGCGTGGCACATGGCCTTGAAGGCGCTGGCGTTCAGATCGCGATAGTCCTGCGGCGCCTGCACGATGGCGACGCGCGCATCCTCGAAACTCGGCACGAGGTCGGCGAGCCACCCCGGCTCGATCCTGTAGTCGCTGTCGATGACCGCAATGAGCTCGGCGTCGGCCGCGGCCTGCCGCAGGGCGTAGTTGAGCGCGCCGGCCTTGAAGCCGGCCAGCGGCGCCACATGGAAGAAGCGGAAGCGCTCGCCGAGCCGCCGGCAGTGCGCCTCGACCGGGCGCCACACCGCCTCCTCAGGCGTGTTGTTGTCGATCACCAGCACTTCGAAGTTCGGATAGTCCAGCCGCGCCAGTGCATCGAGTGTCTCGATCAGCATCTGCGGCGGCTCGTTGTAGGCGGGCACGTGCACCGAGACCTTGCGGGCAGCCGGCCGGGCCGGCCGCGAGGGGGTCAGGAGCCGCCCGTGGACGCCGGCCCAGTGCGCCTCGGCCCACTCGTGCGCCTCGGCGAACAGCACGGCGATCACGCCGAGCATGCCTAAGATCAGCAGCGAGCCGACCAGGGCGCTGGCCGGGGTCAGGTACTGCTGAGTGTAGTCATAGATGACCCATACCGAGACGGTCGCGGCGGCATAGACCACGACGGCGAGCAGCGTGCGGCCGCGCGTACGCAGCGAGCCGCTGTGCATGTAGAACACCCCGAGCATCAGCAGCGCCAGGGCCACCGAGGTCGCGGCGAGCATGTGCCACGCGGGTATTCGCACGATGGGCGCGGTGAATTCGAATTTCGGCTGCCGGTTGACGTCGTAGATGCCCCAGTACGAGCCCACGGCGCCCTCATCGCGCGCCTTCCAGGGCTGATCGAAGGCCTCCATGACGTAGTAGCGCTCGTGCTCCTTCTGCGCGCGCGCCAGGAAGCGACGCAGGAACAGTGCCTCGTTGGACACCGAGGCGACCGCCGCGGCATGGTTGCGTCCTTCCGACGGCCAGCCGATCTCACCGATGATGACCGGTTTGTGCGGAAAGGCGGACTGCACGGCCTTGAGCTCGCGAAAGCAGTAGTCCACCGCCGACTCGACATCGACGCCCTCCCAGTACGGGAACAGGTGGACGGCGATGAAATCCACGTGGCGGGCGATCTCCGGGTTCTTGAGCCAGGTGGCCCAGGTGTCGGCGTAGCCCACCGGCTGGCGGATCGCGGCGCGCGCCCGATCGAGCTCGCGCTCCAGCTCCGCAGCATCCAGATCCCCGCGCAGCAGCACCTCATTGCCCACCAGCACGCGCGTGACATTGCGGTGCTCGCGCGCCAGCGCGATGCCGGTGCGCATCTCCTGCTCGTTGTCGTCCGCATTGCGGTTGAGCTGGATGCCCAGCGCGACGCTGAGGTGGTGATGGGCGGCGATCTCGGGAATCCTGCCGAGTGTGCCGAGCACCGAGTAGGTGCGGATGGCGTAGGTCTTGTTCTCCAGCAGCCGCAGATCCGAATCGATCTGCTGCACCGTCGGCACGTCCTTGCTGCCGAACGGATTCTGGTCGGCGGCGAAGGGCGAGAAGGCCACGCCTTGTATGTGCGCCGGCCAGGGCGGCTCGCTCTCGGGGCGATTCAGGTACCCCCACAGGCCGAAAGTCATGACCGCAAATACCGCGGCCACGATGATTCCGGACAGCAACTTCATCGCTGCAGTTTACCTGTAGTCCGGCGCCGTCAAGGGCTAGACTAATTGCGACATGAAACGTGTGATCGCGGTCGCAAATCAGAAGGGGGGCGTGGGCAAGACCACCACGGCCGTGAATCTCGCCGCCTCCTTCGCCGCGATGCGACGGCGCGTGCTGCTCATCGACATGGATCCGCAGGGCAATGCCACTGCCGGTTGCGGCATCGACAAGAAGACTCTGGTGCGCGGCAGCTGCGAGGTGCTGCTCGGGGAATGTACGGCGGCCGAGGCAGTGTGTGCGGTGGCGGGCGGCGCAGGCGGTGGGGCCAGCGGCGGCGCGACACTTGCGCTGCTGCCCACCAATCAGGATCTGACCTCGGCCGAAGTGCGCCTGCTGACCGCGGGCGAGCATCGCGAGCAGCGCTTGCGCACCGCGCTCGCGCCCATACGCGATGACTACGATCTCATGCTGATCGACTGCCCGCCGGCCCTGAACATGCTGGCCGTCAATGCGCTGGTGGCCGCCGACAGCGTGCTGATTCCGATGCAGTGTGAATACTATGCGCTCGAGGGGTTGTCGGCGCTGGTGGCGACCATCGAGCAGATCCAGGCCACGGCCAATCCGGGGCTGATCATCGAAGGAATACTGCGCACCATGTATGACCCGCGGAACAATCTCTCGAGCGAGGTCAGCGCGCAGCTGCTCATGCATTTCGGCACTAGCGTGTTCCGCACCGTCGTGCCGCGCAATGTGCGCCTGGCCGAGGCGCCCAGCTTCGGCAGAAGCGCGCTGGCGCACGACCCGGATTCGCGCGGCGCCCTGGCCTACCTGGCCCTGGCCGGCGAGATGCTGCGGCGTGAGGAAGAGCTGCGGGATGCGGCTATGATGCGCGCATGAGCCTGAAGAAGCCGACGCTCGGCCGCGGACTGGCCGACCTGCTGGGCCAGACCCGGCCGGCCGTCACCGCCGCCGGCGCCGCCACGGACGCCGTGCCCGCCGACGCGCCAGTGGCTGCCGGGCGCGACGGCGTGGACGAGCTTGCGTACCTGCCGCTCGATCTGCTGCAGCGCGGCCGCTACCAGCCGCGCCTGGACATGCGCGCCGAGAGCCTCGCGGAGCTGGCCGAATCCATCCGCGCCCAGGGCGTGGTGCAGCCCATCGTCGTGCGTCCGGTCGGGGAGGCCGGCGAGCGCGGCGGGCAGCGCTACGAAATCATCGCCGGGGAGCGGCGCTGGCGCGCGGCCCAGCAGGCCGGGCTGCGCGACATCCCGGCCGTGATCCGGCAAGTGCCGGACGAGGCCGCGATTGCGATGGCGCTGATCGAGAACATCCAGCGCGAGAACCTCAACCCGCTGGAGGAGGCGCGGGCCCTCGAGCGCCTGATCTCCGAATTCGGGCTCACGCACCAGGCGGCGGCCGAGGCTGTCGGCCGCTCGCGCGCCGCCGTGACCAACCTGCTGCGCCTGCTGGAGCTGCCTGAGGAAGTGTGCGAGCGGCTGGCGAAGCGCGAGATCGAGATGGGACATGCCCGCGCCCTGCTGGGCCTGCCTCAGCGCCGGGCACAGATCGAGGTGGCGGCGCTGGTGGTGAGTAAGAGCCTGTCGGTCAGGGACACCGAAGCGCTGGTACGCCAGATGAGCCAGCCGGCCCGCAGCGCGGCCGAGAATCCGGCGGCCCCCGTCGATCCCAACATCCGGCGCCTGCAGGAGGATCTGAGCGAAAAGCTCGGCGCGCGCGTGGCCATCGAGCATGCGCAGAACGGCAAGGGACGGCTCGTGGTCCGCTACAACAGCCTCGATGAGCTGGACGGGATTTTGACGCATATAGTGTAGCTATTCATGCGCTTAGGCTGCGCGCCCGGAGCCGTTGAAGCCTGAACACGTCCTCCCTATAATGCGCGTCCTTTGCCCGGGAGCCCTGCAGTCGCCCCTTCCGCGCCCACCGTCGATTTCGCGGCCGTGCGGCGCCAGGCGCTCGCCGTCGTGGCGGGCCAGTTTGCGGTGGCGTTGTGCGGCGCCCTGATCTCGTACGTGTTCCTGGATGCGCGCGCCGCGGTCTCGGCGCTGGTCGGCGGGGGCATCGGCGCGGTCTCGACGCTGGTGCAGGTTCTCATCGGCCTGCGCAACAGCGCCGGCAAGGAGCCTGGGGAGCTCGTGCGCAGCTTCTACCGCGGATCCGCCATGAAACTGGTGGTCACCGTGGTGCTGTTCGTGCTGGCGCTGCGCCACTGGAATCCGGCGCCGGCTCCTTTATTTGTGACCTACGCGGCCACATTTTTGGTGTACTGGTTGACGCTGGCGCGGACGCTCAGATAGGCCGTCCGGCACGGAGCAGCGACTGACTTACGGAGGATGGAGATCGCCGATGGCCGCCGAAGCTGCACATGCGCCCACGTCCGTGAGCGAGTACATCCAGCACCACTTGAGCTACTGGAGCTGGCACTTCGGCAACAGCCCGTTCTGGACGCTGCACCTGGACAGCCTCAGCGTCTCGGCCGTGCTCGGGGTACTGTTCGTGGGAAGCTTCTACCTCGCCGCCCGCATCTCGAGCCGCCACGTCGGGGCGGTACCGAGCGGCTTTCAGGGCTTCGCCGAGCTGGTGGTCGAATTCGTCGATGAGCAGGTCAAGGACAGCTTCCACGTCGCCAACCGGGTGATCGCGCCGCTGGCGATCACCATCTTCTGCCTGGTCCTGTTGATGAACGCCGTCGACCTGCTGCCGGTGGACATCGTCACCGTGGGCGAGCACGCCACGGGCCTTGAGTTCTTCAAGGCGGTGCCGACCACCGACCTCAACATCACCTTCGGCATGTCGATCAGCGTATTCCTGCTGGTGCAGTACTACAGCGTCAAGATCAAGGGCGCGCACGGCTACGCGAACGAGTTCCTGCTGCACCCGTTCAATACCTGGTGGCTGTCGTGGTTCAACATCATACTCAAGATCATCGAGGAGATCGCCAAGCCGGTTTCGCTCGGTCTGCGTCTGTTCGGCAACATGTATGCGGGCGAACTCATCTTCGTGCTGATCGCGCTGTTCGCGCTGAGCCTGGGCTGGCCGACGCGGGCCGGCGCCGGCGCGGCATGGCTGGTGCAGTTCGTACTCGGTTTGGCCTGGGGCATCTTCCACTTGCTGATCATCACGCTGCAGGCGTTCATTTTCATGATGCTGTCCATCGTCTACCTGGCGCTGGCGCATGAGCGCAGTCACTAGAGTTTCGGGAGCTTCGACAAAGTCTTTAAGGAGTTGACATGGAGAACGTGGCAAATGTGGCGCAGATCCAGAGCATGACGGCCGTGGCGGTCGCCATCCTGATCGGCATGGGTGCAATGGGTACGGCGATCGGCTTCGGCCTGCTCGGCGGCAAGTTCCTTGAGGGCGCGGCGCGCCAGCCCGAGCTCGTGCCCATGCTGCAGATCAAGATGTTCATCGTCGCCGGCCTGGTCGATGCGGTGGCCATGATCGGCGTCGGCATCGCACTGTTCTTCACGTTCGCGAATCCGTTCCTGGCGGCCATTTCGCACGCGGCGCACTGACGCTGCGCATTTCCGGAGGCCTCGAGCTGTGAATCTGAATGCAACCATCGTCGCGCAGATGATCATGTTCGGCGCGCTGGTGTGGTTCACGATGAAATTCGTGTGGCCCATGATCACGCAGGCCATGCAGGAGCGGCAGCGCAAGATTGCCGAGGGGCTGGCGGCGGCCGAGCGTGGCCAGAAGGATCTGGCGGCCGCGGAATCGCGCGTCAATGAGATCGTGCGCCAGGCGCGCGAGCGGGCGCAGCAGATCGAGCACCAGGCGCACCTTCAGGCCAACGAGATCGTCGAAGCGGCCAAGCGCAGCGCCACCACCGAGGGGGCGCGCATCGTCGGCTCCGCCGAGCAGCAGATCGCGCTGCAGGTGCAGAGCGCGCGTGACGAGCTGCGCCGCCAGGTCGCCGCGCTGGCGGTAGCCGGCGCCGGCAAGCTGCTCGAGCGCGAGATCGATGCGCGTGCGCATGCGCAGCTGCTCGACAAGCTGGTAGCGCAGATCTGAGCCGCCCATGGCCGAACGTGTCACCATAGCGCGGCCCTACGCCAAGGCCGTGTTCGCCATGGCGCGCGACGCGAGGCGCCTGCCGCAGTGGTCGCAGGAGCTGGGCCTCGCCGCGCAGGTGAGCGCCGATGAGCGCGTGCGGGCGCTGTTCGGCAATCCGCACGTGGCGAGGGAGCAACTGGCGGCGCTGTTCGCCGATATCGGCGGCGCTGCCTTCGACGCCGACATGCGCCATTTTCTCGGGGTCCTGGCCGCGAACCAGCGGCTCGACTACCTGCCCGAGATCGCGCAGCTCTACGCGCAGATGCGCGCCGAGCAGGAGCGCGTGGTCGATGTCACGCTCAGCTCGGCGGTGGAGCTCAGCAGCGAGCAACGCGAGCGCTTCATCGCGGCCCTGCGCGCTCGCTTCGAGCGCGACGTGCGTCTGCACACCCGGATCGATGCCTCGCTGCTCGGCGGCGCCGTGCTGCAGGCCGACGATCTGGTCATTGACGGCAGCGTGCGCGGCGGGCTGGCGCAGCTCGCCTCACAGATTGCGAGCTAGCCATTCCAAGGAACGACCCATGTCCATCAAAGCCTCCGAGATCAGCGACCTCATCCGCTCACGCATAGAGAAATTCGCCGCCGCCAGCGAAGCGCGCGACGTCGGCACGGTGGTCTCCGTGACCGACGGCATCTGCCGCATCCACGGACTGGCCGACGTGTGCTACGGCGAGATGATCGAGTTCGCCGGCGACCTGTTTGGCCTGGCGCTGAACCTCGAGCAGGATTCGGTCGGCGCCGTGGTGCTGGGCGACTACAAGTCGATCCGCGAGGGCGACACCGTCAAGACCACCGGCCGCATCCTCGAGGTGCCGGTGGGCCCGGAGCTGCTCGGCCGGGTGGTCGACGCGCTGGGCCGCCCCATCGACGGCAGGGGTCCGATCAATGCCACGGCCACCGCGGCCATCGAGCGCGTGGCCCCCGGGGTCATCTATCGCAAGTCGGTGAGCCAGCCGGTGCAGACCGGCTACAAAGCCATCGACGCCATGGTGCCTATCGGGCGCGGTCAGCGCGAGCTCATCATTGGCGATCGACAGACCGGCAAGACCGCGTTCGCGGTCGACACCATCATCAATCAGAAGGGCTCCGGCATCCGCTGCATCTACGTCGCCATCGGCCAGAAGCAATCCTCGATCGCCAACGTGGTGCGCAAGCTCGACGAGCACGGCGCGATGGACCATACCATCGTTGTTGCAGCGTCGGCCTCGGTGCCCGCGGCCATGCAATACCTGTCGGCCTATTCCGGCGTGACCATGGGCGAGTACTTCATGGACCGCGGCGAAGATGCGCTGATCATCTATGACGACCTGTCCAAGCAGGCCGTGGCCTATCGCCAGATCTCGCTGCTGCTGCGCCGGCCGCCCGGGCGCGAGGCCTTCCCCGGCGACGTGTTCTACCTGCACTCGCGTCTGCTCGAGCGCAGCGCGCGCGTCAACGAGGAATACGTCGAACACGCGAGCGGCGGCAGCGTCAAGGGTCGCACCGGCTCGCTGACCGGGCTGCCGATCATCGAGACGCAGGCCGGCGATGTCACCGCCTTCGTGCCGACCAATGTGATCTCGATCACCGACGGGCAGATCTTCCTCGAAGGCGATCTGTTCAACGCCGGCATCCGGCCGGCCATGAACGCCGGCATTTCGGTGTCGCGCGTCGGCGGCGCGGCCCAGACCGACATCATCAAGCGCCTCGGCGGCGGCATCCGCCTGGCGCTGGCGCAGTACCGCGAGCTCGCGGCGTTCTCGCAGTTCGCCTCCGACCTGGACGAGGCCACGCGGCGGCAGCTCGAGCGCGGCCAGCGCGTCACTGAGGTCATGAAGCAGAAACAGTACGCGCCCATGTCCGTGGCGCAGATGGCGCTGTCGATCTATGCCGTCAACAGCGGCTACATGGACAAGGTAGAGCGCGCCAAGATCGTGGATTTCGAGGCGGCGCTGCAGAGCTTCGCGGCCGCGAGCCACCGCGCGGCCCTCGACGCCATCAACGCCGAGCCTGCGCTCAAGCCGCACGAGGCCGCGCTGAAGAAGATCTGCGAGGATTTTCTCGCCACCGGCACCTACTGAGCGCCGAGCGCCGCAGTCCCATGCCCGGCACCAAGGAAATCCGCTCGAAGATCGCCAGCATCAAGAGCACGCAGAAGATCACCAAGGCCATGGAGATGGTCGCGGCCAGCAAGATGCGCCGCGCCCAGGATCGCATGCGCAGCTCGCGGCCCTATGCCGCCAAGATGCAGGCCATGATCGGGCATCTCAATCATGCCAACCCGGATTACCGGCACCCGTTCCTGATCGAGCGCGAGCCCAAGGCAATCGGCATCATCGTCATCTCCACCGACCGCGGCCTGGCCGGCGGGCTGAATACCAACCTGTTCAAGAGCGTGATCCTGCTGGCGCGTGAGTGGCAGTCCCGCGGCGCGGCCGCGAGCCTGTGCGTGCTCGGCAACAAGGGGTTGGCGTTCTTCCGCCGGCTCGCCATGCCCATACTCGGGGGCGCGAGCGGGCTGGGCGATCGCCCGCGCATCAAGGACCTGATCGGGACGGTCAAGGTCATGCTCGATGCCTACCGCGAGGGTCGCGTCGACCGCGTGTTCCTGGTGCACGCGCAGTTCGTCAATACCATGACGCAGAAGCCGCTGGTCATGCAGCTGCTGCCGGTGCAGACCGAGCCGGACCCCGAGCTGCAGGAGCATTGGGACTACATCTATGAGCCCGATGCGGCACAGATCCTCGACGAGCTGCTCATGCGCTACGTCGAGGCGCAGGTGTACCAGGGCGCGGTCGAGATGGTGGCCTCGGAGATGGCCGCGCGCATGGTGGCGATGAAGAGCGCTTCGGACAACGCCGGCGAGATCATCGGCGAGCTGCAACTGGTCTACAACAAGGCGCGCCAGGCGGCGATCACCAAGGAGCTGGCGGAGATCGTGGGCGGCGCGGCCGCGGTTTAACGAGGTAGGAACATGGCCACAGGCAGGATTACGCAGATCATCGGTGCAGTCATAGACGTGGAGTTTCCACGCGAGTCGGTGCCCAGGATCTACGAGGCGCTCAAGCTCAAGGACACGGACCTGACGCTGGAAGTGCAGCAGCAGCTCGGCGACGGCGTCGTGCGCACCATTGCCATGGGTCCTTCCGAGGGGCTCAAGCGGGGCCTGGGCGTCGAGACCACCGGCGCGCCCATCTCGGTGCCGGTGGGTGAAGGCACGCTCGGGCGCATCATGGACGTGCTCGGCCGGCCGCAGGACAACCGTGGCCCGGTGCAGGCCAAGGAACACCTGCCCATCCACCGACCGGCGCCATCCTACGAATCCCAGGCCGGGGGCCAGGACCTGCTGGTGACCGGCATCAAGGTCATCGACCTGCTGGTGCCCTTCGCCAAGGGCGGCAAGGTGGGCCTGTTCGGCGGCGCCGGCGTCGGCAAGACCGTCAACATGCTCGAGCTGATCAACAACATCGCCAAGCAGTATTCGGGACTGTCGGTGTTCGCCGGCGTCGGTGAGCGCACGCGCGAGGGCAACGACTTCTATCACGAGATGATGGAATCGGGCGTGATCGATCACGACCATCTCGAGAATTCCAAGGTGGCGATGGTCTACGGCCAGATGAACGAGCCCCCCGGCAACCGCCTGCGCGTGGCGCTCACCGGCCTGACCATGGCCGAGTACTTTCGCGACGAGAAGCAGGCCAACGGCCGCGGCCGCGATGTACTGTTCTTCGTCGACAACATCTATCGCTACACGCTCGCGGGCACCGAAGTATCGGCGCTGCTGGGCCGCATGCCCTCGGCCGTGGGCTACCAGCCGACCCTCGCCGAGGAGATGGGCGTGCTGCAGGAGCGCATCACCTCGACCAAGACCGGCTCCATCACTTCGATCCAGGCGGTGTACGTGCCGGCCGATGACCTGACCGATCCGTCCCCGGCCACGACCTTCGCGCACCTGGACGCCACCGTGGTGCTGTCACGCCAGATCGCCGCGCTGGGCATCTACCCCGCAGTCGATCCGCTCGACTCCACCAGCCGCCAGCTCGATCCGCTCGTGGTCGGCGAGGAGCATTACAACACCGCGCGCGGCGTGCAGGCGCTGCTGCAGCGCTACAAGGAGCTGCAGGACATCATCGCGATCCTGGGGATCGACGAGCTCTCCGACGAGGACAAGGTGACCGTCAACCGCGCACGCCGGATGGAGCGCTTTCTCTCCCAGCCGTTCTTCGTCGCCGAGCAGTTCACCGGGACCCCCGGCAAGTACGTGCCGATCGCGGAGTCGATCCGCGGCTTCAAGGAGATCCTGGAGGGCAAGCACGACGACCTGCCCGAGCGGGCCTTCTTCATGAAGGGCTCGATCGACGAGGTCGTGTCCGAGGCCGGCGGCAACAAGGACGACGACTCCGACTCCGATGACTCTGACGAGAGCAAGTCCGAGGAGCGCTCCGGCTCCGAGCAGGACTCAGGCTCGGAGGACAACGGCGGGACCGAGGCAGGGTAACCGGTGGCCGAGCACGAGAAGTTCCAGGTGCAGGTCCTCACCCCCGACGGCGAGGTGTTCTCCGACGAGGTGCAGATGGTCTCCACCCGCACCACGATCGGCTCGATCGGCGTGCTCGCCCACCATCAGCCGATCCTGGCGATGCTCGATCCCACCGAGCTGCGGCTGTACAAGACCGACTCCGAGGTCGTGTCCTTCGCGCAGTCCGAGGGCTACCTGCAGATGGCCAACAATCGTGCCCTGCTGCTCATCGAGGAGGCACACGAGCCCGACAGCCTCGATGCCGGCGACCTGCGCAGCCGGCTCGACGAGGCCGAGAAGGCGCTCGGAGAGGCCGAGGAGGACTCCGAGCGCCAGCGCGTCGCGCGGCGCGACAAGCGCC
>DATDHV010000171.1:0-14338 GCA_036521395.1 Steroidobacteraceae bacterium | reverse complement strand
GGCCTGCGCGGCTCCCCGGACGTCGTCGAAACCGACGGCGAGCTCACGGGCGTCGAGCTCGCGCTCACCACGGCGCAGGCGCTGCGCGAGGGCGGCCCTTGGGGACCGGGCTTTCCCGAACCGCTGTTCGACGGTGTGTTCTGCGTGCAATCGGCGCGCGTCGTAGGCGAACGCCATCTCAAGCTCGGGCTGCGCGCGCCCGAAGGTCGCGGACAGTTCGATGCCATCGCCTTCAATTTTGTCGATGCCGCCGAGCCCGCGCCGCTGCCGAGCGGCGCGGTGCGGCTGGTATACCGCCTCGACAGCAATGAGTACATGGGTGAGCGGCGATTGCAGTTCCTGATCGAGCACGTGCTGCCACCCTGAGGCCGCGCGGCCGCGGTGCATGCTAGTATGCCGCCGATGGAAGTCAGCCAGCTCAAGCGTACGCTCAAAGATCTCGAGGAACGTGCCGTCTCCTTGAGGGGGTTTCTTTGAGTACGATCGCAAGAAAGAGCGTCTCGAAGAAGTAACCCGCGAATTGGAGGATCCCGCCGTCTGGAGCGCCCCTGGGCGTGCCCAGGAGCTCGGGCGAGAGCGCGCGCGCCTGAGCGCCGAGCTCGAGGAGCTCGATCGCACCAACACCGCGGTCAGCGATGCGGCGCAACTGCTCGAGCTTGCCGAGCGCGAGAACGATGAATCCACGGCGCGTGATATCGAGCGCGACGCCGGCTCGCTCGAGGCCGGGGTGCGGCGGCTCGAATTCAAGCGCATGTTCCGCGGCGAGATGGACGCCCACAGCGCCTTCCTCGACATCCAGGCCGGCGCCGGGGGCACCGAGGCGCAGGACTGGGCGCAGACGCTGCTGCGCATGTACCTGCGCTGGGGCGCCTCGCGCGGCTTCGCCTGCGAGGTCATCGATACCAGCCCGGGCGAGGTGGCGGGCATCAAAAGCGCGAGCGTCGCGGTGCAGGGCGAATACGCCTACGGTTGGCTGCGCACCGAGACCGGGGTGCACCGGCTGGTGCGCAAATCGCCGTTCGACTCGGGCAATCGGCGCCATACCTCGTTTGCCTCCGTGTTCGTGTCGCCGGAGGTCGACGATGACATTGCCGTCGAGATCAATCCGGCGGATCTGCGCATGGACGTGTACCGATCGAGCGGCGCCGGCGGGCAGCACGTCAACAAGACCGAGTCGGCCGTGCGCATCACGCACCTGCCGAGCGGTATCGTGGTCGCCTGCCAGAACGAGCGCAGCCAGCACAAGAATCGCTCGATGGCCATGAAGATGCTCAAGGCCAAGCTGTATGAACTGGAGGTCAACAAGCGCAACGCTGCGGCCAAGGTGCTCGAGGACGCGAAGTCCGACGTGAGCTGGGGCAACCAGATCCGCTCCTACGTGCTGGATCAGTCGCGCATCAAGGATCTTCGCACCGGCGTGGAAGTCGGCAACACCGCCGCGGTGCTCGATGGCGGGCTGGACCAATTCATGGAAGCCAGTCTCAAGGCGGGATTGTGAACGACGACGAGAACCGGCTGATTGCGGAGCGGCGCGCCAAGCTCGCGCACCAGCGCGCGCAGGGTCCGGCTTATCCCAATGCATTCAGGCGTGATGCGCTCGCCGCGCAGCTCCTCTCGAGCTACGCGGATCGCGACGCCGTGTGGCTCGAAGCCAATCCGGTGCGCGTGCGCGTGGGCGGGCGCATGATGTTCAAACGCGTCATGGGCAAGGCGAGCTTCGCCAAGATCGCGGACCGCAGCGGCCAGATACAGCTATTCCTGTCCGAGAGCGATCTCGGTGCGGTGTACGAGGCTTTCAAGGGCTACGACGTCGGCGACATGCTTGGCGCGGCCGGCCTGTTGTTCCGCACCCGCACCGGCGAGCTCTCGGTGCGGGTCGAGTCGCTGCGGCTGCTGGCGAAGTCGCTGCGGCCGCTGCCCGACAAATGGCACGGCGTGGCCGATACCGAGCTGCGTTACCGCCGCCGCTACGTCGACCTGATCATGACCGAGCGCAGCCGCGAGGTGTTCGTGACGCGCACGCGCATCCTGCGCTACCTGCGCGATTTTCTCGATGCGCTCGATTTCATCGAGGTCGAGACGCCGATGATGCAGCCGATACCGGGCGGGGCGGCCGCCCGGCCGTTCGTGACGCACCACAATGCGCTCGATCTGACGATGTATCTGCGCATTGCCCCGGAGCTGTATCTCAAGCGGCTGGTGGTCGGCGGTTTCGAGCGCGTCTACGAGATCAACCGCAATTTCCGCAACGAGGGTGTCTCGACGCAGCACAACCCCGAGTTCACGATGCTCGAGCTGTACTGGGCCTATACCGACTACGTCGAGCTCATGGATCTCACCGAGCGGCTGCTGCACGGGCTGGCCGACGGGCTGTTCGCCAGCCGCAGGATGCGCTACCAGGGCCGCGACTACGATCTGTCGCAGCCGTTCGCGCGTGTCACGCTCGAGGCCGCGCTGCTCGAGCACAACCCGGGACTCGAGCGCGCCCGCCTGCGTGAGGTGTCCCACCTGCGCGCGGCCTGCGATCGGCTCGGAATCGTGTACGCCGAGCACGATGGGGCCGGCAAGCTGCAGATCGGCCTGTTCGAGAAGACTGTCGAGCAGGCGCTGCTCGATCCAACCTTCGTCCATGCCTATCCGCTCGAGGTCTCTCCGCTTGCGCGCGCCAGCGACGCCGACCCGTTCCTGGCGGATCGATTCGAGTTCTTCGTGGCCGGGCGCGAGCTGGCCAACGGGTTCTCCGAGCTCAACGATCCGGAGGAGCAGGCGCAGCGGTTTCGAGCCCAGGCGCTGCGCAAGGATGCGGGCGATGAGGAGGCCATGCACTACGATGCGGACTACATCCGCGCGCTCGAATACGGCATGCCGCCGACCGCGGGATTGGGGCTGGGCGTGGACCGCCTGGTCATGTTTCTGACCGACTCGGCTTCGATCCGCGACGTGCTGCTCTTTCCGCACCTGCGGCCCGAGAGCTGAGTCACGGCCGCCGGCGAGCCGGAGGCGGCCCCGGTGCTCGGTGCTTGCCTCATTGCCTCATCGATTCATCGCCAGGATCGCGCTGTCGATCATCCCGCCTGATTGAGTCGCGAGAGGTTTGCGCGCGCTGAGGTAGGCGATGCGGCTGGTGGTCACGGCCTGGGGCGACTCAATGATGGGGCGCACCGTCTGCTCGAAGAACGCCCGCTCTTCCGGCGCGAATTGCTCGGCCAGAATCGCCCGGAGCGTCGGCGCCCACGGATGGGGCGAGAAATCGAGAAACACCTCCCAGGAGCGGATGATGGAGGGCAGCATGTCGATATGCAGCTCCAGATGGATCTCGACGAAGCCGCTGGTCCGGACGAAGTCGAAGAGATTGCGTTCGGAGTAGCTGGAGATCGGGCTGGCGGCGATTTTTTCCGGTGTGTCCGGATACTGCGCAGCCTTCCAGCGGTGCAGCAGCGGCAGGAACCGATCGTCAGCGCGTGCGGTTCCGGTCTCTATCATGGTTCGCAGGGCGGCAGCCATAAGCGCATCGTCCTGCAACACCGGTTCCGCGAGCGAGATGCGGCCACCGGGCTTGAGAATGCGATTGAACTCGCGCAGCGCGGCGGTCTTGTCCGCCACATAGGCGAGCACGGCGCGGGTCGTCACGACATCCACCGAGGCATTCGGGATGCCGGTGAGCCGATCGGCGGGGCAGTGCACGAAGCTGCACTGCCCTCGCACCTGGCGCTCGATGCTCAGCATCTCCACGTGACGCAGCAGACTTGCCGAGATGTCGGTCAGCACGACGCGCAGGGAAGGGCCGACGCGCTCGATGGCACGGAAGGCCACCACGCCCTCGCCGGCGCCAATGTCGGCGAGGACCATGCCTGGCGCAAGCCGTGCGGCCTCCAGCACGCGGTCGGCGTAGCGCTCCACCTCGGCGCGCACGATGTGACCAAAGGCTGGATCGTCTGCGTGACGGCGATGCAGTAGCCACTCGGACCATTCATCGGTCTCGGTAGCGCTCGCGGACAGCTCGGACACCGGCGGCCTCCTTTGCATGCATCAGCCGGCGCCGCGGCTTCGGGTGGCCTCGTGGCCGGTCGGGCAGGAATGAAGCTTGATTGGGATATTAACCCGCTATACTTTGCCCGCCATAGTCAAGCTCACCCGGCTCAGCAAGCCGCACCGCAGGCGATCACCGTGCGGCAGCGGAACTTTGCAACGAATTCAAGGAGACTCGTGCGATGAGAAATTTTTTCCGTTCGTGGCCGGCCGCCGCAGCAATTACCGCAGCCGCCGCGCTGCTGGCGTTGGCTGCAGTGCAACCAGCCGTGGCAGCCAGCGCGGCAAAGCCCGGTGCGGCGGCCACCAAGAGCGCGTCATCGGAAAAAAGCGCGGTGCCGGCCAGCGACGATGACAAGTTGCTGTATGCGCTCGGCGTGCTGATCAGCCACAACCTTGATGCATTCCAGCTCTCGCCTGCCGAATTCAAACAGGTGCAGGCGGGATTGGTCGACGGGTTCTACCATCGCCCCGGCGTCGACGCCGAATCCTACGTGCCAAAGCTGCAGGCGCTGCAACGCGAGCGCGTCGCGGCCATCGATGAGCACCAGAAGCAGGTCGGGCAGGCCGTCCTCGACAAGGCGGCGGCAGTGCCCGGTGCCCGCAAAACCGCCAGCGGCCTGGTGTTCATCTCCGAGCGCGCAGGCACCGGGGCGAGCCCGAGCCGCACCGACCGCGTGACCGTTACCTACGAGGGCAAGCTCGCCGACGGCACCGTGTTCGACAGCTCCGCCAAGCACGGCGGTCAGCCCGTGACGCTCAATCTGAGCGGCATCATCCCGTGCTGGACCGAGGCACTGCAGCTCATGAAGGTCGGCGGCAAAAGCCGCGTTGTCTGCCCCTCGAGCCTCGCGTACGGCGATCGCGGACAGATGCCGACCATCATGCCGGGAGCGGTGCTGGACTTCGACGTCGAGCTGGTGAGCATACTGCCCAAGCCGAGCGCGACGACGCCGACGCCGGGCGAGCCGGCCGCGCCAGCCACGCCGCCGACCTCCGGAGGCGCCAACTGAGCGCGCGGCCGCCGCGCCGTCTTTCAGCTGAACAAACCTGCTGACGCCGGGCGTCGATGATGCCCGGCGTCGATAGGCCGGGCGTCGTCTAGCCGTTGACGATGCGCATCGACAGATCGATGGCGATCACGTTCTTGGTGAGGGCACCGATCGAGATGTAGTCGACGCCGGTCTCGGCGATCGCGCGCGCGCTCTCGAGCGTGACCCCGCCCGAGGACTCGAGCTGCACCGGCTGCGGGTGCGTACGATTCATGGCCACCGCGGCACGCATCTGCTCGAGTGTGAAATCGTCGAGCATGATGATGTCCACCTGGGCTGCCAGGGCTTCCCGGACCTGCTCGAGATTCTCCGCTTCGACTTCGACTCGCAGTCGCGGGGCCTGGCGGCGCGCGGCGGCTACGGCAGCCGCAACGGAGCCGGCTGTCGCGATATGGTTTTCCTTGATCAGCACCATGTCGTACAGGCCCAGCCGGTGATTGCCGCCGCCGCCGCAGCGCACGGCGTACTTTTGCGCCGAGCGCAATCCCGGAATGGTCTTGCGCGTGTCCACAATCCGACATGACGTGCCACTGACGGCGGCAACGTAGCGCTGCGCGGCGCTCGCCGTGGCCGATAGGAGCTGCAGGAAATTCAGCGCAGTGCGCTCGCCGGTCAGGATCGCGCGCGCCGGGCCGTGCAGCTCGCACAGCATGGCGCCCCCAGCCACGCCCGCGCCCTCGCGGCACTGCCAGAGGATCTGCACCGACGGGTCGAGCTGCCGGAAGGTCTCGTCGAACCAGGCAGTGCCGCACAGCACCGCAGGCTCGCGGCACAGGACGCGTGCATGGCTGCGCGCGTCCGGTGCTATCAGGCCCGCAGTAACATCGCCCGAGCCGATGTCCTCGTGCAGCGCGCGCGCGACTTGCTCGGACAGATCGGGAGGAAGGGTACTGTTCAGAACGGCAGGGGGTGGTTGGCGCCACCCATGCACAGCAGCAGTGGAACGGACAGCACGAAATTGACCCTGTTGGCCAGGCCCGCGACTCTGCGCGCCTGCGCTCGCTGTTGCTCGGTGGCGGGGACCAGCCCCAGGATCCGCTTCTGGGCGGGCCAGATGAGCAGCCATCCGTTGAGCAGCATGATCGTGCCGAGCCAGCCGCCGATTCCGATCACCAGGCCGTAATGGTCCCGGCCGAGGCGGCCGAGGCTCATGGCGTTGGCCAGATTGTTGGCGCGCGCGAGATACCACACCCCCGTGAGCCACGTCGCCACCGCCGACCAGCGGAACCACAGCAGCGCGCGCGGCGCGATGTATTTGTTGAGGCCGGCGCCACCGGGGCCGCCGCGGTCGGCCGCCGCCGCTTCAAGGCCCGGTGCGTGGACGACGTTGAGATAGTAGAGCAGGCCGATCCACATGACCCCGGCAACGATGTGAATCCAGATCGCCAGTCCGAGCTCGGCAAAACCTCGGGGCTCGATAGCGAGCATCATGATCACGGCGAGAATGACGCCCGCCATGATCGCGCCGCGTACCGAGCTGAGCGGGTTCATGGCAGTCCTCGCATAAGTTGTTGTTCTGATTGACAGGGTCACCGAAATCGCTTTGAAGAATAGGTCAGCGACCCCCATAATTCAACGTACAGGCTACTTTGGTCAGCCCAGGCATTGGTCAGGTGAAAGCAATGGATGTCAACGATCGGATCCGCAAGGAGCTCAGCAGCGCGCCCGTGGTGCTGTTCATGAAAGGCACGCCGGAGTTTCCGCAGTGCGGTTTCTCGGCCCAGACTGCCTCGGCGCTGCGCAACCTCGGCGCGCAGTTCCATCACGTCAATATCTTCGAAGATCCCGAGCTGCGCGAGGGTCTGAAGCACTATTCGAACTGGCCGACCTATCCGCAGCTCTATGTCAATGGCGAGCTGGTGGGCGGTTGCGATATCGCGCTCGAGATGTACCGCAGCGGCGAGCTCAAACAGCTACTCGAAACCGCGGGCGCGGTCACGGCCTAATCCTCTTCCGGGTCGGCTGGCACGACGGTCACGGCGGGCCAGCCCAGCGCGCGCGCGCGCTGCTCGGCGCGCGTGAAACTGCCCGCGAGCTCGTTGCACGTCAGGCAGAACAGGTCGGAAGTGCGTTCGGCATCGTAGGTGGCTGAATGTGCCGAAGACTTGTCCCATCCGAGACCGGCGACGACGCTCGCCTTGGCAAGCACGGTCTGCCCCAGTGCCGCGCCGGCCAGGGTCACAGTGTCGAAGCTCGAGAACGGGTGGAAGGGATTGCGCTTCAGGCCGGTGCGCGCGACGGCCGCATTCAGGAACGCCAGGTCGAACGAGGCATTGTGACCAACCAGCACCGCGCGGCGGCAGCCGTGTATGCGGATCGCAGCCCGAATGGCGCGAAATATGCGCTGCAGCGCATCGCTCTCGTCGATGGCCGGTCGCAGCGGGTGCCACGGATCAATCTTGTTGACCTGCAGCGAGGCTGGATCCAGGCGCGAGTTCTCGAACGGTCGCACGTGGTAGGAATGCGTCTCGCCGCGAAACAGCCGGCCCTGTCCATCGATCTCTATCAGCACCGCCGCTATCTGCAGCAGCGCATCGGTGCTGGGCTGAAAGCCGCCGGTCTCGACATCGACGACCACCGGCAGAAAGCCACGGAAGCGCCGCGCCATGAGCGGTACGACGGCGCCGGCCGCGGCTTGCGCTACCACCGCGGGCGGGTTGTCCGGGATCTGGCTCATGCAGCGATGCGCTGGAGGCGCCAGGCGATGGATTCACCGGCGCGCAGCGGCACGAGCTCGGCGGTGCCCAGGGGATAGCTCGCGGGGACGGTCCAGGGTTCCTTGATCAGCGTGATCGACTCCTCATTGCGCGCCAGCCGGTAGAAGTCGGCGGCGAATTCAGCGGCAAACGCCGGCAGTCGCGGCAGTATGCCCTCGGTTTCGAAGATTTCCGCATAGAGTTCGATGGCGGCATGCGCGCTGAAGATCCCCGCGCACCCGCAGGCACTTTCCTTGGCGGCGCGCGCGTGCGGCGCGCTGTCGGTGCCGAGAAAGAAGCGCGGGTGTCCCTCCGCGAGGGCCTCGAGCAGGCTCAGCCGGTCGCGCTCCTCCTTGAGCACCGGCAGGCAGTAGTGATGCGGGCGCAGGCCGCCGGCGAACAACGCATTGCGATTGAGCAGCAGGTGCTGGGGGGTGACGGTTGCAGCCACTCCGGGGCGGGCAGCGCGGACGAACTGCACGGCTTCGCGGGTGGTGACGTGCTCGAGCACGATGCGCAGGCGCACCCAGCGCTCGCACAACGGCGCGAGCACCCGTTCGATGAATCGGGCCTCGCGGTCGAAGACGTCGACGGCCGGATCGGTGACCTCGCCATGCACCAGCAGCGGCAGGTCGAGCGCGCTCATTGCCTCGAGCGCGGGCTCGAGCCGAGCGATGTCGGACACGCCGGATTCGGCATGCGTGGTGGCGCCGGCCGGGTAGAGCTTGCAGCCAAATACGGCACCGCTTCGGGCGGCGCGCGTGATCTCGGCGGCGTCGGTCCGGTCCGTCAGGAACAGCGTCATCAACGGCTCGAAGACTGTGCCCGGCGCGAGCGCGGCGCGAATGCGATCGCGGTATTCGAGGACCATGGCCGTGGTGGTGAGGGGCGGCACGAGGTTGGGCATGACGATGGCGCGCGCGAAGCGCGCGGCTGAGAACGGCAGCACCGCCTCGAGTGCGGCACCGTCGCGCAGATGCAGGTGGGCGTCGTCGGGGCGGCGCAGCGTGAGTTCGCGGCTCATGTCAGGCGCTTTGGCGACAGCAGCAACTCGAGCGCCCAACGGACCCCGAAGCCGGTGATCTCGGTGCCTACGTGTGCGAGACCGCCGCGACGGGTGGCGGAGGACAGGTCCACATGCACCCACGGCACGTCGGCGACGAAACGCTGCAGGAAGCGGGCGGCCAGTATATGGTCGCCCTTGCCTTCGACCGCACACTGCAACACATCGGCGACGGTGCTGTGCAGATCGCTGTCGAAATCCTCATCGAGGGGAAAATTCCACACCCGCTCGCCGCTGTTGCGGCCGGCCGCGAGCAGCAACTCGGCGAGCGCGGGCCGATTGGTGAATACGCCGCTGTAGCGCTCGGTCAGCGCCTGGATGCAGGCGCCGGTCAGTGTGGCGAAGTCGATCATGAGCTTCGGCTTGGTGCGCGCGGCCAGGCTCAGGGTATCGGCGAGCACCATGCGCCCCTCGGCATCGCTGTGGATCACCTGGATGGTGAGGCCGTTGCTCGCGCGTACCACATCCTGGGGACGGTAGGCATTGGGTCCGGTGTTGTTCTCGGTGATCGCGAGCCAGGCATCGGCGGATACGTCCGCTTTCAATTCCGCGAGCGCCACCAGGCAGGCCAGTGCCACCGCGCTGCCGGCCATGTCGGTGTGCATGTCCAGCATGGAGCGGTGCGACTTGAGATTCACCCCGCCGGTGTCGAACAGAATGCCCTTGCCCACCAGAGCGACGTCCGCCGCGCGCACGCGGGAGCCGGGGTGGCGCCGCCAGCGAAGGTGCGCTATGCCGGCCGTGCGCGCCGCATTGCCGTGCGCGACGGCCAGGAAGGCGCCCGCGCCGAGGCGCTTGAGTTCGGCTTCCGAGTACCAGCGCATTCGCAGGCCGTGCCGGCGTGCGAGCACACGCAGCAGCCGCCGATAGGCCGGCGCATCGAGGCGATTGGGCGGCAGTGCCGTCAGGGTGCGCACCAGATTGCCGGCGCGGGCCCCGGCCGCGATGCGCTCCACGGGCAGCGACGGCGCGGCATACAGCTCGATCGAGCGCAGCCGCCAGCGCTCGGCTGGCCGGCTGCGGAAGTCCGGCAGCGCAAAACTCTCGGTCCATGCCGCGGTCAGCAATGCCTCGCACCACAGGGCCGCGTCGGGCAGCGACGCATCGACGATGATTCCCAGATGCGCCGGGCGGCGGCCGCCGAGTTCGCGCATCAGCGCGCCGGCAAAGCTCAGGCGCTCGAAGCTGCTCGCGTCGGTTTTTACATAGCCCAGGAGCACCTGAGTCTGGCGCGCATTGCCGAGAGTAGCGGTGTGCCACTTGAGCGCTGCGGGCTTGGCGCGGCCGCGAAGTCCGAGCCAGCGCTGCGGCTCGGGCAAGCGTGACCAAAGGCGCACCTCGTCAGGCGCGGCGAGCACCACCAGGCCATCGAGAGTCGCGGCGGTGCGCTCGCTCGGGAGCTTGGAATGGCGCCTGAGCGTCGCGAGGGTGCGATCGGGTAGCGTCGCTGCCGACGGCGGCCGCGGCCGCCGCTTGTGCTTGACCATGCTAATTGGGATCTTGGACCATGCCGGCCGCTCGCAGCGCGGAGCATTACGGCAGGCATCCTATCACAGCGTCGCCGAGGGTCTGCCGGATGCAGGCGCAGGCCGCCGGAAAGCACTAGAATTGCGATATGAATGACGTCACTACCCCTGCTGACCTGGACCCCGTCGAGACGCGCGAATGGCTCGCTTCGATCGATTCGGTGCTGCGCGCAGAAGGGCCACAGCGTGCCCATTACCTGCTCGAGCGGCTGATCGACCACACGCGCCGATCGGGAGCGTATCTGCCTTTCCGACCCAACACGGCCTACGTCAACACCATCGCGGTGACCGCCCAGCCCGAATACCCGGGCGACCGGGCCATCGAGCGGCGCATCGAGGCGTACATACGCTGGAACGCCATGGCCATGGTGGTGCAGGCCAACCGAAAGTCGAGCGAGTACGGCGGGCACATTTCGAGCTATGCGTCCTCAGCGACGCTCTACGAGGTGGGCTTCAATCATTTCTGGCGCGCGCCGAGCGCTTCGCATCCGGGGGACCTGGTCTACATGCAGGGGCACTCCTCGCCGGGCATCTACGGACGCGCCTACCTCGAGGGCCGGCTCAGCGAAGGGCAGTTGAGCCGATTTCGGCAGGAGGTCGGCGGCAACGGCCTGTCTTCCTATCCGCACCCGTGGCTGATGCCCGATTTCTGGCAGTTCCCGACCGTGTCGATGGGCCTGGGGCCGATGATGGCGATCTACCAGGCGCGCTTCATCCGCTATCTCGAGAATCGCGGCCTGGTGGCCCCGTCGGATCGCAAGGTGTGGGCCTTCTGCGGTGACGGGGAAATGGACGAGCCGGAATCGATGGGCGCCCTGACCATGCCGGTGCGTGAGAAGCTCGACAATCTGATCTTCGTCGTCAACTGCAATCTGCAGCGCCTTGACGGCCCGGTGCGCGGCAACGGCAAGATCATCCAGGAGCTCGAGGCGGCGTTTCTCGGCGCCGGCTGGAATGTCATCAAGGTCATCTGGGGTTCACGCTGGGATCCGCTACTGGCGCGCGACACCGGCGGCAATCTGCAGCGTGTCATGGAGGAGTGCGTCGACGGCGAGTACCAGAACTTCAAGGCCAAGGGCGGGGCATATACGCGCGAGTACTTCTTCGGCAAGGACCCGGTGTTGAAGGAGATGGTGGCCAACATGTCCGACGATGACATCTGGTACCTCAATCGCGGCGGACACGACGCGCGCAAGGTATATGCGGCCTATCACGCCGCGGTGAACTGCAAGGGCCAGCCAACGGTGATCCTCGCCAAGACCGTCAAGGGCTTTGGTCTCGGCAAGAGTGCCGAGGGCCAGATGGTGGCGCACCAGCAGAAGAAGCTCGATGAGAGTGCGCTCAAGGCGCTGCGCGATCGCTTCAATATTGCGGTATCGGACGCGGACATCGCGGGACTGCCGTTTCGCAAGCCGGCCGAGGACAGCCCGGAGATGCGCTACCTGCATGCGCGTCGCAAGGCCCTGGGCGGCTACCTGCCCGTGCGCATGGCGGCCGCAGCGGCCCTGGCGGTGCCTCCGCTCGAGGCGTTTCGCTCGGTGCTGGACGGCACCGCAGAGCGCGAGATCTCTACCACGATGGCGTTCGTGCGCATCCTGACGGTGCTGCTCAAGGACAAGAACATCGGCCGGCACATCGTGCCCATCGTGCCCGATGAGGCGCGCACCTTCGGCATGGAGGGCCTGTTCCGCCAGATCGGCATCTACTCCGCGGTGGGTCAGCTCTACACGCCGGTCGATGCCGAGACGCTGATGTCCTATCGCGAGGACAAGAAGGGCCAGATGCTCGAGGAGGGGATCAACGAGGCCGGCTCGACCTGCTCGTGGATTGCAGCGGCGACTTCCTACGCCAACCACGGCATCAGCATGGTGCCCTTCTACATCTACTACTCGATGTTCGGATTCCAGAGGACCGGTGACTTCATCTGGGCGGCGGGCGACATGCGTGCACGCGGTTTCCTGCTCGGCGGCACGGCCGGGCGTACCACGCTGGCGGGTGAGGGGCTGCAGCACCAGGACGGCCACAGCCAGCTGGTCGCGACCACGGTGCCGAAC
Source organism: Steroidobacteraceae bacterium (assembly GCA_036521395.1). Taxonomy (GTDB): domain Bacteria; phylum Pseudomonadota; class Gammaproteobacteria; order Steroidobacterales; family Steroidobacteraceae; genus FEN-1191. Next base: position 1,918 of record DATDHV010000171.1, on the reverse strand, counting down.
TGCCGCGCCTATGATCCGGCCTACGCCTACGAACTCGCCGTGATCATCCAGGACGGCCTCAAGCGCATGTACGCCGACAACGAGGGGGTCTTCTATTACATCTCGGTGATGAACGAGAATTATGCGCAGCCTGCGCTGCCGCCCGACGCGGTGCCGGGAATCATCAAGGGCGGCTACCGCCTGCGCGGCGCCGGGGCCGGCAGCACGCGCGCGACGCTGCTCGGCAGCGGCACGATCCTGCGCGAGTGCCTGGCCGCGGCCGAGCTGCTGGAAAAGCAGTTCGGGGTGGGCGCCGAGGTGCTCTCGATCACGAGCTTCAGCGAGCTGCGACGTGAAGCGCTCGAGTGCCAGCGCTGGAACCTGTTGCATCCGGCTGAGGCGCCGCGCCTCGCGTACGTGCAGAACCTGCTGCGCGAATGCCAGGGTCCCATCGTTGCGGCCACCGATTACGTGCGCAACGTGCCCGACCAGATCCGGCCGTGGGTGAGCGCGCCGTACGTCGCCCTCGGCACCGACGGCTTCGGCCGCAGTGACGCGCGCGCCGAGCTTCGCCGCCACTTCGAGGTCGATCGCAATTTCATTGCGCTGGCGGCGCTCAGGGCGTTGGCCGATGCGGGGGAGATCGAGCGCAAAATCGTGGTCGAGGCTGTACAGACACTCGGCATCGATCCGAACAAGGCCGATCCGCTCAACTCCTGAGACTCGAGGAATAGCCTTGCCGTCGAAAGAGATTCATGTGCCCGATCTGGGTAACTTCCACGACGTGGCCGTCATCGAGGTATTGGTGCGCCCCGGCGATGCGGTGCAGATCGACACGCCGCTACTGACGCTTGAGACCGAGAAGGCGACGATGGACGTGCCTTCGCCCGAGGCCGGCGTCATCGAGAAGCTGCACGTGGACAAGGGCGCGCATGTCTCGAGCGGCTCGCCGATCGCAACGCTCAAGGTCGAAGGGGGCCCCGCGGTGACGGCGTCCAAGCCCGCAGCGACGGCGTCCAAGCCCGCGGCGACGGCGTCCAAGCCCGCGGCGACGGCGCCCCGACCCGAGACGAAGACGTCCGGCTCCGCGACCGCGCCGGTCACGCCAAGCCCGGCAGCGCCTGCGCCCGGTCCGGCGGCGACGCACCCTGACGCCGACGACACGTTGCGCGTAGCCGCGGCTTTGGCGCAGCCGGCACCGGCGGCGTACGACAAAGGCATAGCGCGCGCGCACGCCAGCCCGTCGGTACGCAAGTTTGCGCGCGAGCTCGGCGCCGACCTCATGCGCATACAAGGTACGGGCCAGAAGGGACGCATCACGGAGGAGGACGTCAAGGGCTACGTCAAGTCGGTGCTGGCGGGCGCGGCGGGCGGCGTCGGCGGCGCCGGCGCTGCGGCCGGCCGGCCCTGGCCCAGCGTGACGGTGCCGGATTTTGCGCAATTCGGCGCCGTTGAGGTCAAACCCATCAGTCGCGTGCAGCGCATTTCCGGTTCGCGGCTGCATGCCAGTTGGGTGAATCTGCCACACGTCACCCAATTCGATGATGCCGACATCACCGAGCTCGAGACGGTGCGCAAGGAACTCAAGGCCCGCTCCGACAACGCCGGAGTGAATCTCACCCCGCTGGCATTCATCGTGCGCGCCTGCGTCAAGGCCCTGCAGCAGTTTCCGGCCTTCAACAGCTCACTCGATGCGCGCGGCGAGAACCTGATCTGCAAGAAATATATCCATGTGGGCTTCGCCGCCGATACGCCGCACGGCTTGATGGTGCCGGTGATCCGCGATGCGAATCGCAAGGACATCTACGAGATCGCAGCTGCGCTCGTCGCGCTGTCGCACAAGGCGCGCAGCGGCAAGCTCGACGGCGCCGACATGCAGGGCGGCAGCTTCACGATCTCCAGTCTGGGCGCCCTCGGCGGCACCGCTTTCACGCCCATC
>DATDHV010000170.1:0-4175 GCA_036521395.1 Steroidobacteraceae bacterium | reverse complement strand
CGATCTGCTGTTCGCCTGGACCGTGGCGCAATTCGTGAAGTCCAACGCCATCGTGTTCGCACGCGAGGGCGCCACCATCGGCGTCGGCGCCGGCCAGATGAGCCGTGTCTATGCCGCGCGCATCGCCGCCCTGAAGGCCGCGGACGAGAAGCTCGAGCTGCGCGGCGCGGTCATGGCCTCGGACGCCTTCTTCCCGTTTCGCGACGGGGTGGATGTGGCCGCCTCGTACGGTATTGCGGCCGCGATCCAACCGGGCGGCTCCAGGCGCGACGAGGAGGTGATCGCCGCGGCCGACGAGCACGGCATGGCCATGGTATTCACGGGCATGAGGCACTTCCGGCATTGAAAGTCCTGATCGTCGGCGGCGGCGGCCGCGAACATGCGCTGGCCTGGAAATGCGCCCAGTCCGCGCGCGTGCGCGAGGTCATCGTCGCGCCCGGCAATGCCGGTACCGGCGCGGAGCCTGGGGTGCGCAATGTGGACGTGGCGGCCAGCGACAGTGCCGGCCTGGTGGCGCTGGCCCGCCGCGAGGGCATAAACCTGACCATCATCGGCCCGGAGGCACCGCTGGTCGAAGGGATAGTGGATGACTTTGCCGCCGCGGGGCTGGCCTGCTTCGGACCGAGTCGCCTGGCCGCGCGCCTGGAGGGCTCGAAGATCTTCGCCAAGGAATTCCTGCAGCGGCACGCCATTCCGACGGCGCAGTATCGCAGCTTCACGCGCAGCAGCTACGACGGCGCGTGGCTGCGCACCCAGCGCGCGCCCATCGTGATCAAGGCCAGCGGCCTCGCCTCCGGCAAGGGCGTGGTCGTGGCCGAGAGCCTCGAGCAGGCCGATGCCGCGGCGCGTGCGATGCTGGACGGCCGCTTCGGCGCCGCGGGCGCGCAGATCGTGATCGAGGAATTCCTGACCGGCGAGGAGGCCAGCTTCATCGTCATGGCCGATGGCACGCATGTGCTGCCTCTGGCGAGCAGCCAGGATCACAAACGGCGCGACGACGGCGATCGCGGGCCCAATACCGGCGGCATGGGTGCGTATTCCCCGGCGCCGGTGGTGACCGCCGCGGTGCACGAGCGCGTGATGCGCGAGGTCATCTGGCCGACGGTGCGCGGTTTGGCCGCCGAGGGCATGCCGTATACCGGCTTTCTCTATGCCGGCCTCATGATCGATGCCGCCGGCAACGCGAAAGTGCTGGAATTCAACTGCCGATTCGGCGATCCCGAGACGCAGCCCATCCTCGCGCGGCTGCAGTCCGACTTCACGCTGCTGTGCGAGGCGGCGCTGGCAGGCCGGCTCGACACGCTCGCGGCCGAGTGGGATGAGCGCGCCGCCGTCGGCGTGGTGCTGGCCGCGGAGGGCTATCCGGATGACCCCCGGTTCGGCGATGCCATCGAGGGCCTCGAGGCAGCCGGGCGCCTGCCGGGCAAGATATTCCACGCTGGCACGCGCCGCGAGCAACAGCGCGTGCTCACGAGTGGGGGCCGCGTGCTGTGCGGGGTCGGCCTCGGGCCCTCGGTCGCGCAGGCGCAGCGGCAGGCCTACGACCTGATCGAGCCGATCCGCTACCGCGGCATGCAGCTTCGCCGCGACATCGGCTATCGCGCCATCGCCCGCGAGGCCGCGTGCGCCGCCGCTTCGCCGGCCGAGCCGTGAATGATGCGCTGCCGCCGATCGGGCCCAACATACCGGGCCTGACACCGGCGTTGCGACACCGGCTGCGCGTTCTGTTGCGCCTGGCCGGCGCACTGCACCCCTCGTGGGCTGCGCGGCTCGCGCTGCGGCTGTTCACGACGCCGCGGGCGCGCGCATTGTGCGCACAGGACAGCATCTTTCTGGCCGGCGCCGCCGCCACCCGGCTCGAGACCGCGCGCGGGGAACTGCAGCTCTACGAATGGCCGGGCGCCGGTCCTGCCGTGCTGGTGCTGCACGGCTGGATTTCCCACGCGGCGAGGTTGCGCGAGATCATCGAAATCCTCTGCGGACGCGGCCTGCGCGTGGTGACCTTCGATGCGCCCGCCCACGGCCGCTCGCCCGGGCGCCGGCTCGACCTCCCCATGTACCGCGAGGCGATGGCGGCAGTGGCAGCGGCCTGCGGACCGATAGGGGCCGTGGTGGCCCACTCCTTCGGCGCCCTGACCGCGCTGAGCTGGCTCGCCGAGCGCCCCGCCGGCTCGAACCTGCGTGCGGCGGTGCTGGTGGGCGTGCCGCACGACGCCGGCTATCTGCTGGATGCCTTCGCCAGCGCGATGGGCCTGGAAGCTGCGGTGCTCACCCGGCTACGGGGCCTGTTCCGCGCGCGCTATGGCGATGATCCCGAGGGATTCAGCGCCGCACGGCTGGCGCAGCAGCTGCGCGTACCGCTGCTGCTCGTTCACGGCGGGGCCGATGAGTTCGTGCCGGCAGCGCATTCCGCCGCCGTGGCGCAATCGGTCGCGGGCGCCCGGCTGCACGTCGCTCCGGGCCTGCTGCACAGCGGTCCGCTGCGCGATCCGGCCACGCTCGAGCTCATGGCCGATTTCATCGCCGGGCACCTGCAGGAATCTCAGTAGCTCACCCGCACGAACAGCTGCGGACCGGTGAAAGTGAGCCTGATCTCGCCCGAGGGGTCGTGATTGCGCACGTCGACCTCGTCCTGCGCATGGTCGTAGCTGACGCCGAACGCGAGGTTGCGCCGCCAGCGGTACTGCAGATCGGCGTGATAGTCATCGAGCATGCCCGTGAACGAGCCGATCGAGACGCGCAGGTACTGCGCGCGCGCATTGACGGACCAGTGCCTGTCGATCAGGTACGTGCCATCGAGCGCCAGCGTTGCGAACGGGCCGGCCTGCGAATATTCCGTGCGTTGCGGCGTGCCGGGAATCTGCGCGCTCGCCTGCGCCTCGAGCAGATGCGCGCCGACACCCGCGCCGAGCTCGTAGCGGTCCCCGCGCAGAAACGAATAGGTGTAGGTCAGATCCATCTGCCGCCAGTCGATGCTGGACTGTACGGTATCGCCGGTCTCGAATACCTGGTCGCCGAACTGGATCTTGCGGTCGAGCTGCGTCTCGCCGTTGCGCCGCAGATCGAAGAAGTTCACCCGCAGGCGGCCACGCTGCTCGAGCCTGAACATGATCTCGATGCGCGGCTGATACACCTGGTCGGTAAGGCCCAGGTCCTGCTCGGCCGTGAGCGTCGTGCCGGGCACGCCGGCGCCGGAATTGAACTGGCCGAAGGTATTGACGTGGCCCCAGTAGAAGCCGGCGCTCAGGGCCAGATGGTCCGTGATCGGGCTCGCCTCCGAGGGCGGCGGCGCCGCGGCGTCCGCGGCATTCGCCGTGGCCAGAACCCCGAGCAGCGGCAGCACGATCAACAGTGCGCCATATCGCATGCCGGCGCCCTCAGCGTTTCATGGCCTCGAAGAACTCCGAATTCGCCTTGGTATCCTTCATCTTGTCGAGCAGGAATTCGATGGCAGCGAGCTCATCCATCGGGTGCAGCAGCTTGCGCAGGATCCACATCTTTGCCAGCTCGCCTGGATCGGTGATCAGCTCCTCCTTGCGCGTGCCGGAGCGGTTGATGTTCACGGCCGGGAATACGCGCTTCTCCGAGATGCGGCGATCGAGGTGGATCTCGCTGTTGCCGGTGCCCTTGAATTCCTCGTAGATCACATCGTCCATCTTCGAGCCGGTATCGATCAGCGAGGTGGCCAGTATCGTCAGACTGCCGCCCTCCTCGATATTGCGCGCGGCGCCGAAGAAGCGTTTTGGGCGCTGCAGCGCATTGGCGTCGACGCCGCCGGTGAGCACCTTGCCCGACGAGGGCACCACGGTGTTGTAGGCACGGGCCAGACGCGTGATGGAATCGAGCAGGATCACCACATCCTTCTTGTGTTCGACCAGGCGCTTGGCTGTCTCGATCACCATCTCGGCGACCTGCACGTGACGCGTGGCCGGCTCGTCGAACGTCGACGCCACGACCTCGCCGCGCACCGTGCGCTGCATTTCGGTCACTTCCTCGGGCCGCTCGTCGATCAGCAGAACGATCAGGATGACGTCGGGGTGGTTGGCGGCGATCGCGTGCGCGATGTTTTGCAGCATGACGGTTTTGCCGGCGCGCGGCGGGGAGACGATGATCGCGCGCTGGCCCTTGCCCAGCGGAGTGATCAGGTCGATGACCCGGGTGGTCAGATCCTTACG
>DATDHV010000169.1:0-3630 GCA_036521395.1 Steroidobacteraceae bacterium | reverse complement strand
GGTTTGGCCACGCTGCGCGCCAACCATTCTCGCGCGCTTCGCCAGGCCGCGGAAGCCTCCAGCGTCTCAAAACCGGCATACCTGCGCCCGCGCATGCGGATCAGGCGCAGCTGCGAAGCCGGGTCGATCCGCTGCTCGAGTTCATCGAGCAGCCGTTGCACTCCCGCACGATCATTGCAAACCGGAAGTACGTCACATCCCGCCGCCAGCGCGCGCCTCGCGCGCGCGCACAGGTCCCCGACCACCGCCGCGCCCGCCATGCTCAGATCGTCCGCGAACACCAGGCCGCCGAACTGCAGCCCGTGGCGCAGCTCCTGGGCGATCCAGCGCTGCGAGAAACTCGCCGGCACGGCGTCGACGGCCGGAACCAGCACGTGCGCCACCATGATCGCGGGTAGAGCGTTGGCGATCAGACGCCGATAGGGCAGCAGATCCTGATCCAGATCGATCAGCTCGCGCCGGTCCACGGGCAACGCCAGGTGCGAATCGGCGACCACGGCGCCGTGACCCGGATAGTGCTTGGCGGTAGCCGCCATGCCGGCATCGCGCATGCCGTGGACGTAGGCGATCGCCAGCGCCGCCACCACTTCGGCGCGGGCGTGAAAGGCGCGATCGCCGATGATCTCGGACAAGCCATAGTCCAGGTCCACGCACGGCGCGAACGAGAAATCCAGGCCGCCGGCGAGCAGCTCCGCGGCCATGAGCCAGCCGAGCGAGCGCGCCATCGCCAGGCCCTGCTGCGGATCGCTGTCATAAGCGTGGCCGATGCGGCGCAGGGGCGGCAACGCCGAGAACCCGGAGCGAAATCGCTGCACGCGGCCGCCCTCGTGATCGACGGCCACGAGCAGCGCGGGGTTACGCAGCGCATGGATCTGTTCAATCAGCGCGCGCAGCTGCTGCCGGTCGACGTAGTTACGGCTGAACAGGATGACGCTGCCGATCAGCGGGTGCGCGAGCACCTCGCGGTCGGCCGCAGTGAGCTCCGTGCCGGCGATGTCGACCATCAGCGGACCGAGCGTCACGGGCCGGCCCGCAGGTTCTCGGGCCAATGGCGATAGGGCCTCTGCGCCAGGCGGAAATTGTAGTAGCGCTCATCGTGCGTGACTTCGACACCGAGCCACGCGGGACGCGCAAAGGGCTGCTGCTCGGACTCGAGCTCGAGCTCGGCGATCACGAGGCCCGCGTTCTCGCGCAGGAACTCGTCGATCTCCCAGTGGTTGCCGGCGTGCACGACGATGTGACGCCATTTCTCGATCAGCGGACCCTCGCACAGTCGCTCGAGCATTTCCTGCGCATCGCTGGCGGCAATCGCCGACTCGTACTCCGCGCGCGACAGCCCCGGGGTCATGGCCTTGACCGACAGCCAGGCGCGCTCGCCGGCCAGACGCACGCGGATCGAGGCGCGCGCGGTATTGGCCAGGTAGCCCTGGCGCAGCAGCGTGCTGGTCTGGACCTCGGCGCGCCACGCATCGCTCAGCACGCGGAACTTGCGCTCAATCTCGACGGCCATGACCGCCTCCGCCTGCAGCGCCGGGCCGGGCGCGTGGCGCGAGCAGCGCCACCGATTCGACGTGCGCCGTATGCGCAAACATGTCCACCACGCCCGCGGCCAGCAGCTCGAAGCCGTGCTCGTGCACCAGAGTGCCGAGGTCGCGCGCCAGTGTGCCCGGATGGCAGGACACATACAGCAGCCGCTGCGGCGCGAGCTGCGCAATCCGCGGCAGCATGGCCTGCGCCCCGAGCCGCGGCGGATCGAGCAGGACGTGCGTGAGGCCGCCCTGCAGCCATGGGGCGCCGGCCACATCGGCGCCTGACAGATCGGCCTGGAAGAACTGCGCGTTATCGATGCGGTTGCGCCGCGCGTTGGCGCGGGCGCGCTCGACCAGCGCCGCCTCGCCCTCGACGCCGACGACGCTGCCCCCAAGCCGCGCCAGCGCCAGGGAGAAGTTGCCGAGACCGCAATACAGATCGAGCACCCGCGAACCGGGGTCGAGCTCCAGGAGCTGGGCCGCGGCGGCCACCAGTGCCCGATTCACCTCGGCATTGATCTGGATGAAATCGGTGGGTCCGAACTCGAGCTCGACGCCGGCCGGCAGGGCGTAGAACAGGCGCGGAGCCGGCTCGGTCAGCGCGCGCACGCTGTCCAGGCCGCCGCTCTGCAGAAACAGCCGGACGCCATATCGGGCCTCGAATTCGCGCAACCGCGTGCAATCCTGCTCCGTGGGAGACTGCAGCACGCGCAGCACCAGCGCCGCGACGCCATCCCCGATCGACACTTCGATCTGCGGCAGCAGCTCGCGAATCGAGAGCTCCCCGATCAACGCCGCCAGCGGCGCGATGAGGCCGTCCATGGGAGGGGCCAGCACCTCGCATCGCTCGAGGTCGGCGACGAGGTTGGAGGCGCGCTCGCGAAACCCCACCAGCACCCGGCCCTTGCGGGCGACATATTTGACACCCAGCCGCGCCCGGCGCCGGTAGTTCCACGGCTCCCCGCCGATCGGCTCGAGCCAACGCTGCGGGGTGAGCCGCGCCAGACGCTCGAGACTGTCGGCAAGTTGCTGCTGCTTGAGCCGCAACTGCGCGCCGCTGTCCAGGTGCTGCAGGGCGCAGCCGCCGCAGATCTGGAAATGCGCACAGCGCGGCTGCACGCGCGAGGGCGCGGGCCCCGGTGCGATGATTTCCTCGAGCCGCGCGTCGTCGAACTGCCGGTGGCGGCGCACGCGGCGGAAGCGCACGGTCTCCCCGGGCAGGGCGCCGGCGATGAACGCGGTCTTGCCGCCGCGGACGATTCCCTCCCCCTCCTGGCTCAGGGCCGCGACCACACCGGTCTCACTGCCGACATCGAGGACGGCCGAGCGCCGACTCACGCCGAAGTCTCCCAGGCCTGGAGAAACTGCGCGTGGTGCGGCTCCCCGGAGCCGCGCAGCAGGACGCGCAGCCGCTCGAACTCTGCCTCGAGCGCGGCGCGATCCAGCCGCGCGCGCAGGAACTGGAAGCGCAGATACACCAGATAAGTATTGAGTGCATCGGTCTCGCAGTAGCGCCGCACGGCCAACAGCTCACCGGCAAGATAGGCGTCCCAGACCTGCTCGCCCGAGAATCCGAGCTTGCCGGGGAAGCCCAGCAGCGCCGCCATGTCCGCAAGCTTGGCGCGCGCCCGCGGCTGAAAACCCGACAGCACGTCCATGAGATCGAGATGCCGCCAGTGATAGCGGCTCAGATAATTGTTGTAGCGGAAGGCGGTATCGTCATCGCCGACCTCCCAGTAACGCGGCGCCTGCACACCGGCTTTCAGCGAGCGGTAGTGCAGCACCGGTAGATCGAAGCCACCGCCGTTCCATGACACCAGCTCGGGCAGGTACTTCTCGATGCCGTCGAAGAAGCGCATGAGCAGCTCCGGCTCGCTCGAATCCAGGTCGCCGAGGCTCCAAACAGTAAGCTGCTCACGGGTTCGCAGCACGCAGGCGACGGCCACTACGCGTTGCTGCAAGTGCGGCAGGAAATCCGCCCCGGTGCTCGCGCGCTGCTGCGCGAACATGGCCTTGGCGACCGCCGCATCATCCAGCCCGTCGAGGCCGTAGAGGCGGCGGCCCAGCTCCACGTCCGGCACCGTCTCGATGTCGAACACCA
>DATDHV010000168.1:0-10080 GCA_036521395.1 Steroidobacteraceae bacterium | reverse complement strand
AACAGCTCCCCGATCGGGCGACCGCGGGCCTGGTTCAGTCCCATGGCGAGCATGTCCTGCGCGCCGACGTTGGCGTACACGATGCAAAGCTGCGAATCGAGCACGACCAGGCCGGTCGCGAGGGCATCGAGCAGATCGGCCGGATCGAAGTGCGACAGCGGCGAGGGCGGCAGGTACTCAATGGCCATGGCGCCGCTCCGGGCCCGTGGCCGTGGCGGCCAGTGCCGCCGCCACCGCCTGCGTCAGTGCGGTTTCTGCGGCGAGGTGGGCGTGTTCACCGAGGGCCGCTGCACGTAGAACGTGATCTTCTCGGCGTTGCATACCACCGCGCCGCTGGCATCGCGCACCACGGCACTGATGGCGTGCGAACCGCGCTCGGGTTGCGAGATCTGGTAGCTGTGGCCATCGCCCACCGGCTGCAGCGGCGCGCCATCGACCTCCACCTCGAACTGATCGCCGGCCCGCAGCGGCGGATCGGAGCGCACGCTGACGTTCACCGACTCGGGCGCATACAGTGCGGCATCGGGGGCCGGCTGTGTGATTGCGCAGGACTGGTAGCCGCCAGTGTCCGCGGCGGCCGGCGGCGGCGTCTCGGCCGCCGGGGGCGCCGGGGGACCGTGGTAGGTCTGCGCATCCGAGAGCTGCACCTGCTCGGCCCCAGGGTGCGGGGTGTCGGAGTAATGCACCACGCCCTGGGCATCGACCCAGCGGTAGACCGTTGCCGCCCCGGCAACGGCGCCCAGCGCGAGCAGGCTCGCGGCCAGCAGGCAGCATGACGGTGCGGGTCGCATGGCAGCCAAGCATACCCCGTAGCGGCCTTGGCGCACAAAACCGGGCGTGGGCGTCGGTGTACTGGCTGCTGATTTCGGTTGCGATTACCGCGCCACGCGCCACGCTCACCTCAGACGCTGTAATACATATCGAACTCCACAGGATGGGTGGTCATGCGCAGACGCGTGACCTCCTGCATCTTGAGGCCGATGTAGGCGTCGAGCACATCGTCGGTGAATACGCCCCCGCGCTTGAGGAACTCGCGGTCCTTGTCGAGCTCCTCGAGCGCCATGTCGAGCGAGTGGCACACGGTTGGAATGTGCTGCGCCTCCTCGGGCTCCAGATCGTACAGATCCTTGTCGGCCGGCTCCCCCGGATGCATCTTGTTCTGTATGCCGTCGAGCCCCGCCATCATCATGGCCGCGAAGGCGAAGTAGGGATTGGCCGAGCTATCGGGGAAGCGTACCTCGATGCGACGCGCCTTCGGGCTCGACACCCATGGCACCCGAATCGAGGCCGAGCGATTGCGGGCCGAGTAAGCCAGCATCACCGGGGCTTCGAATCCCGGCACCAGGCGCTTGTAGCTGTTGGTGGTGGCGTTGGTCAGCGCGTTGATCGCCTTGGCGTGCTTGATGATGCCGCCGATGTAGAACAGGCAGATGTCGGACAGGCCGGCGTACTTGTCGCCCGCAAAGATGTTCTTGCCGTCCTTCGAGAGCGACTGATGCACGTGCATGCCGCTGCCGTTGTCCCCGACCAGGGGCTTGGGCATGAAGGTCACGGTCTTGCCGTAGCTCGCCCCGACGTTGTGCAGCGCGTATTTCAGGATCTGCACCTCATCGGCCTTCTTGACCAGCGTATTGGCGCCGATGCCGATCTCGCTCTGGCCGGCGGTGGCCACCTCGTGGTGATGCACCTCCACCACGAGTCCCATCTCCTCGCAGGCCTTGCACATGGCCGCGCGGATGTCCTGGAACGCATCGACCGGCGGCACCGGGAAATAGCCGCCCTTCACGCCCGGGCGATGCCCCTTGTTGCCGTCCTGATAGCTGGTCTCGGTGTTCCACGAGCCCTGGATCGAATCGATCTCGTAGAACGCGCTGCGCAGATCGGAGCCCCAGCGCACGCTGTCGAAGATGAAGAACTCGTTCTCCGGGCCGAACAGGGCGCTGTCGGCGATGCCGGTGGACTTCAGATAGGCCTCGGCCCGCTTCGCCAGCGAGCGCGGATCGCGCTCGTAGCCCTGCATGGTGGTCGGCTCGATGATGTCGCAACGGATGTTGACCGTCGCCTCCTCGAAGAACGGATCCAGGACTGCCGTCGAGGCGTCGGGCAGCAGGATCATGTCGGACTCGTTGATCCCCTTCCAGCCCGCGATCGAGGAGCCGTCGAACATCTTGCCTTCGACGAAGAACTCCTCCGTCACGTAGCGCGACGGGATGCTGACGTGCTGCTCCTTGCCGCGAGTGTCGGTAAAGCGCAGATCCGCCCACCTGACCTCTTTTTCCTTGATCAGGTGCAGTACATCGCGTGAACTCATAGCGCCTCCGATGATTGGTTTTTATCTGGCCCGGGCACCACAAGATTGCAGCCACCGTGCCAAGCTGGGATCGATTTAAATTGTCAGAGATTTCATTCTGTTGAAAAAAGAGCGGAGTCGCCGAAGCGACACTGATGCTCCATTATAGTGCATGCGCCGCACTGATGCCCCATGTTGGCGCGCAGGCCTGCCGGGGACCGCGCCTCGCTTATACTCGCGCGTTGCGTTTTCTGGCCCCGAATCCGATGCCAAGCCCGATCGGCCCCAAGCCGCAGACTTTCCAGGATCTCCTGTTCGCTCTGCAGCACTTCTGGTCCGCGCGCGGCTGCGTGATCCTGCAGCCCTACGACATGGCCGTGGGCGCCGGCACCTTTCATGCCGCGACCTTCCTGCGCTCGATCGGCCCCGAGCCCTGGAGCGCCGCGTACGTGCAGCCCTCGCGCCGGCCCGCCGACGGCCGCTACGGCGCCAATCCGTTCCGCCTGCAGCACTACTACCAGTTCCAGGTGGTGCTCAAGCCCTCCCCGCTCGACCTGCAGGAGATCTATCTCGACAGCCTGCGCGCGCTCGGCTTCGATCCGCGCATCCACGACGTCCGCTTCGTCGAGGACAACTGGGAATCTCCGACCCTCGGCGCCTGGGGCCTGGGCTGGGAGGTCTGGCTCAACGGCATGGAGGTCACGCAGTTCACTTATTTCCAGCAGGTCGGCGGCCTGGACTGCCGCCCCGTCACCGGCGAGATCACCTACGGCCTGGAGCGGCTGGCGATGTACCTGCAGGGGGTGGAGAGCATCTTCGACATCACCTGGAGCCGCGGCCCGCTGGGCCGCGTGAGCTACGGCGACGTGTTTCACCAGAACGAGGTCGAGCAATCGGCCTACAATTTCGAGTACGCCGACGTCGCCGTGCTGATGCGCCGCTTCGATGAGCAGGAGCGCGCCTGCAACGCGCTGCTGGCCGTACCGCTGGCGCTCCCGGCCTACGAGCAGGTGCTCGAGGCCTCCCACACCTTCAACCTGCTCGAAGCGCGCGGTGCCATATCGGTCACCGAGCGAGCGCGCTTCATACTGCGCGTGCGCACACTCGCGCGTGCCGTGGCCCAGGCCTACTACGCGAGCCGCGAGGCCCTGGGCTTCCCGCTGCTGCAGCCTGCGAGTGCGGCGTGAGCGAGCCTGCGCCCAAAGCCGCCGCGGCCGCCGCGCGCATCGCCCGGCGCGATCTGCTGGTGGAGCTCGGCACCGAGGAACTGCCGCCCAAGGCGCTGCGCGGACTGGAGCTGGCCTTTGCCGCCGAGCTGGTACGGCATCTGCGCGAGCTGGGGCTCGAGCCCGGCGCCGTGCAGGCCTTCGCGACCCCGCGCCGGCTCGCTGCCCTGGTCCGGCGCGTGCGCCTGCAACAGCCCGAGCAGCAGATCGTGCGCCGCGGGCCGCCGCGCAGTGCCAGCTTCGATGCCGCCGGGGGCCCCACGCGCGCCGCGCTGGCGTTCGCGGCCAGCTGCGGGGTGGCCGTGGAGGCCCTCGACACCGAGCGCGATGCGCGCGGCGGCGAGTACCTGCGCTTCGAGGGCCGTCGGAGCGGCGCAGCCACGCAGACCCTGCTCCCCGGTGTGCTGCAGGCCGTGCTCGATGCGCTGCCGGTTCCGCGGCGCATGCGCTGGGGGACGCTGGACGCACAGTTCGTGCGGCCCGTGCACTGGCTGCTCGCGTTGCTCGGCACGGAGCTGGTGCCGGCGTCGATCATGGGGGTGGACTCGGGCCACCTGAGCTTCGGCCATCGCTTCATGGCGCCCCGGGCGCTGCGCATCCGCTCGCCGGCGACCTACGCCCGCACCCTCGAACGGCGCGGCAAGGTGCTCGCGGTGTTCGATGAGCGCCGCGGCCGCATTCGCTCCCAGGTCGAAACGCTCGCGGCATCACTGGGCGGTCGCGCACTGCTCTCCGATGCGCTGCTCGATGAGGTCACCGCGCTGGTGGAGTGGCCGGTGGCCATCGCCGGGCAATTCGAGGCGCGCTTCCTGGCACTGCCGCGCGAAGTGCTGATCTCGACGCTGCAGGAGCACCAGCGTTACTTCGCGCTCGAGGACGCGGCCGGGAGCCTCCTGCCCTGGTTCATCACCATCAGCAACATCGACAGCCCGGCGCCCGAGGTGATTCGCGCCGGCAACGAGCGCGTGGTGCGGCCACGCCTGGCGGATGCGGAATTCTTCTGGCAGCAGGATCGCCGGCGGCCGCTTGCCGCGCGGCTCGAGGGCCTGGCCGCGGTCACCTTCCAGGCGCAGCTCGGCTCGCAGGCCAGCCGCACCGAGCGCATCGCCGCGCTGGCCGAAGCCATCGCGCTCGGCATCGGCGCCGACCCCGGTGCCAGCCGCCGGGCCGCGCAGCTGTGCAAGTGCGACCTGCTGACTGCCATGGTCGGGGAGTTCCCCGATCTGCAGGGCGTCATGGGCCGCCACTACGCCCTGGCCGACGGCGAGAGCGCCGTGGTTGCCGAGGCCATCCGCGAGCACTATCTGCCGCGCGGCGCGGGCGACGCGCTGCCCGCATCGCGCATCGGGGATGCCGTCGCGCTGGCCGACAAGCTCGATGTGCTGGCCGGTATCTTCGGCATAGGCCAGAAGCCGAGCGGCACGCGCGATCCGTTCGGGCTGCGGCGAGCCGCGATCGGGGTGCTGCGCATCGTGCTCGAGCACGGTCTCGATCTGGATCTGCTCGCGCTGCTCGAGCGCGCGGCGGCGCTGCAGCCGTTGGCGGATGCGAGCGAGCGGGCACCGGCCCTCACCGCCGAGCTGTACGACTTCGTGCTCGAGCGGCTGCGCGCGCAGTACCTCGAGCGCAGCGGATCGAACGGCATCAGCACCGAGCAGTTCGATGCCGTGCTCGCCACGCGGCCGCGATCGCTGCTGGATTTCGATGCCCGGTTGCGCGCGCTCGTGGCATTCCTGGCGCGGCCCGAAGGTGCGAGCCTCGCGTCCGCGAACAAGCGCATCGCGAACATCCTGCGCAAGTCGGCTCCGGCCGCCCCCGATGCCGCCGGCACCCCAGGGGCACCGCAGGTCGAGCCGAGCCTGCTGCGCGAGCCGGCCGAGCGCACGCTGCATCGCGCGCTTGAAGCGCTGCGCGCGCAAGTCGAGACAGCCGTCGGCCGGCGCGACTATGCCAGCGCGCTGGACCTGCTCGCGGGCCTGCGCGCTGCGGTCGATGAGTTCTTCGACGCCGTGCTGGTCAACGATCCCGACGACGCACTGCGCCGCAACCGCCTGGCGCTGCTCTCGCAGCTGCGCGCGCTGTTCGCCGGCATCGCTGATCTGTCGCGGCTGCCGGGCTGAATGGTGCGCGGCGCTGCGTGGCAATGGCTCGGCTCGCTGCTGTTCACGGGCTTCTTTCTGTTGTGGACCTTCTGCTACGGCATCTTCTTCAGCACGGCCTCGCTGCTGCTGCCATTCAATGGTCGCTTCGCGCTCGCGCGCCTGTGGTCGCGCGCCATCCTCGGCATGCTGCGCCTCACCTGCGGTCTGGACTACCGTGTCGAAGGCCGCGAGCGGCTGCCGCCCGGCAATCACATTGCGCTGATCAAGCATTCCTCGAGCTGGGAGACGGTTGCCCAGACCTTGCTGCTGCCACCCCACGTCTGGGTGCTCAAGCGCGAGCTGACCTGGATTCCCTTCGTCGGCTGGGGCATCTTGCTGTTGCGCGCCATCGCCGTCGACCGTGGCAGCGGGCAAGCGGCCGTGCGTGACGTGCTCGCCCAGGGCAAGGCGCGGCTGGCCGAAGGCCGGTGGGTGGTCGTCTTTCCCGAGGGCACACGCATGCCGCCCGGAGAGACGCGCAAGTACGGCGTCAGCGGCGCGCTGCTCGCCGCCGAATGCAATCGGCTGATCGTGCCGATCGCGCACGATGCGGGCTACTACTGGCCCCGACGGGGACTGATCAAGAAGCCGGGCACGATCCGGGTCATCATCGGTACCCCCATCGTGGCCGCCGGGCGCCATCCGCGCGAGATCAATGCCGAAGCGCAGGCCTGGATCGAGGCGCACTCGAAGCACTGACGGAGAGCAGCGTTGATGAAACCTTCCCTGCCGGTACTGCTGAGTATCAACGGCGGTTATGTGGATGCGGCCGGCTTCCTGGCGCTGCAGGGCCTGTTCACTTCCCACGTCACCGGCAACTTCGTGACGCTCGGTGCAGCCCTGGTGCTCGGCAGCAGCGGCGTGGTCGCCAAACTGCTGGCACTGCCCATGTTCTGCGCCGTGGTGTTCGCCACGCGCCTGCTGAGCGTGGGCTTGACGGCCCGCGGGCGGCCGGTGCTGCGGACGCTGCTGTTGCTGCAACTGCTGCTGCTGATCGTGGGGGCGGCGCTGGCCGTGTGGCTCGGCCCGTTCCACAACGGTGATGGCTGGCAGGCGCTGGTCACGGGCCTGACGCTGGTGGCGGCCATGGCCGTTCAGAATGCGGTGCATCGCATTCATCTCGGGACGACGCCCCCGAACACCATCATGACCGGGAACACGACTCAGCTCATGATCGATCTGGCCGATCTGGCGCGGCGGCCCGCGGCGGCGGCGCGCGCGCCGATCCGCGCACGGGCGCTGCGCCTGACGGGCAGCATCGCCGCCTTCGCCGCCGGGTGCGCGGGCGCCGCCCTGCTCTATGATCACGTTGGTATCTGGTGCTTCACCGTACCGCCGCTCGTCGGCTTTGGGATGCTCAGCCTGCGCGAGGGCGCGCCGGTGGCGATCGCCTGAGACCCGCGCTGCGACGCTCACGCACGACACAGGAGCTCCACATGAAAATCGGATTCATCGGACTCGGGCAGATGGGCGCGGCCATGGCGGCCAATCTCATCAAGGGCGGTCACGAGGTCACCGTCTTCAATCGCACCGCCGACAAGGCCCGCCCGCTGGTCGAGCTCGGCGCACATCGGGCCGGCGACATCGCCGAGGCCTGTGCCGGCCAGGCCGTGATCACCATGCTGGCCGACGATGGCGCGCTGACCGACGCGGCCTGGGCCGAGGCAGGCCTGCTGGCCCGCCTGTCACGGGGCGCGATCCATGTGTCCATGAGCACCATCAGCGTGGCGCTGTCGGCGCGCCTGGCAGCCGCGCATGCGCAGGCCGGGCAGCGTTACCTGGCCGCGCCGGTGTTCGGGCGGCCGGAGGCTGCTGCGGCGGCCAAGCTGTTCATCGTCGCCGCCGGCGCGCCCGCGGCGCTCGAGGCGTGCCGGCCGCTGTTCGAATCCATGGGGCAGCGCACGTTCGAGCTCGGCGCCGAACCGTCCGCGGCCAATGTGGTCAAGCTCAGTGGCAACTTTCTGATTGCCGCGGCCATCGAAGCGCTGGGCGAAGCCATCGCGCTCGTGGGCAAGGCCGGCATCGACAAGTGCAGCTACGTCGAGCTGCTGACCTCGAGCATGTTTCCGGCGCCCTCGTACCGGACCTACGGAAATCTGATCGCCGAGGGCCGCTTCGAGCCCGCAGGCTTCGCCGCGACGCTCGGGCTCAAGGACATCCGCCTGGCCCTCGCCGCCGCTGAGAATCTCAACGTACCGCTGCCGCTGGCGAGCCTGTTGCGCGACCGGTTCCTGCGCCTGTTCGCGCAGGGTGGCGAAAAGCTGGACTGGTCGGCAATCGGCGGCCTCGCGGCCCAGGACGCCGGCGCGCGCGCATGAACGATGTCGGGCTCGTGACTGATATCGGGCTCGTGATCCTCGACTGCGATGGTGTTCTCGTCGACAGCGAGATCATCACCAATCGCGTGTTCGCGCAGATGCTCGGCGAGCTCGGGCTCACCGTCACGCCCGACGACATGTTCGAGCGCTTCGTCGGCCAGTCGATGGACCGCTGCTGTGAGCTGATCGCGGCCATGCTGCAGGCACCGGTGCCGGTGGGGTTCGTGGCGGCATATCGGGAGCGCAGCAACGTGGCGCTCGCCTCGCAGCTGCAAGCAGTACCCGGCATCGAGGCTGCGTTGGACGCCATCGCTGCACGCGGCGTGCCCTGCTGCGTGGCCTCGAACGGCACGCATGAGAAGATGCGCACCACGCTCGGCATCACCGGGCTGTTGCCGCGATTCGAGGACCGGCTCTTCAGTGTCACGGAAGTGGCACACGGCAAGCCGGCGCCAGACCTGTTCCTGTACGCCGCCGGCCGTAATGCCGTCCCGCCCTCGCGCTGCCGCGTGATCGAGGACACGCCGGCCGGTGTGGCTGCGGCCGTGGCCGCGGGCATGCCGGTGTATGGCTTCTGCGCGCGCACGAGCGCGCAGCGGCTCGCGGCAGCGGGCGCGCAGCGCACCTTCGACGACATGCGCGCTCTGCCGGGGCTGCTGTTCGGCGGCGGTCCTAGATATCGAGGTTCGCCACCGCGAGCGCATTCTTCTCGATGAATTCCCGGCGCGGCTCCACCTGATCGCCCATCAGCGTGGTGAAGATCTCATCGGATGCCACGGCGTCCTCGATGCGCACCTGCATGAGCCGCCGTGTCTGCGGGTTGATCGTGGTCTCCCAGAGCTGCTCGGGATTCATCTCGCCCAGGCCCTTGTAGCGCTGTATGGACTGACCCTTGCGCGCCTGCTCGAACAGCCAGTTGACGGCCTGCTTGAAGGCCCCGACATCCTCGCGCTCGCTGCCACGGGTCACGTACGCGCCCTCACCGATCAGGCCGGCGAGCGTGCGCGCGAGCTCGGCGATGCGCTGGTACTCGGCCGAATCGAAGAACTCGCGATGCAGCAGCTTCTCGGTCACCAGACCGTGCTCGGTCTTGCGGACGAGTATGCGCAGCGCATGGCCCTCGGCGCTCGAGCGCAGCTCGAACTGGAAATTGCGCCGGCCGTCGCCGCGGGCATTGAGCTGGGTCCCGAGCGCATCGATCCAGCCGCGCATGAATTCGAGCTGATCGAGATCGCTGGGCCTGACCGCGGGCAGATAGATGAGCTGCTCGAGCAGTCGCTCGTCGTAGCGGCGCGACCAGCGGCGGATGATGGCCTGCACTTCCATGTAGTGCCGCGCCAGCATCTCGAGCGCGGAGCCGCGCAGCGCCGGCGCGCCGGCGTTGACGTACAGCGCCGCATCCTCGAGCGCACTGTTGAGCAGCATGGCGTTGAGCTCGTTGTCGTCCTTGACGTAGATTTCCTGCTTGCCGCGCTTGACCTTGTACAGCGGCGGCTGCGCGATATAGATGTGGCCGCGCTCGATCAACAGCGGGATCTGCCGGTAGAAGAAGGTCAGCAGCAGCGTGCGGATGTGTGAGCCGTCGACGTCCGCGTCGGTCATGATGATCACGCGGTGGTAGCGCAGCTTGTCGATGTCGAACTCTTCGCGGCCGATGCCGCAGCCGAGCGCCGTGATGAGCGTGCCGACTTCAGCCGATGACAGCATCTTGTCGAAGCGCGCCTTCTCGACGTTGAGGATCTTGCCCTTGAGCGGCAGGATGGCCTGGGTGCGCCGGTCGCGGCCCTGCTTGGCCGAGCCGCCGGCCGAGTCACCCTCGACGATGAAGATCTCCGACAGCGCCGGGTCCTTCTCCTGACAGTCCGCGAGCTTGCCGGGCAGCCCGGCGATGTCGAGTGCGCCCTTGCGGCGCGTCATCTCGCGCGCCTTGCGCGCCGCCTCGCGCGCACGCGCGGCCTCGAGAATCTTGCCGACGATGGCGCGCGCCTCCTGCGGATGCTCGAGCAGGAATTCCCCGAGCTTCTGCGCCACGGCAGTCTCCACCATGCCCTTGACCTCGGAGGAGACCAGCTTGTCCTTGGTCTGCGAGGAGAACTTGGGATCGG
>DATDHV010000167.1:0-3573 GCA_036521395.1 Steroidobacteraceae bacterium | reverse complement strand
AGAGCTCGGCGAACGCGCGCTGATCGCTGCCGCCGGTCTGCTGCAGCAGGCGGTTCAACTCATCGCGCGCGTCGGGACCAAACGGGGTCCGGTCCATGAATCCCTCCGGTTCGCCGGCCAGCATAGCAAGTGCAGCGCCGGTGCAGCGCGTTTGTGGTATCCCCGCGCTCGGGGATAGGATGCATCTCTGGCTTATTTGACCGCAGCGGGGCTGTCGGCATGTCCATCGGAAAATGCGCGTCGACGGCGCTGATCCTGCTCGCCGCGGGGGCGGCGCTGGCCGGCGCACCCGCTCCGGGCGCGCCAGCCCAACCCGGCGCCGGCATCGATCAGGCCGGTCACGCCGATCAGGCCGACCAGGGGGATCAGCAGCAGCCGGCGGACATCTGTGCGCACGCCGAGGACTGCCAGCGCGTGTTCGACAGCGAAACGCGGGACGAGCCGTGGTCCTCGCGCATGGAGCAGGAGCTGCGCTCATTCTTCAGCGAGCAGACGGACATCGCGGTGAGCGCGCTGGAATGCCGCCGATCATTGTGCAGCCTGGTGGCCGCGACCCGCGCGCCGAGCATTCATCCGTGGGCCTACGCCGTCGAGGAAATGCACGCCATGCCCTGGTACGCCGAATTCTTCAGCGACACGGGCAGCGCCACGGGACCACCGGCGGTGGAGATCACCCCGGGACTGTGGGTGCCCAAACCCGGCGGTGTGGTCGCCATCCGCTGGTTCCTCGAACGACGGCCGCCGGTCGTGCAGTGATCTTCAGGACCGTGCGAGACCTACTGCATGCCCGGACCGAAAACACTGCCAGCTCTCGTGGCTCTCCTGCTGCTGGTGGGCCTGCCGGCCTGCGCGAGCTATCAGCGCTGCGGGCCCGGGGGCTGCACTGGCGATTCCAAGCTCGCGGCCGACGTCAGGACCCGGCTCGAGGGCTACCCGGCATTGCAGGCGCCCAATGCGATCTGGGTGCAGAGCATGAATCACGTCGTGTACCTGTCCGGCGAGGTCGGTACGGACTATCAGCGCCTGGTGGCCGAATCGGTGGCTCACTCCGTGCCCGGGGTGAAGCGCGTGGTGGATTCGATCAGCCTGGAATACGCTGGCCGCTAGGCATGACCATGAGCCGGATCCGTCACCTCGTCGGGGCTGGCATGCTCATCGCAGCGCTCACCGGTTGCGGTGGCGGCGGTGGCGGGTTTACATCACCGCCGTCCAGTTCCAGTTCCAGTTCCAGTTCCAGTTCCGGTGCCGGCAGCAGTGACGGCTCGGGACCCTCGGGCCTGATCCAGGCACAGGACGGCAATTTCTACGGCACGACCGCGACCGGGGGCCGCTTCAATCTCGGCACCGTGTACAAGATCGCTGCGGACGGGACGGAGACGCTGCTGTACTCATTCGCCGGCGGCGCGAGCGATGGAGCACTGCCGTCGCCACTTCTCGTCCAGGGCGCCGACGGCGATTTCTACGGCACCACCAACGACGGCGGCAAGGGCACGTGTCCGCGCACCAACCCCGTGACCAACCTCATGCGCGCCGACACCGCCTGCGGCACCGCATTCAAGGTCGCACCCGACGGTAGCGAGAGCGTGCTGTATTTCTTCCTGGGCGGGGTCGACGGCGGCGAGCCCAATGGCGGCCTGGTGCAGGCCAGCGACGGCAACTTCTACGGCACCGCGGTCGCGGGCGGTCTCAACAACGCCTACTGCGGCAGCGCCGGCTGCGGGGTGGTGTTCAGGCTCACCCCCACGGGCACGGAGAGCGTGCTGTACAACTTCGGCGGCGTGGCATTCGACGGCATGTTTGCCTCGAGCCTGACGATCGGGCGCGATGGGAATTTCTACGGCACCACCTATCTGGGCGGCCAACCCAACGACGGTACGGTGTTCAGCGTGACGCCCTCGGGCGCGGAGACCCTGCTGCACGCGTTCGCCGGTTCCATGGAGGGAGCGAATCCGCGCGCGCCGCTGGTGCAGGCGAGCGACGGCAATTTCTACGGCACCACGGACTTCGGCGGTGTCATCCCGAATAATCCCGTAGCGGCCTGCAACAATGGCGGCTGCGGCACGGTGTTCAGCATCACGCCGGGCGGCCTACTGACGACGCTGTATGCGTTCGGGGGCGACAGCACCGATGGCGCTTTTCCGGGCTCGCGCCTGGTGCAGGCCGGCAACGGTACGCTCTACGGCACCACCAGTGCCGGCGGGCCGACCGCCCACTGCGTCGGCGGCTGCGGCACCGTGGTCAGCATCGTGCCGGGCGGCGCCGAGGCAACGCTCTACCTCTTCGCGGGCGGTGCGGCCGATGGGGCCGGGCCCACCACGGGGGTGCTGCAGGGTACGGATGGCAATCTCTACGGGACGACGGCCCAGGGCGGCCAGTTCAATGCCGGTGTCGTCTACCGCGTGACGCCCGGCGGTGCGGAGACCGTGCTGCATTCATTCGGCGGCTCGTGAGCGCGCATGGACGGCATCATCGCGCATTGCAGCAATGCGTTGCTGCAACGCCAACGCGCATCGCGGATCTGCAATGTGTGATTGATTGCGAGGCGGGGCGTCAAACACGGTGCTAAACTTCGCGCCCGCTGCGTGGCGACAATTATTTCAGGACGGGGTGTCTTATCCAATCGCCGATCCGCCGTACCGGTGATGACAAGCGGGTCATCGTCAGCCGCTATACCCAGGCCGATGATCTCAAGGGATTGACGCAGATTCTGACGACTCTGGTGTGCCTGGCACTGCTCTGGTGGCTCGCTGCGGTGAGCGTCAGCATCTCGCTCTGGCTCGCCGCCGCCGCGGTGGTGCCGATCAGCCTGTTCACCCTGCGTGTGTTTGCGTTGATGCACGAATGCGGCCACGGCAGCCTCTGCCGCAGCCCCTGGCTCAACCGCTGCGCCGGCTTCATCCTCGGGGTCGTGTCCGGCATGCCGCAGTACGTGTGGTCGCAGCATCACAACTACCATCATGCGCACAACGGCAACTGGGACAAATACCGCGGACCCTACACCACGCTGTCGGTGGATGAATATGCGGCGCTGAACAGGACGCGCCAGTGCCTGTACCGTTGCAAGTGCAGCGTCGCGGTGGCGCCCCTGGCCGGCTTCATCTATCTGATCTTCAATCCGCGATTCACCTGGCTCAAGGGCAGCCTCCAGTTCGTGGGCCACCTGGCGCGGGCGAAGTTGGCACACCCGGATCGCACGCTGGCGTCGCTCGCGGCCGATTTCGATGCGCACCACTGGAAATCCGCGCGCGAGTACTGGCACATGTTTTGGAACAACGTCGTGCTGCTCGGCGCGTGGCTGGCGCTGTGCTGTGCCTTCGGCGCGCTGCATTTCTTCTGCATCTACCTGGTCAGCCTGTCACTGGCGGGCGGCGCGGGCATCGTGCTGTTCACCGTGCAGCACAACTTTGAGCACTCGTACGCGAGCGATGCCGGGCACTGGAACTATCATACCGGTGCGATCGAAGGCACCAGCTTTCTGATGTTGCCGTTCTGGTTGAACTGGCTCACCGCCAATATCGGCTACCATCACATCCATCACCTGTCGGCCAGGATCCCGAATTATCGGCTGCGGCG
>DATDHV010000166.1:0-2805 GCA_036521395.1 Steroidobacteraceae bacterium | reverse complement strand
ATCGAAGATGACGCGGCCCGCGCCGCTGCGCGACCAGGCGATGATGTTCGACAGCAGCAGCGCGTTGTCGGCCTGCCCGAGCTCCTGATTGGTGAACGGCGTCGCGAAGGCGCACACGATGAGCTGACCCCGGCCTTCGGGTTTGAGCCACAGAACGCTCTGACCCGATGGCGCGCGCCGCGCAATGGCCAGCGGCAGCACGGCATCCATGGGCTCTGCACGCCAGTCCGAGGCCGGCAGCTCGGACACCGCCTCGAGCGAGTGGACATCGCGCAGTAGCGGGTGCCGTCCCAGTGCCGTGAATGCAATGCGCTGCGACTCCATCCAGTGACGCAGATCTTGACGCAGGTCGGTAGCGGCCGGCGCGGCCGTGAAGCGCAGGCGCGTCATGCGCTGCAGTGCCGTCAAGCCCTCCACATTGGCGCCAACTGCCCACAGGGGCGTGTCATCGAGTGCCGCCATGATCAACAAGGTATTGCCGCGCGCGATCCATCGATCCAGCAGCGGCCATTCGGCCGGCTGGAACGGCAGTCGCGCGGGCACGGTCGTGATCAGCACGTTGCCGGTCGCGGCAGCAGTCACGCTGGAACTGTCCAGCCGGTCATAGCGCAAGCGCAGACTGGCGAGCGGCACGTTCTCGGCTTCGAGCCAACGCCACGCCGCGAGGTAGCCGCCGGCGCCGCCTTCGGTGGTCAGCGGCAGCGTCTGCGCGCGCGCGGCCGGCTTGGGAAAAAACAGAACATAGAAACACAGCAGTGCCGCGAGCGCGAACAGCAACGTGAGCAGCCGCTCCTTCACCGGCGCGGCCCCGGTGGGCCACGCGGTGAGCCGGGCGGCGCGCTGAGCTGCGCGCTGAACTGCGCGTACAGCGCCACGCCATCCGCCAGCACGTGCGCGATGGGCGCCTCGGGGGCGGCAGATGCTTCGGCCGCGCCATAGAGCGCCTGCTCGGCCAGCATCGCGACGCGCTGGAAGCGCTCGCGCTGCGCAGGATCATCGAATTGGCCGCGTATCGCCAGCTCGCGGTGCGTGCAGGCGCGCTCGAGACCCAGACGGCCCGACTGGCGCAACACGCGCACCAGGGCCGCGAGCAAAGCGCCGGGACGCTGCCGCGGGGCGAAGGCAGCGAGGTCTGGGAGCCCTGGCTCCTGCGCCACGAACATCGCGCTCGCACGGGACGTGCGCCGGCGTGCCGGCCGCGAGGCCCATGCGCCGGCGGCACGCAGCTCGCGCCGTACGATCCAGAAGAGCAAACCCAGCGCGAGCGCGACGGCCGCGTAGCCGATCGCCGTCGCCAGCACGCGCGCCAACGCCGGAGACAGATTCAAGCGCAGCAACAATCGATGCAGCCAGTCGGTGTTGCTGCCCCCTGGCCGAAGCCAGGTCAGCAGCCATGCCTTGAATCGCTCCCACCACGAGGGCGGTGCGGACGCATGCAGGCTGCGCAGGATCTGCGGCAGCGTGGCCACGCGCGGTGCGATCCCCGGCGGTTCCCCGCGATAGCGCTCCACGAGCTGCTCGAGGCCGTTTACGGCCGCGCCGTTGATCCGGCGCCGCCAATCCGGCTGCAACTGCTCGGTCAGCTTAAGATCGAGCAGCGCCTGCTCGAGCCCGGGACAGACGGCACGCAGTCCCTCGATTCCGCTCGAGCCAGACGGGACGCGCGCGTGTGAGCAGCGCTCGAGTACCTGCTGCGCGCCCAAGGGCGTGGCGGCGTGCGCCGGCCCGCAAAGCGCCAGCCCGACAAGCCCCAGTCCGACGCGCACCAGCGCGGCCATCCAGGGCAACAGCGCCCGCACGCTCTGCCCTCAGGACAGGGCACCGACCCGCGCAGCCAGATCGCCACCTTCGCGCCGCAGCTTCAGATCGTGATAGATCGAGAGCAGCACGGCCGGGATCATCGGCAGAACGAACACGTTGGCCGCGATGCTGACGATCTGGATCGTGACCTGCGCCATCGCAAGATCGTGGTGTTCCACCCCCGCCAGCACGCCGGCCACCACACCGACCACCAGGGAGAAGACCAGGATGATGATCACCGCGATGGTCAGGATGGTCGAGGAGCGCCACCAGTGACCTTTGATCAGCTCGCGGCTGACCTGCAGGGACTGCAGCGCGCCCGCATCATCGGCGTAGAGCGCGACGGGCCACAGGCACAGCGCGCCGAGCGCATAAAAGCCGGGCACCAGCAGCAGAATGAATCCGAGCGTCACCACGACCCACCAGGCGACGGCAGCGATCACCGAGCGCCCGAGGCGCATGAAGCCGATGCCCACGGCCTCCGCAAAGCTCAGCGGTGCCTCACCGGCGGCAACGGCGTTCTGGCACGCGATCAATGCACCATAGAAGGCCAGCGACAGCACACTCTGGAGCAGATAGAGCGCCAGCACCGGCGGCTGCCGATAGATCTGCAGCAGAGCCATGCCCGTGAGGCCCTGACCAGCGCTGCGCAACAGCACGGCCAGGAAAATCCCGAAGGCACCCATGATCAGCGCACCGAGCAGGGAAATCGGCCAGCAGTATCGAAGCGTCTCGCGATAGAGCTTGATGGCATCATCGACGACGCCACCGATTGGAAGCGGCGCGGTTGGCCTCTCATACATGGCGAAATCCCCTGTGCGGCGCGATGCGCTCTATGGAACAAAGGTACCAGATTGTCTGGATGGCGGCAGAGTCAGGCCGATCAGCGCCGGCATGGCCACCAGCACCAGCGGAAACTGCACCAACAGCCCGGCGATGATGGCGATGGCCAGCGGCTGCTGTACGCCCGAGCCGCGACCGATGGCCAGCGCCAGCGGCAGCAGC
>DATDHV010000165.1:0-14940 GCA_036521395.1 Steroidobacteraceae bacterium | reverse complement strand
TTGAGCTACGCGGTAGTCGGTATCGGCCTCGGAATATTCATGGCCGCCTCGCACAACCACGGCGAGTTCGTGGCGCACGCGCATATTCTGCTCATCGGCTTCGTGCTCTCGCTCATCTACGGCATCATTCACAAGCTGTGGCTGCCACGGCCCCGGCCGGTAGTCGCCAGGGTGCAATTCGTGGTGCATCAGGCGGCGGCCGTCACCCTGTCGGTGGGCCTGTTCCTTCTGTACGGCGACCTGGTGCCGGAAGCCATGCTCGGTCCGGTACTCGGAGTGGCCTCGGTACTGGTGCTGATCGGCATGTTGATGATGTTCTTCATGGTCCTCGACCAGCGCGCGCTTGCGGCCTGACGCGCATCGCGCCGCGGTGCGGATTCACGCCGACTTCAACCAGGACTCCGCCAGGCGCACCCAGACCAAACCGCCCAGTGGAATCAGGTCATCGTTGAAGTCGTAGGTCGGATTGTGCAGCATGCACGGCCCCGCGCCGTGGCCGGTGATCCGGTGCTCGCCCGTGCCGTTGCCGATCATGAAATAGGCGCCCGGTTTTTGCTGCAGGAAGTAGCTGAAGTCCTCGGCTCCCATCGTCGGCTCGAAGTCGAGCACGTTTTGCGCACCGACGAGTCCGCAGAGCAGGTCGCGCACGAACTCGGTCTCGCGCGGATGATTGATCGTCGGCGGATAGTTGCGATGGAATGAGAACTCGCAACTGGCCTCGAACGCCTGGCAGGTGGCTTCGGCGATCTGCCGCATGCGTCGCTCGATCAGATCCAGCACCTCGGTGCTGAAGGTCCGCACCGTGCCCTGCAGCTCGCAGCTATCCGGCATCACGTTGGTGGCCTCACCGGCGCGGATCATCGTGACCGAGATGACCCCGGCGTCGAGGGGGCGCTTGTTGCGCGAAATGACACTCTGGAATGCCTGCACCATCTGGCACGCGGCCGGCACCGGATCGATGCCGTTGTGGGGCATGGCCGCATGTGCACCCCTGCCGCGAATGGTGACCTTGAACTCGTTGCTCGAGGCGAACACGGGCCCGGATCGCACCGCAAAGCGTCCGGCCGCGAGACCGGGCCAATTGTGCGCGCCGAAGATCGCTTGCATCGGGAACCGATCGAACAGTCCTTCGCGCATCATCTCGCGCGCGCCGCCGCCGCCTTCCTCGGCCGGCTGGAAGATCAGGTAGATGGTGCCGTCAAAACTGCGCTGCGCGGACCAGTAGCGCGCGGCCGCGAGCAGCATGGCGACGTGGCCGTCGTGGCCGCAGGCGTGCATCTTCCCCGGGTGTGTGCTGGCATGCGCGAAGCTGTTGCGCTCGGTGATCGGCAGGGCATCCATATCGGCACGCAGACCGACCGCACGATCACCACGCCCGCTCTTCACGATGCCGACCACGCCGGTCCTGCCGAGGCCCCGATGCACCGGAATGCCCCAGCCGGTCAGGGTGCCGGCGATGAGATCCGAAGTGCGCCGCTCCTCGAAGCAAAGCTCGGGGTGAGCGTGGATGTCGCGTCGCAACGCCGCGATGGCGGCGGCTCCGGCGAGCATGGGCTCGGGCAGCAATGCGAGGTACGCATCCACCGATGTTTCGCTCACGATGAGGTCCGCACGGCACCCGGTATGTGCACGGCGCGCGCCCCGGCCACGGGTGCGGTCTCGCGCACTGCGGCCATGGCGCACAGGCCCACCACGATGGCGGCTTCCATATACCACGCCGGCACCAGCGCGCTGCCGGTACGGCCGATCAGCCACGCGATGATGAATTGCGTGGTGCCGCCGAACACGCTGATCGCGAGCGCATACAGCAGGCCCAGCCCCCCAGCCCGCACGCGGCGCGGCAGCAGTTCGGTGATGGTGGTCAGGATCGGTGCCAGCGCCGTGACGGTGCACAGCGTCAGCAGCGTCGTGCCAACGTACAGTGCGGCGGGCGTGCGGAAATGCACGATGGCGAGGAAGGCGGGCATGGTGCACACCGCCGTCAGCACGGTGAACCCGAGCATGACAGGCTTGCGCCCGATCCTGTCCGACAGGCGGCCGCCGATGAAGGTCATGCAGGAGGCCGCGCCGACCAGGATGGTGGTTACGAACGATACGCGGGTGCTCCTCCCCAGCGTGTTGACCGCGTAGGTGGTCATGTAGGTGCGCGCATAGGTGAGCACCGTCCCCGAGGCCAGCAGCCCCAGGCAGGCCAGGGCAGTGGCGAGCGGGAACGAGCCGCCATCCTGTGAGGTCACTGATTCGGCCTGCGGCATGTGCAGGGTCTCCGGCAGCGAGCGCCTGATCACGAAGCCTACCGGCACCACGGCGGCGCCGACCAGGAAGGCTATGCGCCACCCCCAGTGGTCCAGGGCCGCCCCGTCGAGCACGCTCGACAGGCCGAATCCCACCACTCCCGCCGTGATGATGGCCACGGCCTGGGTGGCGGTCTGCAGCGAGCCGTAGAATCCGCGCTGCAGCGGCGGTGCCGCTTCGATCAGAAACGCCGTGGTCGGGCCCACTTCTCCACCCAGCGCAAAACCCTGCATGAGGCGCCAGGCCAGGACCATGACGGGTGCCGCGACGCCGATCGCGGCATAGGAGGGCGTGAGCGCCACGCCGCACAGGCCAATGCCCATGAGCAGGAAGCTCAGCATCATCGCCGGCCTGCGTCCGCGCCGGTCGGCCACGCGTCCGATCACGAATGCGCCGAGCGGGCGCGTCAGGAATCCGGCGCCGAAAGTCGCGAGCGAGAGCAGCAGGCTGGAGAGAGGATTGCGCGAAGGGAAGAAGGTGCGGCCGATCTGCAGTGCGAAGAACGAGAAGGTCAGGAAATCATAAAATTCCAGAGCGTTGCCCACGAGCACGGCCGATATATGCCGCAACGACAACCGGGCTCGATTCTGATCTAGTGGCATGGGCGCCCCCTCCCAAGGCCCGGGCGCAGTATGGCACCAGGCCGCGCGGTGCGCGCTGGACATCAGTCCTGCTGCCATCCCCCGCCGAGGGCGGCGTAGAGTTGCACCAGGGCGAGCCGCTCGTTCAGGCGCGCCTGCGCCAGATCGAGCTCGGAGGCGAAGTAGTTGGTCTCGCTAGTCAGCACCTGCAGGAAACTGGCCCCTCCGTGCTGGTAGAGGATATTCGACAGCCGGTCCGTGTCCTGCGCGGCTGAAGTCAACTGCTCCTGCTGCGAGCGAAATTCGCGCTGCTTCTGGTACGCGACCAGGGAATCGGACACCTGCTGGAAGGCCGCGATGATGGTCTGCCTGTAGGCCAGCAGCAGTTGCTCCTTCTCGGCCTCGGCGAGCTGCAGGCCGGCATGCAGGGCCCCGGCCGCGAACACCGGTTGCGTCAACGATCCGCCGACGTTCCAGATCGTTGACTCGCCGGTGAACAGCCGATTCAGTGCAAAACTTTCGAAGCCGCCGGTACCGGTGAGGGAGATGCTGGGAAAGTAGGCAGCCTTGGCGACGCCGATCTCCGCGTTCGCCGCGATCAGGTTTTCCTCGGCCTGCCGTATGTCGGCACGACGTTCGAGCAGGCCCGATGGCAGCCCGGCCGGAACCGCCGGCGGATTGGCGTCCGCGGTGAGCTCGCGGCCGCGAGGCATGTCACCGGGATTCTGCCCGAGCAGCGTGCTCAGCCCATTCTCCTGTTGCGCGATCTGGCGTTCGAAGTCGGCGATGGTCTCGGCCGCCGCATAGACGAGCTGTTGGGCCTGCCGAACGTCGAGCGTCGAGGCCGAGCCGTTCGTGGCGAGGACCTCGATGAGGTGCAGCGAGTGCTGGCGCGAGGCCAGCGTGTCCCGCGAGATCTTGAGCGCCGCATCGAGCTCCCGGAGCTGGAAGTAGGCGCTGGCCACGCTCGCCACCACCGTGGTCAGCACCGCGCGGCGGCCCCATTGCGAGGCCAGCAGGCTCGCCCGCGCCGCCTCCGTCTCGCGCCGGTACTTGCCCCAGAAATCCAGATTCCAGATGACCGACAGGTCTACCTCAACGGCCTTGGCCTTGTAGGCGGGCACGGCGCTGGAGATCTTGGGATTGCGTTCATTGAAGGTCTGGGCGCCGGCGGCCGCCGTGGGAAATTCGCTCGCGTGCGTGATATCGAACTGCGCCTGCGCCTGCAGCACGCGCGCCGCGGCGATGCGTACGTCGAGATTCTGTTGCAGAGCGGTGCGAATCAACTGCTGCAGCACCGGATCCTGGAATATCTGCCACCATTTTTCCTTGCCCAGCGATTCGGCCGCGGACGGGGCGTCGGGGCTCGAGCCCTCGCCGCGGTAGGCGGCCGGCGTGTCGATCGCGGGGCGCTGGTAGTTCGGCCCCACGGCGCAACCGGCGGCCAGCAACCCGAGCGCCAACGCCAGCGCCGGTGTTCGCAGCCGTGCGGCCCGCGCGGGTGCAGAAACGTTCACGGCGGCGGTCCCTCGCCTTCCTGGACGCGTGCGGTGCGGCCATGCGGCGTGGCGCCCGAGGCTTTCTCCACGAAATAGAAGATGGCCGGGATGAAGAAGATGGCGATCGCGCTCGCAGCCAGCATGCCGCCGATTACGGTGGTGCCCATGATTTTTCTGGCCACGGAGCCGGCGCCGGAGGCGAACCATAAGGGCGCGCAGCCGAAGATGAATGCCAGCGAGGTCATCAGGATGGGCCGCAGGCGCAGCCGCGCGCCGGCCAGCGCCGCATCGATGAGCGGCCGGCCTCGATCGTACTCGTCCTTGGCGAATTCGACGATCAGGATGGCGTTCTTGGCCGCGAGGCCGATCAGCATCACCAGGCCGATCTGCGAGTAGACGTCGTTCTCGATCTGCACCATGTAGGGCGGATAGAAGGTCTGCATGAACGCGCGCCGCAGCAGCAGCACGCCGAAGGCGCCGAACACGGCCACCGGCGTGCTCAGCAGCACACTGAAGGGCAGCGACCAGCTTTCGTAGAGTGCCGCCAGGATCAGGAAGACAAAAACGATGGAGATCGCGAATATCGTTGTCGCGGAAACGCCCTGTTGCGCCTGCTTCTGCTGAAACGACATGCCCATGTAGTCGTAGCCCATGTCCGAGGGCATGGTCTGGGCGAACACCTGTTCGAGGGCGGCCGTAGCCTGGTCGGAGCTGTAGCCGGCGGCGGCGTTGCCGTTGATCTGGGCCGATGGGTACTCGTCGTAGTGCAGGATGAATTCGGGACCGAGCCGCGGCTCGAACTTCGCCAGCGCCGTGAGCGGCACCATGGCGCCGCCGGCATTGCGCACGTAGAACTGCCCGGCATCGCTGGCGCTGTTGCGGAAATTGCCGTCGGCCTCGACGTAGACCTGCCATTGGCGGCCGAAGCGGTTGAAGTAGTTGATGAACAGTCCGCCCAGGTAGGCCTGCAGCGTGGTGTACACGTCGGCGATCGGCACACCCTGCTTGAGCACCTTGTCGCGGTCCACCTCGACGAATTGCTGCGGCACGCTCGGCAGCAGCGAGGAATTGACGCCGGAGATCTCCGGACGCTTGCGCGCTGCGGCGATGAATTTGTCAGCGTTGGCGGCCAGGAAGGGAATGTCGTGGCCGCCGCGATCCTCGAGCACGAAGGTAAAGCCGCCGGACGTGCCAACGCCGGGAATCGCCGGCGGGGAGAAGCTGAAGGCGGTGCCTTGAGGGAAGCTGCCGAGCTCCTGGTTCAGTCGCTGCTTGATGGCCTGGAACTGCTCGGCCTGGGCGTTGCGGTCGGTCCATGGCTTGAGGGTGACGAAGAAAAACGCGTTGTAGCTGGTCTGCACATAGCTGAGCAGGCTGAAGCCAATCACGCTCGTGGTGTATTGCACGCCGGGAATCTTCGCCAGGATTCGCTCGACGTCCCTGGCGGCCTGATCGGTACGCTGGAGCGAGGAGGCCACCGGCAGTTGCAGATTGACGAAGGCATAGCCCTGGTCCTCATCGGGCAGGAACCCGGATGGCAGCCTCTCGCCGAAGAACACGGCCACCACGCCGAAGAGCAGCAATGCCAGTACGGCCACGCCGCTCTTGCGGATCAGTGCGCCGCTGACCCGAATGTAGCCATTGGTGGCGCGCTGGAACAGTCGGTTGAAACGCTCGAAGAACCATTGCAGCGGGCCCCTGCCGGGCTTCTTGGGCCGCAGCAGCAGCGCCGCCAGGGCGGGACTGAGGCTGAGGGCGTTGAAGGCCGAGATGATCACGGAGATCGCAATGGTCACGGCGAACTGCTGGTACAGGCGGCCCGTGATGCCGGGGATGAAGGCCGTGGGGATGAACACCGAGGAGAGCACCAGCGCGATGCCGATCACCGGCCCGGAAATTTCCTCCATGGCCTTGAGCGCCGCGGCTTTGGCCGCCAGGCCCTCCTCGATGTGGCGCGCCACGGATTCGACCACGACGATCGCATCATCGACCACGAGACCGATGGCCAGCACCAGCCCGAACAGCGACAGGGTATTGATGGAGAATCCGAACAGCGGAAACAGGGCGAAGGTGCCGACCAGCGACACCGGCACCGCCAGCAGCGGAATCAGCGTCGCGCGCCAGCCCTGGAGAAAGAGGTACACGACGACGATCACGAGCAGCAGCGCCACGCTCAGCGTTACCAGGATCTCGCGTATGCCCTCGCTGACCGCGCGTGTCTGATCCAGCGAGATGGCGTAAGCCATATCCGATGGAAAGCGGTCCTTCAGCCGGCTCATCAGCGCCCGGATGGCCCGGGAGTCGTCGAGCGCGTTGGAACCGGGCAACTGGTAGATCGCGAGGATGGCGCTCGGCCGGCCGTTCAGGCGGCCCATGAGCGTATAGCTCTGCGCCCCGAGCTCGATGCGCGCCACATCCTTGATGCGCACCGCGCCACCGTTCGCGTTCTCGCGCACGATGATGTCGCCGAACTGCTCGGGCGTGACCAGCCGTCCCTGCGCGCGCACCGAGTAGGTGAATTCCTGCCCGGGCGGCGAGGGCTCGCTGCCCATCTGTCCGGCCGGGTTCACGGTGTTCTGCGACTGCACGGCGCTGACCACGTCCGCGACCGTGATGCCGAGCTTGGTCAGCAGGTCCGGCTTGAGCCAGATGCGCATGGCGTACTGTCCGGCGCCGAACACCTGGACGTTCGCGATGCCGGGGACGCGGGTGACAGGATCGACCAGATTGATGTAGCCGTAGTTGGCGAGGAACTGTGCGTCGTAGGAACCGTGAGGAGAATAGAGCGCGACCAGCATCAGCGGCGCGGTCGTCGCCTTCTGAATGGTCACGCCGTATTGCGTGACCGTGGCGGGCAGTTGGGCGGCGGCCTGGGTCTCCCGCATCTGCGTCAGGATGATGTCCGTGTTCGGATCGGTCTGCACCCCGAAGTCCACAATCATGGTCATCTGGCCGTTGGCCGTGGCGTTGACCGAGTACATGTAGTTCATGTTGTCCACGCCGCTCATCTGCTCCTCGATGGGCGTGGCAACCGACTGCGCGAGGGTTTGCGCGTCCGCGCCGACGAAGGTGGCCTGGATCTTCGCTTCCGGCGGGACGATGTTCGGAAACTGCGATACCGGCAGCCGCGCGATCGCGATGGCGCCGATGAGCACCGTCAGGATGGCGATCACCATCGCAACGATCGGGCGATTGATGAAGAAGCGCGACATGCTTCAGCGGCTCCCGGCAGCGGGGGCGTACGGAACGGGCGTGACGGTCGCGCCGTCCTTGGCCTTCTGGGTGCCTTCGGCGATGACGCGCTCGCCGGGCGCGAGCCCGCTGTTCACGATCCACATGGCGCCGATGCGCGGCCCGGTCTGAACAGTGCGGATGCTGACCTTGTCATCGGCTCCGACCACGGCGACCTGATTCGAGCCCTGTAGCTCGGACACCGCGCGCTGCGGCACGAGCAGTGCCCCCTTGCGGGTCTGCGTGACGGCACGGACCTTGCCGTATTGCCCGGGGCGCAGGATGTTGCCGGGATTGGGAAACGCGCCGGCGATGCGGATGGTGCCGGTCTGCTGATCCACCTGGCGGTCGGCGAACAGGATGCTGCCGCCGTGAGGATAGGTGCTGCCATCGGAGAGTATCAGCTGCAGTGGAATCGGGCCGCCATCGGCGGGCGGGTCCGCGGCGCCGGCGCCGATCCTGCCGGCGATGCGCAGATATTCCTCGGCGCTGACCGGGAAATAGGCCTTGATGGGATCGACCTGGGAGACGGCCGTCAGCACGGTCGCGGGCGTGACGAGGTTGCCTACCTGGACCTGGGCGATGCCCGCGATGCCACTGATCAGCGAACGTACTTTGGTGAAGCCCAGGTTCAGTTCGGCCTGCTCCACCGCGGCCTCGCCGCCGGCCACCGCCGCCTTGGCGGCCAACTGCGCCTGCGTATCGCTCTCCAGTTGGCTCTGCGGTATTGCCCCTTCCTGCGCCTCCGGGACGTCGCGCTTGACGTTGAGCGCGGCATTGCCCTGCTGGGCCTGCGCCTGTGCGAGCTGCGCCCTGGCCTGATCGAGGGTTGCCTGGAACGGGCGCGGATCGATCTCGAACAGCACGTCGTTCTTGTGCACGAACGAGCCTTCGCGATAGACCTGCCTGGTCAGATAGCCGGTTACCTGCGGCTGTATCTGCGCGTTCACGTAGCCATCCAGCGTAGCCACCCATTCGCTCGGCATCTGGACATCCCGCTGCACCACCGCGGCGACTTCCACCTGCGGCGGGTGCGCCGGTGGCGGCGGCTTGTGTCCGCAGCCCGTGACAAGGCCGCCCAGGAGCGCCCACAGCAGCGTGTTGTGGCGGCGGCCTGCAATTGCGGCCGCGAGGGCCGATAATCGTCGTCCGGGATTCATGGGAGCAACCATGCAAAGCAAGGTTACCGAAATTGCGCCGCGCACGTACCGCATATCCACATTCCACCCCGACTTCCGAATCCAGTTCAATCAGTTCCTCATAGCCGACGAGGAGCCGTTCCTGATGCATACGGGCTTCAGGAAAATGTTTCAGATGACCCTTGACGGTGTGGCTTCCATCATCGATCCGGCGACGCTGCGCTGGATTGGATTCAGCCACTTCGAACCCGACGAGTGCGGCGCCCTGAACCAGTGGCTCGCCGCGGCGCCGCGTGCGCAGCCGGTGTGCAGTGTGGTGGGCGCCATGGTCATGGTCAACGACTTCGCCGATCGCGCGCCACGCGGGCTCGCCGACGGCGAAAGCCTGCAGATCGGCGCGCACAGTCTGCGTTTCCTGTCGACACCGCACGTGCCCCATGGCTGGGACGCGGGCCTGTTCTTCGACACCAGCGAACGGACGCTGCTGTGCTCGGACCTGTTCCTGCAGCCCGGCGACCGCGAGCCGCTGATCGAGTCCGGGATCGTGGACCGTGCGCGCGATGCGATCGTGGCCGGCATGACTGGACCGCTTGCAAAAGACATGCCTTACACGGCGTATACCGACGCCACGTTGCGGCGGCTGGCCGGGCTTGCGCCCTCGACGCTCGCCATCATGCATGGCTCATCCTTCCACGGCGATGGCCGGCAAGCCATTCTCGATCTGGCGCTGGTGCTGAAGGATCTGCTGGACGGGGCGGCGCGGCCGGCGTAATGAGGTACGGCCATGGCATCCGCGGTGTCGCTGGTCAAGGTCTCCAAGGCGTACCAGCGCGGGCGTCAAAGCGTGCCGGTGCTCGAGAACTTCAATCTCGAGATCGGCGAGCGCGAGTTCGTCGCTATCATGGGGCCATCCGGTTCGGGCAAGACCACGCTGCTGAATCTGGTCGGCGGCCTGGACAAGCCCACCTCGGGGAAGGTAACCGTGGCCGGGGAGCGCATCGACGGGCTGTCGCGTGCCGCGCTGGCGCACTGGCGAGCGCGTCACATCGGCTTCATATTCCAATTCTACAATCTCATGCCCACGCTCACGGCCGCGCGCAACGTCGAGCTGCCGCTGCTGCTGACCTCTCTCTCGGCGGCCGAGCGCAGAAGGAAAGTAGCCGTGGCGCTCGAACTGGTCGGTCTGTCGGACCGGGCGCGGCACGTTCCGGGAGAACTCTCCGGGGGCCAGCAGCAGCGCGTCGCCATTGCTCGCGCGCTGATTGCCGATCCGACACTGCTCATCTGCGATGAGCCCACCGGCGATCTCGACCGCCACACCGCCGGCGATATCCTCGGCCTGCTGCAGCTGCTCAATCGCCACTACGCCAAGACGGTGATCATGGTGACCCACGATCCCAAGGCGGCCGGCTATGCGGCGCGGGCGCTGCACATCGACAAGGGCCAGCTCGTGGACGACCCCGGCGCACTGCTGGCGTGAAGTACCTGCCGCTGATCTGGAGCGGCATCTGCCGCAAGCGCGGCCGCGCCATACTCACGGCGTTGCAGGTGCTCGTGGCCTTCGCGTTGTTCGGTCTGCTGCAGGGGATGAAGAGCGGCATCGAGGATGCCGTCAACAAACTCAGCGCCGATTTGTACATCGTGCGACGCGACAGCAGCTATGAATCGCTGCCGCTGGCCATGTTTGATCGCATACGGACTGTTCCAGGGGTGGCGGCCGCAACCTACGAGAGCTTCCTCGTCGGTACCTACCAGAGACCCACGCAGCAGCTATTCGCGATTGCAGCCGACGTGGGCAGCGCGCTGACGGTGATGCCGGACCTGACGGTCACGAAGCAGGCGCTCGAGGCCATGAAGGCCACACGCACCGGTGCGCTGGTTAGTGACACGCTGGCGCGCCGGCATGGCTGGAAGATCGGCGATCGCATTCCCCTCGAGTCGCAGACGCAGCTCAAGGACCGTTCGCGCACCTGGACGTTCGATGTGGTCGGAACCTTCATTCCGGGCGATCAGTCGTTGTCGCCGGATTTCATGATCATCAACTACGCTTACTTCGACGAAGCGCGCCGCATCGACAAGGGCTCGGTGCAGCAGTACTACGTCAAGGTGGCCGATCCGCGGCAGGGACCGGCAGTGGCGCGGAGCATCGACCGCCAGTTCGCCAACTCCAGCGAGGAGACGCGGACCGAGTCGCTGCGCGAGGCCGCGCAGACGGGCCTCCAATCCCTCGGCGACCTGGAATTCGCGATCCGGGCCATCGTTGGCGCGGTGTTCTTCGGGCTTGTCTTCTCGACCACGGCCATGATGATGCAGTCCATTCGCGAGCGCACCGCCGAGCTCGCGGTGCTCAAAACCGTCGGCTTCTCCGATGCCCGTGTGTTCTGGATCGTACTGGCCGAGGCCCTCGCACTGTGCACCGTGGCCGCGGCGGGGGGCCTGGCGCTCGCCGCGTGGCTGCTGCCGGTGGCCAGAAGCGTGACTCACGTGGACGTGGCGATGCCGGTGTCGGTGGCGTTCGCGGGCCTGGGGTTGGCCGCGCTGCTGTCGGTCCTGACCGCGGCGGCGCCCGCGATGCGCGCCAGGCGCCTGCAGGTGTTCGAGGCCCTGGCGGGGCGCTGATGCGAAGGCCGGGCGACACATGAGTCGGTTCAAGCAGATCGGCGCCCTGCTGCAGATGAGCGTGCGCGGCATTCCGCAACGGCTGGTCGCCTCGCTGGCGACCGCCGCGGGCATCGCCTGCGTGGTGGGCGTGCTGGTAGCGATGCTGTCGATGGGCGCGGGTGCCCGCCGCATGGCGATGCAGAACGTCCGGGCCGACCGGGCCATGGTGACCACCAAGGGCTCCCAGAGCGTCTTCGTGAGCGGCCTCAGCGCTCAGGCGGTGGCCACGATCGAGGACGAGCCAGGCATCAAGCGCGATGCCGACGGCAAGCCGCTCGCCGCCGCTTACACTCTGACGCAGGTCGATCTGTATAAGAAGAGCAATCACGTGCGCTCGAGTTCACTGCTCTATGGTGTGAGCCCACGCTACTTCGAGGTGAACCCAGACGTTCGCATCATGGCCGGCCGCGCGTTCCGGCCGGGCCTGCATGAGCTGATCGCCGGCAAGTCGCGGTACGAGCAATTCGAGGGCCTGGAGATCGGGGACAAGATCCGGGCGCGCGGCGTTGATTGGACGGTGGTCGGCCGCTTCACGGAGAACGGCGGCAGCCTCGAGAATGCGCTGCTCGGCGATGCGGATACGGTCACGTCCGCCTTCGGACGCAACAACATGCAGGTCGTCATCGCGGTGCTCGAGTCGGCGGCTCAATTCGATGCATTTGCCGCCACGCTCAAGTCCGATCCGGCCATCGACGTCGACGCCAAGCACGAGGCGGAATGGGCTGCGGCCGGCGCCAAAGGGCTCACGGGCATACTGAATTTCATCAGCTACTTCGTCGGCACCGTGATGGCCCTGGGCGCGAGCCTGGGAGCGCTCAATGTGATGTACTCGATCGTCGATGGGCGTAAACGCGAGCTTGCCACCCTGCGCGCCATCGGTTTCGGCGGTGGCCCCATCATGGTATCGGTGCTGCTGGAGTCGCTGCTGCTGGCGCTGCCCGGGGCGCTGTTGGGCGCGCTGCTGGCCTGGGCCTGGTTCAATGGCAGCAGCGTGAGCCCCGTCGGGACCAGCATCAAGCTGGTCGTGACGCCGGCGCTGGTCGCGATCGGCACGCTCTGGGCACTGGCGATCGGTTTGGTCGGCGGATTCCTGCCGGCATTGCGCGCGGCGCGCCTGCCGGTCGCGACGGCCTTGCGCGCGACCTGAGGAGGCCAGAAGATGGCGCCGGCTCGGCCGGGCGAGAACCGCATGGGTGGGAAAGGCGTGACAGACACACTACGTCGATGGGCACAGGCTGCGGCACCGGCGCTGCTGCTCTCGGCCTGCGCCGTGGGCCCGAATTTCAAGACCCCAGCCGCTCCCGCGGACGCCGGCTACACCGCCGAGCCCCAGCCGGCGCAGACCGAGGCGACGGGTGTGGCCGGAGGCGAGTCGCAGCGATTCGAGCTCGGTGGCACTCTGCCGGGTCAGTGGTGGAGGCTGTTCGGCTCAGCCAAGCTCGATGCCCTGATCGAGCAGGCGATGGCGAACTATCCCGACATTGCCGCGCAGACCGCCGCGCTGCGGGCGACGACGGAGAATGTCAGGGCCGGCGAGAGCGTTTACTTTCCGCAGGTTCACGGCGCGGCGCAGGCTGCCCGCGAACGGGTCAGCGGCGCGACGATCGCGCCGGGCTTTCCGGGCTACACCACCAGCGTGTACCTGGCGAATGCGAACGTCTCGTACGCATTCGATCTCTTCGGCGGTGAGCGACGCGCGGTCGAGCAACTGCGGGCGCAGGCCGCGGCGCAGAACTTCGAGCTCGAGGCGAGCTATCTGACCCTGACCTCCAATGTGGCCTCGACTGCAATCGCTCTGGCATCGGCGAACGATCAGATTGCCGCCACGCGCGAGATCATCGCGCTCGAGGACAAACAGCTCGCCGTGATCCAGCGTCAGTTCGAGCTCGGCAGCCAGACCCGTGCCGATGTGCTGCAACAGCAGTCGAACCTGGCCTCGGTGCGCGCGACGCTGCCGGCGCTGCAGCAGCTGCGCGCGGCGGCCGAACACGAGCTGGCCGTGCTGACCGGGCGATTTCCGCACGATCTCGCGTCCGTGGAATTCGAGCTCGGCGATCTGATACTGCCGCAGGATCTGCCGGTGAGCCTGCCGTCCTCACTGGTGACGCAGCGGCCGGACATCCGTGCGCAGGAGATGCTGCTGCACCAGGCCAGCGCCGCCATCGGCATCGCCACCGCCAATATGCTGCCGCAACTGTCGCTGAGCGGCGCCTTCGGCGGCGAATCGCTGACCGTCGCGAGCCTGTTCACGCCCGCCAATAACACCTGGAGCCTCGGTGCCGGCATCGCGCAGCCGATCTTCGAGGGCGGTGCGCTGCGAGCCCGGCGCCGCGCGGCGATCGATATCTATGACCAGGCCAACGCGCAGTATCGCCTGGTCGTACTGCAGGCCTTCCAGAACGTAGCCGATACGCTCACGGCGCTTGACAACGACGCCCAGGCGCTCAAAGCCGAATTCGACGCTCTCAACGCGGCCAAGGCCAGCCTCGATCTGATCCAGAAGCAGTACGACGACGGCGCCGTCAACTATGTGTCACTGCTGGCGGCCCAGCAGACCTATCAACAGACGCGTCTGGCCTACGTGCGCGCCATGGCCAGCCGCTTCACCGACACCGTCACGCTGTTCCAGGCACTTGGCGGCGGCTGGTGGAATCGCAGTGACCCCGGCACGCAGCCGGCTGGTGCGGCGGAGGCCGCGACGCACGGCACCGCGCCGGGCAGTCCTGGCACGCATTAGCCGGCCGCGTTCGTATCAGTAATACTCGCCCCATGGACGACAAGGCATCGCTGCTCGACCAGTTGCGCATCGACCGCACACCACCCGCTCCCAATCGCGGCGCGGGCACTCGATGGCCGTGGATCGTTGCGATCGGTGTCATCGCGGCACTGGCCATCGCCGCCGCTGCCTGGCTCGTGGCTTCCGCCCATGGAGGCATTCCGGTCCACTCGGCCGCCGCCCGGCAGATCGCGGCCACCGGTGGGTCTGCCGCGGGCGGCTCGCTGCTGGATGCATCCGGCTACGTGGTGGCGCTGCGCGAGGCGACAGTCTCGGCCAAGGCGATCTACAAGGTGAACGAGGTGCTGGTTCAGGAGGGTCAGCCGGTGAAGCAGGGCCAGGTCATTGCCCGGCTCGACGACACCAATGCCCGCGCCGCGCTCGATGAGTCCAAGGCGCAGGTGAAGCAACTCGAGGCCGCGGTCGCAGCCGCCAAGCTGGCCGCCGATGATGCGCGTCCCATCTATCTGCGCAACAACACGCAGCTAGCGCAGGGGTTGATCAGCCCCGAAACCTTCGACGCCTCGAAGTCCAGCTACGATGCAGCGCAGACTGCGGTGGCGGTGGCCGAGGCGAATCTGGCGGTGGCCCGGGCCAGCGTAGAGATCAATCAGCGCTTCGAGGACGACACCATCATCCGGGCGCCGTTCGACGGCGTGGTGACGGTCAAGAATGCGCAGCCCGGTGAGATCGTCTCACCGCAGTTCTCGGGCGGCGGTGGCATCGCCAAGATCGTCGACATGGACTCGCTCGAGGTC
>DATDHV010000164.1:0-25882 GCA_036521395.1 Steroidobacteraceae bacterium | reverse complement strand
GGATAGATGCAGCTCGAGCCGAGGAACAGCAGCTTGCGCGTGCCATGGCGGTACGCCGCGTCGATGACGTTGGTCTGTATCTGCAGGTTGTCGCGCAGGAACTGTGCCGGTTGGCTGCGATTGGCTTCGATGCCGCCGACCCTGGCCGCGGCCAGGAA
The DNA here is from genome assembly GCA_036521395.1 of Steroidobacteraceae bacterium. Lineage (GTDB taxonomy): Bacteria > Pseudomonadota > Gammaproteobacteria > Steroidobacterales > Steroidobacteraceae > FEN-1191. Next base: position 25,724 of record DATDHV010000164.1, on the reverse strand, counting down.
CACGTATGCCGGCCGGTGAGCGGCGAAGAACTCCTCCACCGCAGCGGCGCTGCGCAGCTCGAGCTGCGCGCGCGTACGCAGCAACAGGCGGCTGGCGCCATCGGCGCGCAGCCGCCGCACGATGGCCGAGCCAACGAGGCCGTTGTGGCCGGCGACGAAAATCGTTGCGTCGCGCACGGCCGGATTATTCGCGATACTGGAAGACCTTGAAGCCATGGCGCACCATGACCGCGTCGCGTTGCGCGAGCGCCTGATCCTCCAACACCATCTCGGTCACCAGCGTCTGAAAGTCGGTTTCGGGCTGCCATCCCAGCTTGGTCCGCGCCTTGCTGGCATCGCCCAGCAGCGAATCGACCTCGGTGGGCCGAAAATAACGCGGGTCCACCTTGATGACGGTGCGGCCGCTCTCGGCGTCGATGCCGCACTCCTCGAGGCGCTCGCCGCGCCATTCGATGCGCATGCCGAGCGCCAGGCCGGCGCGCTCGGCAAATTCGCGCACCGAGTGCTGCTCGCCGGTGGCAATGACGAAATCATCAGGCTCATCCTGTTGTAGCATGAGCCATTGGGCGCGCACGAAATCGCGTGCGTGGCCCCAGTCGCGCAATGAATCGAGATTGCCCAGGAACAGGCACTCCTCCAGGCCCTGGCGCACCCGCGCCAGACCACGCGTGATCTTGCGCGTGACGAAGGTCTCGCCCCTGACCGGAGACTCGTGGTTGAACAGGATGCCGTTGCAGGCGAACAGTCCGTAGGCTTCGCGGTAGTTGACGGTGATCCAATAGGCATAGACCTTGGCGGCACCGTACGGCGAACGCGGATGAAACGGCGTGGTCTCCCGCTGCGGCATCTCCTGCGCCTTGCCGAACATCTCCGATGTGGAGGCCTGGTAGAAGCGCGTTTTATCGCCCAAGCCCAGAATGCGGATCGCTTCCAGCACGCGCAGCGTCCCCAGTGCATCGGCATTGGCCGTGTACTCGGCCGTCTCGAATGACACGCCGACGTGGCTCTGTGCCGCGAGATTGTAGATCTCGTCCGGCTGCACCTGTTGAATGACCCGGATCAGATTGCTGGCGTCGGTGAGATCGCCGTAATGCAGATGCAGGCGCACGCCGCGCTCGTGCGGGTCCTGATACAGGTGATCGATGCGGCTGGTGTTGAAGGAGGAAGCGCGGCGCTTGATGCCGTGAACCTCATAGCCCTTGTGCAGCAGGAGTTCTGCGAGGTACGCGCCGTCCTGACCGGTGACGCCCGTGATCAACGCCCTCTTCATTCATGGTGCCCGCTGCAGACAATTGCGGAGCCTAGCGTGCTTTCGGGAGAGCGGCAAGATTGCGCTGCGGCGCGTCGCCTCGAGTTGGCCGCGGCACTCGCGCCGCTGTCGCACCCGCACTCAGGCGGCCGGATGCAGCAACCCTGATTCCGCTGGAGCGCGACGCGCTGGGGCCTCCTCTCCGGCCATCATCTGCACGGCGTCCTGATGCAGCTCCACGACGGTGCGCAATCCGGGATGGTTGTCTTCGAGCTCGAGCACGCTGCCATGCAGCCGCGCCACCGCATCCACCAGGCTCAGTCCCAGCCCCACGCCCGGCGTGCCCCGGCTCGCGTCACCGCGATAGAACCTCTCGACCACCTTGGGCTTCTCCGCCTCGGGAATACCGGGTCCGGTATCGGCGACACTGATGCGGACCGACTGGCCAGGCCCACGCCGTACCGCCACGCCGATGCTTCCGCCTTCCGGCGTGTATTTGAGCGCATTGTCGATCAGATTGCCGAGCGCCTGGGCCAGCAGCACCGGATCGCCGCGTATGGGCGCGGCACCGGTACTCGCCAGGGTCAGCGTGCAGTTCTTCAGTTCGGCGGCCGGCTGATAGAAGTCCACCGCCGCCGCCGCCACCTCTGCCATGTCCAGCGGCACGAAGCCCGAGCGGCGCATGCCGCTGTCGATCTCGGCCAGCCGCAGCAGCGCATTGAACAGCCGGATGACGCCGTCGACGTCCGCCACGGCCGCATCCAGCTCGGCGAAGGTCTGCTCGGGCGAGGGCTTGGTCAGAGACAGCTCCTCCAATCGCGAGCGCAGCTCGGCCAGTGGCGTGCGCAGATCGTGCGCGATGGAATTGGAGACGTTGCGAACGCCGCGGATCAGGTGCTCGATCTGCTCGAGCATGCCGTTGATGGTCTGGGACAGCACATTGAGCTCATCGCCGCTGCTGTTGGTATCCAGTCGGCGGCTGAGGTCGCCCTGGATGATGGCAGACACCGTCTGGCGGATGCCGTGGATGCGTCCCATCAGCGCCCGGCGGATCAGGATGCCCCCGAGCGCGCCGAGGATCGAGAGAATGCCGACCGCGCCGGCCAGTGCGAACCAGAAGCGATGCTCGAGCGGCACGAAGCGCGCCAGGTCGCGGCCGACCAGCAAGTTGTAGCCATCGGGCAGCGCCACGCGCACGAACGCGGCGCGCGTCGTCCGGCCGCCCAGGTTCACGTTGAAATTGTAGAAACCGGGTACCGCCGGAGCCTGTTGCGGCCACTCGGGCAGGTTGCCGGCCAGGGGCCTGAAGTCCGCGTCGGTGAGCAGCAGGAATCGCTCGCCGGCAATCTGCAGACCCACGCGCGCATTGATGTAGCTGGTCAATCCCGCCGCGCCCTCGCGCCGGAACACCTCGGCCAGTCGCAACGCATCGGCGTGCAGGATCTCGGCCCGCCCCTCCTCGATGGTGACGCGCCAGGCATACCAGAGCGGGGTCGCAAACAGGGCCAGGGCGGCGAGTCCGAGGCTGATATAGCCGACCGCGAGTGTCAGTGCCGAGGAGCGCATGATCGACTGCATGGGACGGGGATTAAACAGCAACTGGTCATGGCTGCGCCAGTGTGGGGGTGCACCCCGGCTCAATCCTGCGCCGTCATGGTGTAGCCGGCGTTGCGCACCGTGCGCAGCAGCGGCCGCTCGAAGTCGGCGTCGATTTTCTGCCGCAGCTTGCTGATGTGCACGTCCACGACGTTGGTCTGCGGATCGAAGTGATAGTCCCAGACATTCTCGAGCAGCATGGTGCGCGTGACCACCTGCTCGGCGTGGCGCATCAGATACTCGAGCAGTTTGAACTCGCGCGGCTGCAGCGCGATGCTGCGACTGCCGCGCGTGACCTTGCGCGTGAGCAGATCCACGCGCAGATCGCCGACTTCGAGTTTGGTCTGCGCGCCCTCGCCCTGCGCGCGCCGCGTCAGCGCATCGAGCCGGGCCAGCAGCTCACCGAAGGCAAACGGCTTGGTCAGGTAGTCATCGCCACCGGCGCGCAGGCCGCGGATGCGCTCGTCGACATCCGACAGGGCACTCAGGATCAATATGGGCGTGCGTTTACCGGACTTGCGCAGTGCTTCGATGATGGCGAGTCCGTCGATGTCGCCCGGCAGCATGCGATCCATGATGATGACGTCGTAGGGTTCGCTGGCGGCGAGGAACATGCCGTCGCGGCCATTGCCGGCGTGGTCGGCCGTATGGCCGGATTCCCGCAGTCCCTTGAGCACGAACTGGGTGACCCGCTCGTTGTCTTCCACCAGCAGCACTTTCATGGCGTTCCCTCCGCGACACCGGGCCCCTGCAGGTGGCCCGCAGGACCGTCAGTGCCCGCGCCCCCCGACCTCGCGGCGGCGCGCGCGCGCCGGCGCGCGCCGGTGAACCGGTCCAGGTACAGATAGATGACCGGCGTGGTGAACAGCGTCAGCGACTGGCTCAGCAGCAGGCCGCCCACCATGGTGAACCCCAGCGGGCGGCGCAGCTCCGAGCCGGTACCGTGTTGCAGCATCAGGGGCAGTGAGCCGAGCAGCGCCGACATGGTGGTCATCATGATGGGACGGAAGCGCAGCAGGCAGGCCTGCCGGATCGCCGCCTCGGGCTCGAGGTGCTGCTCGCGCTCGGCCTGGATGGCGAAATCCACCATCATGATGCCGTTCTTCTTGACGATGCCGATCAGCAGGATGATGCCGATCAGCGCGATGACCGACAGGTCGAAGTGGAACAGCAGCAGTACCAGCAGCGCGCCCACCCCTGCCGATGGCAGGGTCGAGAGAATGGTGAGCGGATGGATGTAGCTCTCATACAGCATGCCCAGGATGATGTACACGGCCACGATGGCCGCCAGGATCAGGTACGGCTCGGACTTGAGCGAGCTCTGGAACGCCTGCGCCGTGCCCTGGAAGCTGCCGGTCACCGTCGCCGGCATGCGAATCCCGGCGGCCGCCTTCTCGATGGCGGTCACGGCGTCTCCCAGCGCCGCCCCGGGCGCCAGGTTGAACGACAGCGTGACGGCGGGGAACTGACCCTGGTGGTTGATCGACAGGAACGTCACGTGCTGCGTGTCGTATTTGACGAAGGTCGACAGCGGCACCATGTTGCCGGTGACGGGCGATTTGACGTACAGCTTGGACAGCGATTGCGGATCGCTCTGCAGTGCGGGCGGCACCTCGAGGATGACGTGATACGAATTGAGCTGCGTGAAGTACTGCGTCACCTGGCGCTGCCCGAAGGCATCGTCGAGCGTCTGATCGATCAGCGAGGGCTGGATGCCGAAACGCGCGGCCTGGTCGCGGTCGATGACCATTGACAGCATGGTGCTGTCGGTCTGCTGATCCGAGGCCACATCCCGCAGCGCCGGCAGCTTCTGCAGCTGCGCCAGCAGCTTCGGTGCCCATTCGTTGAGCTCCTCGATGTCCGAGTCCTGCAGCGTGTACTGATATTGCGTGCGCGCGGTGCGGCCGCCGACATTGATATCCTGCTGCGCCTGAAGGAACGCCGTGGCTCCCTGCACCTTGGACAGGTTACGACGCAGACGCCGGATGACCTCGTCGGCGCTCGCGCTGCGCTCGTCGCGCGGCTTGAGGCCGAGGATCAGAAAACCATTGTTGACCGGCCGGCTGCCGCCTATGAATGCGCCATAGCTCTGGACGGCCGGGTCGCGTGCGATGATGTCGGTGATCTCGTGCTGCCGGCGGGTCATCTCGGTGAAGGAGATATCCTGCGGCGCATCCGACAGTCCAACGATGATGCCGGTGTCCTGCTGCGGAAAGAAACCCTTGGGGATCACGATGTACAGCACGATCGTGAGCGCCACCGTGGTGAGGAAGACCAGCAGCGTCGCGCGCTGATGGCGCAGGACGAAGTCCAGGCCGCGACGGTAGCCTCCGAGCAGACGCTCGAAACCGCGCTCGATGAGCAAATAGCCCCGACCGTGCCGCACATGTCGTTCGTCGCGCAGGAAGATCGCGCACATGGTGGGTGAGAGCGTGAGTGCGACGAACGCCGACACGGCAATGGTCATCGTGAGGGTGATGGCGAACTCGCGGAACAGCCGGCCGACGATGCCGCCCATGAGCAACATCGGAATGAATACCGCCACTAGCGAGACACTGATGGACATGATGGTAAAGCCGATCTCGCCGGCCCCCTTGAGCGTCGCATCCCACGGCGACATGCCCGCCTCGACGTGCCGGTAGATGTTCTCGAGCATGACGATGGCATCGTCGACCACGAAGCCCACGGCGATGGTGAGCGCCATCAGCGACAGGTTGTCGAGGCTGTAGTGCACCACGAGCATGAGCGCCGCCGTCGCCAGCAGCGACAGCGGTACGGTGACGCCGGGGATGATCGTGGCCCAGGCATTGCGCAGGAACAGGAATATCACCATGACCACCAGCGAGATCGTGATCAGCAGCGTCACCTCGACGTCGTGCACCGAGGCCTTGATGGTGGTCGTGCGGTCCGCGACCTTGTCGACCTTGATCGACGGCGGCACCGACAACAGCGCCTTGGGAAGCGCCGCCTCGACGCGCTGGGCGGTCGCGAGGACGTTGGCCCCGGGCTGCTTGTAGATGAGCAGCAATATGCCGAGTTTGCCGTTCTGCCAGCCGATGAGCTGATTGTTCTCCGGTGCATCGATCGCCGTGCCGATGTCGCGGATTCGAACCGGTGCGCCGTTCTTGTAGGCCACCACCACGTTGTTCCAGGGTGCGGCCTTGTCAAGCTGGTCGTTGTCGTAGATGGCGAAATTGCGCAGCGTGCCATTGATCGAGCCCTTGGGCGCGTCGACCGTCGCCTCACTGATTACGCCGGCGATGTCCTCGAGCTGGAGGCCGAGGGCCGCGATCTTGACCGGATCGACCTGGACACGCACCGCCGGCTTCTGCTGGCCGCCGATGACCACCTGCGCCACGCCCTCGACCTGCGATACCTGCTGCGCGATGATGTCCTCGGCGTATTCGTCGACCTGCGTCAGCGGCAGCACGTCCGAATGCACCGCCAGAATCAGGATCGAGTAGTCCGCCGGATTGACCTTGCGATAGGACGGAGGGCTGGGGAGATTCTTGGGCAGCTGCCCGCCGGCGGCATTGATGGCCGACTGTACGTCCAGCGCCGCGCCGTCGATGTTGCGATCCAGATCGAACTGCAGCGTGATCTGCGTGGTGCCGAGCACATTGGTCGAGGTCATCTGCGACAGCCCCGGGATCTCCGCGAACTGGAATTCCAGCGGCGTGGCCACCGAGGTCGCCATGGTCTCGGGGCTCGCGCCCGGCAGCTGCGTGGTCACGAGGATGGTCGGAAAGTCGACCTGCGGCAGCGAGGCCACCGGCAGCAGTGGCCAGGCGACCAGCCCGACCAGCAGAATGCCGCCCATGAGCAGCGAGGTGGCGATCGGTCGCCGTACGAACGGCTCCGATATGCTCATGGAACCGAGCGCAGCGCGATCTGTGCGGACGCCGCCGGTAGCTGCGCCGGCGTGCGCGCCGTGAGCTCTCGCACGTGCACACCGGGCTCGAGGCGGTACTGATTGCTGATGACCACCCGCTCGCCCGCGGCCAGACCCTTGTTCACGACCATTACGCCGTCGGTTTCCTCACCGACCGTCACCGGTCGCACTTCGACCGTCGAATCCGGCTTCACGACGTAGGTGAAGACGCCCTCGGGCCCATGCTGTATCGCCGCCGAGGGCACCGTCAGGACATCCTTCTGCTGCTTGGCGAGCACGCGCACATTGACGAACTGTCCCGGCCACAGGCTGTTGTGCTCGTTGGGGAAAGTCGACTTGAGGCGCATGGTCGCGGTAGTCGGGTCGATCTGATTGTCGATAAGGCTCAGGACGCCGGTGTCGAGCTGCGTCTGATCGTCGCGCGAAAACGCCGTGACCCGGACTGCTCCCGCCGCCAGTGCCTCGCTGACGACGGACAGGTCGTCCTCGGGCAGCGTCGAAACGACCGATATGGGCTGCATCTGCGTCACCACCACGATGCCGGCGGTGTCGGTGGCATGCACGTTGTTGCCGGGATCGACCTTGCGAATGCCCGTGCGCCCGTCGATGGGCGAGACAATGCGAGTGTAGTCGAGCTGCGTGCGCGCATTGTCGATCACGGCGCGGTCGACTTTGATCTGCGCCTCGAGCTGCTCGACCAGGGCGCGCTGCGTGTCCAGGGTCTGGCGGCTGGCGAGGTTCTGCGGCGCCAGTTCCTCGTAGCGCGCCAGGTCGCGCCTGGCGCTGTCGAGTTGTGCGCTGTCCTTGCCCTCCGTGGCCAGCGCCTGATCGAGCGCCGCCTGGTTGGGGCGCGGATCGATCTGTGCCAGTAGCTGCCCTTTCTTCACCGTCTGGCCCTCGACGAAGGCCACGCGCTGCAGCTCCCCGTCCACGCGCGCCGTGATGTTGGCAGTGTAATAGGCCTGCACGTTGCCAAGTCCCTCGAGGTAATACGGCACGGTCCTGCGCGTCACCGTGGCTATCTCCACGGACACCGCCGCCGGTGCGCGCGGCGCGGGCGTGGCGGGGGCGCGGGTGAGGTAGCCAACGCCCACGGCCAGCACCAGGAGCGCGATAGCGCCGAGCAACAGGCGCCGCCGCGAACCCGACAGCCGTCGCAGCCACGCGTCCATCACGGCTGCTCCTGGCGCCAGCCGCCGCCAAGCGCCTGGTACAGCGTGAGCAGCGCCTGCAGATGCGCGAACTTGCCCTGCACCAGGGCATCCTGCGCGCTGAACAGCGCGGTTTCCGTGTTGAGCAGGGTCAGCACACTGATCGTGCCGGCCTTGAACTGCAGCTGCGCCAGATCGAACGCACGGCGCGCCTTGTCGGTTGCATCCTGCTGCCGCAATTGCTGCTCGGCCGACTGCTGCACGGCAACCAGCGCGTCCTCGACGTTGCCGAGCGCGGTCAGGACGGTCTTGTGGTAATCCGACAGCAGCTCGTCGTAGCGTGCGCGCTCGAAGCGGTACTGGCCGGTCAACGCGCCGTTGTCGAAGATGGTCTGCGTCAGCCCCGCACTGAGCGCAAACACACGCGAGGCGGGCGATAGCAGTGTGCCGAGCGCCGAGCTCGCATAACCGCCGGTGGCGGTGAGGTCGAAGCTCGGAAAGAACGCGGCCCGCGCCGCGGCGATGTTGGCGTTGGCGCCGATGAGCTGGGCCTCGGCCTCGGCCACATCCGGTCGGCGGGCCAGCAGCTGCGACGGCAAACCCGCGCCGACCGCGGGCAGCGTGAGCGCATCGAGGCTGCCCTGATCGCCCGTCATGAGCTCCGGGGGCTGACCGGTCAGAATGGCCAGCGCGTCCATGCTCTGGCGCAGCTGCTGCGCCAGCGGCGGTATCGCGGCATCGAGCGTGGCCACCGTAGTGGCCTGTTGCGCCACGTCCAGCGCGGTGGCCGTGCCCACCCGGGCCTCGAGCTCCAGGTCCTTGAGTATGGTCTGTGCGTTGTCGTAGTTCTGCTGCGCCACCTGCAGCCGGTCCTGGAATTCGAGCACCTCGAAATAGCTCATCGCCACGCTGGTCATCACGGTGAGCGCCACGGTCTCGCGATCGAAGCGGCTCGCCCGGGCCGCCGCGAGCGCCGCCTGGTGCAGATCGCGATTGCGGCCCCAGAAATCCAGCTCGTAACTGGCCGTGATGGCCGGGGTGAATACATCGAAGGTCCTGGGGGGGCCGCCGGTCTCGGGTTGCGCGCGCTCGCGCGTGGCCGAGGCGGTGCCCGTGAGGCTGGGCAGCAGCGCCGCGCCGGCGATGCGCGCCTGCGCATCCGCTTCGCGCACGCGCGCCATGGCCGCGCCGATGTCATCGTTGCTCGCCTGCGCGCGCGCGATCAGATCGTCGAGCTGCACCGAGCCGAAGCCGCGCCACCAATCCTTCTCCGGCGGCGATGCCTCGGCGTTTGCGGCGGTGCTCCAGGCCGGCGGCAGCGGCACGTCCGGCCGGCGATAGGACGGCCCGAGGCTGCACGCCGTCAGGCCCAGCAGCACCGGGGCGCACAATCCCCATCGCCACCCTCGGTGGCCCGCTCGCATCGACATTTCTTCACACTACGGTCGGGGCGGTTAACCCCGGGTGTGCGGAATATTAAAGGATATTAATAAAGGCTGCGGTACGCCTGAGCGGCCGCGTGCTCGAGCCGCCGCAACAGGCGCTCCAATCGTGCCACCTCCGTGGCGCCAAGCCCGCGCAGGAGCCGCGCCTCGTGCTCGATGGCCAGGGGCACGATGCGAGCGTAGACCCGACGGCCGGCGGCAGTCAGAGCCAGGCGATGCGAGCGCCGGTCGGCGGCGTTGGGCAGCCGTCGCACCAGACGCCGTCGCAGCAAACCGTGCGCTGCGCGCGTCACCGTGACCTTGTCCATGATGGTGCGGCCGCACAACGCCTGCTGCGTGAGCGGTCCGTCATCGGCCAGTACCGCGATCAGGCGCCACTGCGGGATCTTCAGCGCGAAGCGATCCTCGTAGGCGCGTGCAATCAGCCGCGATACGGCGTTGGCGGCGACCGACAGGCGATAGGGCAGATAGTCCTGTAGCCGCAGCACCGCGCGTCCCCTACTCGGCATCGATCTGCGCCTCCGGCGCGGCGCGCGCGAACGCATCCTCGCGCACGCAGCGATCGTTGATGCGCATGAGCGTGGGATAGGCCTCGAGCGGGCATCGCACCCGCCGCGCGTTGGCCACCTGCGGCACGAGCAGGCAGTCGGCCATGGTGGGCGAGTCGCCGTGACAGTAGCTGCCGGTCGCCGCGCTGCCGGCGAGCATGCGCTCGAGCGCCTCGAATCCCTGCGCTATCCAGTGACGCGACCAGCCCTCGCGCTGCGAATCATCGAGACCGTATTCGCTCTTGAGATGGCGCAGCACTCGCAGATTGTTGAGCGGGTGGATCTCGCAGGCGACGGCGAGCGCCAGCGCGCGCACGCGGGCCCGCCCCGGCGCGTCGGCCGGCAGCAGCGGCGGGAGCGGGTGGCGCTCCTCGATGTACTCGATGATTGCCACCGATTGCGTGAGCGTCACCGCGTCGTCCTGCAGCACCGGCACGAGCTGCAGGGGATTGCGCGCGGCGAACTCCGCGCGGTGCTGCTCGCCGCCCGCGCGCAGCAGATGAACCGGTATCGCGGTGTATTCCAGGCCCTTGAGATTGAGCGCAATGCGCACCCGGTAGGCCGCGGAGCTGCGAAAGTAGGAGTAAAGAAGCAAGCTCGACATGACGCACCTCAGGCCGTGGCTGGCAGCACGCGCCCGCAGGCCTCGCCGAGGCCGATACGCGCCGCGCCCGCGCGCTCGCAATGGCCGCGCAGGATGATGGCGTCGCCGTCCTCGAGAAAACTGCGCTGCTCGCCGTTGGGCAGGCGCAGCGGGTCGCGGCCGCCGTGCGTGAGCTCGAGCAACGAGCCGGCCTCCTGCGGTTCGGGGCCGGATTGCGTGCCGGTCCCGAGCAGATCGCCGGGCCGCAGGTTGCAGCCGTTGATGCTGTGGTGCGCCACCATCTGCGCGATGCTCCAGTACGCGTGGCGAAAGTTGGAGCGCGCGAGGCGGCTGGCCGGCGTGCCGGCGGCACGCATGGACGCGGTCTCGATCCAGGCCTCGAGCTCGATATCGATCGCACCGGCGCTGCGCATGCGCGCGCCGTCGAGGTAGGACAGCAGATCCGGCGCCCCCGCCTCGCGCGCCAAGGGGAGCCGGTAGGGCTCGAGCGCCTCGAGTGTGACCACCCAGGGCGAGATCGTGGTAGCGAAATTCTTGCCGAGGAACGGGCCGAGCGGCTGATATTCCCACGCCTGCAGGTCGCGTGCCGACCAGTCGTTGAGCAGGCACAGGCCGAACACATGGGATTCGGCCGCATCGATGCCGATGCGCGTGCCCGGCGCGTTGCCCGGGCCCACGAACACGCCGAGCTCGAGCTCATAGTCGAGCCGCCGGCTGCAATCGAGCGTGGGCACGTGCGCACCCGCGGCGAGGCGCTGTCCCAACGGCCGCGCGAACTGCTGGCCCGAGACCCCGATCGAGGAACTGCGTCCGTGGTAGCCCACCGGGAGCCAGCGATAATTCGGCAGCAGCGGCTGATCGGGGCGGAAGAGTCGCCCTACCGCCGTGGCATGATGGATCGAGGAGTAGAAATCCGTGTAGTCGCCGATGCACGCGGGCAGTGCGTGCTCGGCTTGGGCCCGCGGCACCAGCGTCGGCTCGAGCGCTGCGCGCTGCCTCGAGCCCGCGCGCAGCGCGCGCGACAGACCCAGGCGCAGCGCCGAGCAGGCGGCCGGCCCGGCGGCCATCAGATCGTTCAGGCCCGGCCGCGCGGCCAGTTGCGCCGCCTCGCGCGCCGAGGCATCCAGCACTCCCGCCTGCGCGGCCGCCGCAAGATCGACGATGCACTCGCCGATGGCGGCCCCGCCGCGAAAGCTCTCGCCGCTGCCGGCGCGGCGAAACACCCCGAACGGCAGATTCTGCACTGGAAAATCCTGTCCCGGCGCATTGGCGGATTGGACCCAGCTGCGCAGCGACGGGTCATGCGTTTCGTTCATGGCGCGCCGCTCAGGGCCGGCTCGGATCGAAGTGGCTCGTGAGCGCGCCCCAGCATTCCTCGTAGTCGCGCTGTCGCTGCGGCGAGTCCAGCGCGTATCGGGTCGGGTGAATCACGCGCCGCGTCTCGAACATGAAGGCCATGGTGTCCTGCAGCCGCTCGGGCCGGCTGGTGTCCGCGCGGCTCGCGCTCGCGAACGTCGCGGCGTCCGGGCCGTGGGCACTCATGCAGTTGTGAAGCGAGGCCCCCCCGGGCCGGAACCCGCCGCGCTTGGCGTCATAGACGCCCTCGATGAGCCCCATGAACTCGCTGGCAACGTTGCGATGGAACCAGGGCGGCCGGAAGGTGTGCTGCATGGCCAGCCAGCGCGGCGGGAAGATGACGAAGTCGATGCTGTCCACTCCTGGCGTATCCGTGATCGACTGCAGCACCAGCAGGATCGACGGGTCCGGATGATCGTAGCTGACCGAGCCCATGGCATTGAAGCGCCGCAGGTCGTACTTGTAGGGCACGTAATTGCCGCGCCAGGCCACGACGTCAAACGGCGAATGATCGAGTGCGGTCGACCACAGCCGTCCCATGAACTTGGCGATCAACTCGTGCGGCTCCTGCGCCTCCTCGTAGCGCGCCACGGGCACGAGAAAGTCCCGTTCGCAGGCGAGGCCGTTGGCGCCGATCGGGCCGAGATCTGGCAGGCGCAGCGGCGCGCCATGATTCTCGCAGACGTACCCGCGTGCCTCGCCCTCGAGCAGTTCGACACGCAAGCGCACGCCGCGCGGTACCACCGCGATCTCGAGCGGCTCGATGCGCAGCGCGCCGAACTCGGTCACGAGCAGCAGCGCTCCCAGCTGCGGCACGATCAGCAATTCCCCGTCTGCGTCGTACAGCGCGCGCCGCTGCATCGAGCGGTTGGCGGCGTAGAGGTGGATGGCGCACCCGCTCTGCGCCTGCGCGCTGCCGTTGCCGCCCATGGTATGCAGGCCGTCGAGGAAGTCGGTCGGCGTCGGCGGAATCGGCAACGGATTCCAGCGCAGCCGGTCCGGCGGCGTCACGGCGGCGTCAAACTCGCAGCTCAGGGCACCGTGGGGTCGGGGCTCGAACGGTCCGTGCGCCGCGGACGGGCGCATCCGGTACAGCCAGGAGCGGCGGTTCGAGTGGCGCGGAGCGGTGAAGGCCGTGCCCGAGAGCTGCTCCGCGTACAGGCCATAGGGGCAGCGCTGCGGCGAGTTCTGCGCCGGCAGCGCGCCGGCGAGCGCCTCGGAGGCAAACTGATTGCCGAAGCCGGACTGATAGCTCAGCGCCGCGGCACTCATCGGCCGCCGGAGCCCTCGCCCAACGACAACACCCCGCGCCGCACCTGATCGAGCTCGAGCGACTCGAACAGCGCCTTGAAATTGCCCTCGCCAAAACCCTCGTTGCCCTTGCGCTGTATGATCTCGAAGAAGCACGGGCCCACCACGTTCTGGGTGAAGATCTGCAGCAGCAGACCCTGCCCTTGCGCCGGCGCACCGTCGATCAGGATGCGCCGCTCGCGCAGGCGCGCCAGGTCCTCGCCATGGCCGGGCAGTCGGGCATCCACCCCTTCATAATAGGCGTCGGGCGTATCCTGGAAGCTCACGCCGTTCGCACGCATGCGATCGACGCTCGCGAAGATGTCGCCCGTGCCCAGGGCGACGTGCTGGATGCCCTCACCGCGGTAGTCCTGCAGGAATTCCTCGATCTGCGATCTGTCGTCCTGGCTCTCGTTGAGCGGGATGCGGATCTTGCCGTCGGGACTGGTCATTGCCTTGGAGATGAGGCCCGTGGCCTTGCCTTCGATGTCGAAGTAGCGGATCTGGTGAAAATTGAACACGCGCTGGTAGAAGTCGGCCCACGTCTGCAGGTTGCCGCGGCGCACGTTGTGGGTCAGATGGTCGATGTAGGCGAGACCCGCGCCGCTCTCGCGCTCGCGCTCGGCCGCGCCCTCCATCGGCACGAAGTCGACGTCGTAGATCTCGTGTGCGCCGTAGCGGTCCACCAGGTACAGGTACGATCCGCCGATGCCCTCGATCGCCGGGATGTTGAGCTCCATGGGCCCGACGGCGCCGCGCACTTCGCGCGCGCCGCGCTCGACGGCCAGGCGCAGCGCGGCCGCCGCATCGCGCACGCGAAAAGCCATGGCATTGATGGAAGGCCCGTGGCGGCCACGAAACTCCGCGGCCTGGCCGCGCGGTTCCATGTTGAGGATGAAATCGATGTCACCCTGCTTGTACCGCAGCACGTTCTTCGAGCGATGACGCGCCACGGGCATGAACCCCATGGCCACGAACGTGCGGCCGAGCGCCTCCGGATCCGGGCTCGTGAACTCCACGAATTCGAACCCATCGGTTCCGAGGGGATTGTCGCACTGCTCCGCGTCCACGATCGCTCCTGCCACCATTCTACAGTGGTTTCAATTGTTACTATATGGCGCGCTCACGGCTCGAGCGGCAGGCCTGCGTTCTTGACCACCGAGCGCAGCACGAAACTCGAATCCACGCGCGCCACGTTCGGCAGCTTGGTCAGCACCTTGCTGTGCAGGCGCTCGAAGTCCTCGGCATCGCGGGCCACGACGCGCAGAACGTAGTCTGATTCGCCGGTGGTCAGGTCGCACTCGGTGACCTCCGGGACGGCGGCTACCGCCCGCTCGAATGCACCCAGATCGCGGTCGGTCTGTCCCTTGAGCGTGATGCGGATGATGAATCCAATCGTGACCCCGACCTTCGTCGGGCTGAGCATTGCGGTGTAGCGCTCGATGACGCCGCCCTGCTCGAGCAACCGCACGCGCCGCAGGCAGGCCGATTCCGACAATCCGACGCGCGCGGCCAGCGCCGAGTTGGAGAGCCTGGCATCGTTCTGGAGCTCGCGGAGAATACGCCGATCCTGGGAATCTATTTGCATAATATTGCTTGGGTGTTAAAAGGACGCAATATTCTGCCAATAAGTGGCCATATGTTCAACGTTTTCGCAAACGGCTGCATGCCGGCGCTGCGACAATGCAGGGCAGCCATCCTCGCCACTTCGGAGAGCACCATGCGTATCGCAGTCCCCACGGAAATCAAGGTGCACGAATACCGGGTCGGCCTGGTGCCGGCGGCCGTACGCGAGCTCTGCGGCGCGGGCCACGAGGTGACGGTGCAGTCGGGCGCGGGGGCGGGCATCGGCTGCAGCGACGAGGATTACCGCGCGGCCGGCGCGCGTATTGCGCCCGATGCCGATGCAGTCTTCAAACACGCGCAGCTCATCGTGAAGGTCAAGGAGCCGCAACCCGGAGAGTGCGCGCGACTGCGGCGCGAGCAGGTACTGTTCACTTACCTGCATCTGGCCGCCGATCGCGCCCAGGCCGAGGCGCTGGCCCGATCGCAGTGCATCGCCATCGGCTACGAGACGGTGACCGCCCCCGACGGCTCACTGCCGCTGCTCACCCCCATGAGCGAGGTTGCCGGCCGCATGGCGGTGCAGGTGGGCGCGCAGTACCTGCAGGCCGCAGGCGGCCGCGGCGTGCTGCTGGGCGGAGTGGCGGGGGTCGCCCCCGCCAAGGTGGTGGTCATCGGCGCGGGCGTCGCCGGCACCAACGCGGTGGAGATGGCACACGGACTGCGTGCCGAGGTCACGGCCATCGATCGCTCGATTCCGCGGCTGCGCGAACTGGATGCGCTGTTCCACGGCGGCGTGCGCACCTTGTTCTCCACGTCGGACACCATCGAGCGCGCCGTGGCGGAGGCCGATCTGGTGATCGGCGCCGTGCTCCTGCCGGGGGCCGCCGCGCCCAAGCTCGTGAGTGCCGCGATGATCAAGCGCATGCGCCCCGGCTCGGTGGTGGTGGACATTGCCATTGACCAGGGCGGTTGCTTCCAGACCAGCCGTCCCACCACCCACGCCGCGCCCACCTTCGTGGTCGATGGCGTCATCCACTACTGCGTGACCAACATGCCGGGGGCCGTGCCGCGCACCTCGACCTTCGCGCTCAACAATGCCACGCTGCCCTACGTGCGGGCGCTGGCCGACAAGGGCTGGGAGCGCGCCACGGCCGAGGATCATGGCCTCGCGGCCGGGCTCAACGTGGTTCGCGGCGCCATCGTGCACCCGGCGGTGGCGCTGGAGCTGGGCGTTGCGACCGCGGCGTGAGCGCCGCGGCGGCCACTCAGCCGGGGCATCTCAACCGGCGAGCCCGCCCATGCACAGATATTTGACGTTGAGGTATTCCTCGATGCCGTAGTGCGAGCCCTCGCGGCCGAGTCCGGACTGCTTGACTCCGCCGAACGGCGCCGCGGCCGTGCTGATCAGCCCGGAATTGATGCCCACCATGCCGCATTCGAGTGCTGCCGCAACGCGCCACACGCGGCCCACGTCGCGCGAGTAGAAATAGGCTGCGAGCCCGAACTCAGTATCGTTGGCAATATGAATGGCCTCGGCTTCGTCCTTGAAGCGGAACAGCGGCGCCACCGGACCGAAGATTTCCTCGTGCGCGAGCCGCATCGTGGGACGCGCCCCGGTCAGCACCGTCGGCTCGTAGTAGGTACCTCCGAGTGCGTGGCGCCGGCCACCGACCAGCGCGCGAGCGCCCTGAGCGAGCGCCTCGCCGACCAGCTCCTCCACCTTGCCCAGTGCGGCCGCATCGATCAACGGTCCCTGCTCGACGCCATCGTCCAGACCGTTGCCCACCTTGAGCCCCGACACCGCCGTGGCGAGCTTCGCAGCGAATGCTTCGTACACTGCGTCCTGCACCAGCAGGCGGTTGGCGCACACGCAGGTCTGCCCGGTGTTGCGATACTTCGATGCCATCGCACCCTCGACCGCGGCGTTCAGATCGGCATCGTCGAACACGATGAAGGGCGCATTGCCGCCGAGCTCGAGCGACATTCGCTTCAACGTCGGCGCGCACTGCGCGGCCAGCAGCCTTCCCACCTGAGTCGAGCCCGTGAACGTGAGCTTGCGCACCAGCGAATTGGCGGTGAGCTCGGTACCGATGGCACGCGCATCGCCGGTGAGCACGCTCAGCACCCCGGCCGGCACGCCGGCGCGCGCAGCCAGCTCGGCCATGGCCAGCGCCGAGAGTGGCGTCTGCATGGCCGGCTTGACGACCATGGTGCAGCCCGCGGCTAGCGCCGGCGCCACCTTGCGCGTGATCATGGCCGCCGGGAAATTCCACGGTGTGATCGCGGCGCACACGCCCACCGGTTCGCGCGTGACGATGATGCGGGCATCGTTCCAGGGTGAGGGAATCGTGTCGCCGTAGACGCGACGTGCCTCCTCGGCGAACCACTCGATGAACGAGGCCGCATATCCGATCTCACCACGCGCTTCGGCCAGCGGCTTGCCCTGCTCGCTGGTCATGAGCCGCGCCAGGTCTTCGCGGTGCTCGATCATGAGGGCGTACCAGCGACGCAGAACCAGCGCACGCTCATCGGCGGTGCGCGCGCGCCAGGCCGGTCCGGCGCGGGCGGCGGCCTCGATCGCCCGGCGTGTTTCCGCGGCGCCGGCGTCGGGCACGTTGCTCACGGGCGCGCCGGTGGCGGGATTGCGCACCTCGCGCGAGGCGCCGCTATCGGCGGTCACCCACTGGCCGTCGATGTAGCACCGGCGCTTGAGCAGCCCGCTGTCCGTCAGGTTCATGGCGCCTCTGGGCCGTGCGGTGCCGGCCCTCAACGATCGGCGCGGCGGTCCCGCGCGAGCAATATGGCCACGCCCGACAGCAGCGCGAAGCACACGGCGATCAGCGCCGAGGCGGCGGCCCGGTGCTCCTCGCCGAGCGTCACGAGCAGCGAGAAAGCCGCGAATCCGGCCGCGGCGCAGGCGAACACGGCGGCAGTGAAGGCCAGAGCCAGCACGCCGGCAATCTTGCGGACTTCCCTGCGCTGGGTCGCCATGACCTGCGCAGCGCCATTGGCGACGATCGATCCGACCGTCGAGCCCACGCGGGTGGCCATCGCCAGGAACGGCGCCAGGCGGTCCTGGGGTTCATTGCCGATATCGTCGCTCATGGAAGCTCCGCCGTTACCCGCCCGATCATAGAAGATTGGCACGCTCAATAGCTTCTGGATATACCCACGGTCAGTCCATGGGGCAGGATCTGCACCGAAAGCGGCATGTCGCGCGTCGTACTCCAGTACCCCAGGCCCGAGCCCAACGCCCAGCCGGCGAGCACGTCGCTCTGCCAGTGCGCCTGATTCTTCAGGCGCGCGATGCCGACGTACAAAGGCAGCGCCTCGAGTGCCCAGACCCACGGATGCGCGCGCGCATAGTTGACGATGAACGGGGTCACGAAGCTCGCCTGCACCGTGACCTCGCCGCTCGGGAAGCTGTCGCAGCAGCTGCCCTGGAACCATTTGCCCGGTCCCAGGCCTTGATTGGGCCGCGCGCGGCTGAAGGCGAGCTTGAGTATTTCGGCGCTGACCGCCGACACGGCGGTCGAGTCGACGCTCTGCCAGAACGTGCGTCCGAGTGGATCGTCCTTGCCGAACCAGATGCCGCCACCGAGCTCCGCAGCGACGGCCCCGTACTCGAGCACGCTCTGGTACTTCTGCGCCCATGCGCCGCTTTGATCGAGCGCCCACTCGTGGTCGATGCCCAGCGGGCCGCCGGCGCGCGCATGCGGCACGAGCGCGACCGCAAACAGCAGCAGCAATGCCCGGGCCACCGGCCGGCGGGGAGCCGGCGGACGCTTGCGTTCGCTTTGCATCACAAAGTCACCTCGCAAAAAAAATCACACCCGCCCCAGCGGCGGCGCATCGGGCAGCTCGGCCTCGGACTTGACCGCCGCCGCGGCATCGATGACCACCTGTTCGAGCACGGCCAGGTATTCGAGATAGCGCTTGCGCCCCTTGGCGGTGAGCGTGCACACCGTCTGCGGCCGATTGCGCTCGTAGCCCTTGCAGATCTCCACCAGTTTCGCTGCTTGCAACACCTGCAGATGCCGGTTCAGGTTGCCATCGGTCAGCGCACAGAGCTGTTTTAGGTCGGTGAAGCTCAGCCCGTTCGGATAGGCAACCAGGGAGGTGAGCACCCCCAGGCGCGCACGCTCATGGATCAAGCGGTCCAAGCCGTCGTAGGCATATCGGCGGCCTTGCGGCGGCTGCGAGCGGAGCTCATTCATCGGCTTGGCGGTAATAGTCGAGCTGCAGCACGCCGGCCACCAGCAACTGTCCGACGCCGAACGGCGCACCCATCGCCCATGGCGAGAGCGCGCGCTGCGGGCCGAGTGCGAGGCACATCAGGCCCGCCGACAGATACCAGAGGCCGACCACGAACATCGGACGTGGCAGGAAGCGGCAGGAGGCGAACACGCCAAGGCCGAACACGATCTGCCACAGCCCGGGAAGCATCCAGAGATTCCCCGGCGCGCAGCGCCATAGCACTGCCGTGAGCAGCAGGCCCGCAACGATGGGCGGCAGGAACTGCTCGAAAGCCGCGTGGATCATGTGCCGGGCGAGACCGACATGGACGCGCCGGGTGCGTGTTACGGTTTCGATGCCGATGACGGCCAGGGAAAGCACCGCGGTTGCGACCCAGATCGACAGATACGTCGTCATGTCGCGCTCCGGGCTGCTCACCCAGTAGGCCTGCGCCGCCGCCGCCAGGACTGCCAGCACCCCGGTCGCCGATAGAGTCGCCGGGCCATAGCCGCGAAACTGTGCGCCGCGTGCAATCTGGCCGCGGATCGCATTGATCTCCGATAGAGCCCTGTGCAGCTCCGTCATACCGGCCTACCCCTCGAGCGTTATGCGGCAAACTACCTCGGACGGGTAGGTCCGGCAAGCCATTTCCGCCCCGCTCGCGGACCGCCCACCGGTCGCATCACAGATACGGTGAGATCAGCCAGCACAGGCTGTCTCGCAGCCGCACCAGCGGGCGCACGCGGCCCAGCTGCGCCGTAGTCAGGGCCGGAGCCCGCGCGCGCACCGCCGTGATGCCC
The DNA here is from genome assembly GCA_036521395.1 of Steroidobacteraceae bacterium. Lineage (GTDB taxonomy): Bacteria > Pseudomonadota > Gammaproteobacteria > Steroidobacterales > Steroidobacteraceae > FEN-1191. Next base: position 5,991 of record DATDHV010000164.1, on the reverse strand, counting down.
TGTGCCAGATCGGCGCACATCCCGCCGTCGAACAGCTCCACCGCGATCTCGAAATTCAGGCGCAGGCTGCGCGTGTCGAGATTGACGGAGCCGATATGTGCGTAGGCGCCGTCGACCACGAACAGCTTGGCGTGCGAGAACGGCGGCGGCTGCAGGTACACTTTGACCTCGCGCGCGACCAGCGCCGGCAGCCAATGCAGCGTGGCCCAATCGATGTAGCGCAGATTGCTGTGCTTTGGCAGCACCAGTGCGACGTCCACCCCCCGCAGCGCCGCCGCCTGCAGCGCCGCCACCAGCTCGGGTGGCGGAATGAAGTACGGCGTCATGATCAGGATCTGGCGTTGAGCCGCGGCGATGGCAGCCACGATCACCAGCAGCAGCTTGTCTATACCCTCGTCCGGGCCGCCGGTCAGCACGCGGCAACTGCACTGGCCCACCGCCGGTGGCGGCAGAACCGGCGGCAGCGACTCACCGGTGGCAAATTGCCAGTCGGCGGCGAAGGTCTGGGCGAGCTGAGCGACGATGGGGCCGCGCAGGTCGAAATGAATATCCGTCATGCGGCGGCCCGTGCTGCCGCCCGTCTCGCGACCGCCGAGGTTCATGCCGCCCATGAAGGCCTGGACGCCGTCGATCACGAGCAGCTTGCGATGGTTGCGGCAGTTGAGCGACAGGTTCGGCGGCCACAGGCGCGGCGGCAGGAAGCGGGCGGCCGTGACCTTCGCGCGCCGCAGCAGCGGCACGACGTGGGGCCAGTCGTACCATTCGCCGATACCATCGACCAGCACGCGCACGGCGACACCCCGCGCTGCCGCTGCTCGCAGCGCCTCCACGAACTCGAGGCCCACGGCGTCGGTCTGGAAGATGTAGGTCGCGAGCCAGACCGAATGCCGCGCTTCGGAGATGGCGCGCAACATGCGCGGAAATGCTACTTCGCCGTTGTGGAGCGGCTCGAGCGCGTTGCCCTCGACCAGCGGCAGGCCGGTCAGGGCCGAGCCGACGCGGCAGAGCGCGGCCAGGGCCGCGCGCTCTGGCCCATGTGCGTCGCCAGCGCCAACCGCGTCGCCGGCGCCGCTCGAGCCGGCCGCGCCGTCACGATCTCCGCGCCGCGGCAGCGCGCCAGCCCGGGTCGCTACACGATTGATGCCGAACAACCAGTAGAGCGCCGGTCCGCCCAAGGGAAACAGGCAGCACACCGCGATCCAGCTCATGGCGCTGCGCGGATCGGATTTGGTCAGCAGCGCGTGCAACGCAGCGGCCGCCGCGCTGACGAAGATCCCCACGAGCAGCAGAGTCTGCACGCTCAATGATAGCCCGAATAGGGTCGCGAATCCGCGCACGGCGGCGCGCCGCAGACGGCTGCGCCGGACGGCGATTGACCCGATGGGGCCGCTCTCGCAGACTGCCCGCCAGGCGATGGAGAGGGGCGTGAGCGACGAAGACATGATGCTGGTGGGCGATATCGGCGGAACGCATGCGCGCTTCGCGGCCGTGGATGTATCGCCGAGCGGACCGTGGCGGCTGCTGCATCGCTTAGACTTCGCGATCGACTTCCCTACGTTCGAGGAGGCACTGCGCAGCTACATGCAACGCTCGGGGCTCGCCCGCGTGCCCCCGGCCGCCACCATCGCGGTCGCCGGTCCGGTCACCGACGGACAGGCGCGCCTCACCAACCGGGACTGGCTGATCTCGGAGCGGCACCTGCGCAGCTTCGGCTGCTCCAAGGCGCTGCTGATCAACGATTTCGTGGCTTTGGCCTACTCCGTCGACTCCCTCAGCGCCGACGGGCTGCGTATTCTCGGTCCCGATCTCAAGGGCCTCGACGGCGCGCCCATCACCATACTCGGCGCCGGCACCGGCTTTGGGGTCTCATGCCTGGCGCGCTATGGCGCGCTCGAAGTGCCCATCGCCACCGAGGGCGGCCACATCGGCTTCGCGCCCGGCGATGAAGCCGAGATTGCGGTGCTGCACCGCCTGTTCGGTCGGTTCGGCCGGGTGTCGGTGGAGCGCATCCTGTCGGGACCGGGGCTCGAGGCGCTGCACCAGGCACTCGAGGAGATTGGCGGCCGTGCGCCGCCGAGTCTCCCGGCCGCGCAGATCGTGGCCCGCGCCCACGGCGGCGATGCCGGCTGCACGGCGGCGCTGACGATGTTCTGTTCAGTGTTCGGCTCGGTAGCGGGCGACTTCGCGCTCGCGCACGGTGCGCGCGGCGGCGTGTACATCGCCGGCGGCATCGCGCAGAAGATCGAGGACTTTCTGCGGCGCAGTCCGTTCCGCGCGCGTTTCGAGGACAAGGGCCGGCTCTCGCCCTACGTGCAGGCGATACCGACCACCCTGCTCATCGACGGCGACGCAGCGCTGCTCGGCGCGGCGCGCGCCGGCCTCGTGCTGCAGTCTGCCAAGCTCACCGATGCGGCGGCCGCGCCACGCGCCCGCCGTTGAGCACCAGATCGACTTCGGCTTCGGCAGCGAGCCAGTCCTCCAACTCATGACCGGGCGCGAAATTGCGCCGCTGGGCACGGAAGTACGCAGCCTCGGCAATCAGAGTGCGGCGTCGCTCGGATTCATCGAAGGGAGGGCAGAACCAGAGGGGATCGAACGCTTCCACATGCATGAGCATGTCCTCCAGGAGCGTTGACTCTACGACTACGCGCCGCGCACGACAATTCGTATTTGGAGCATGCTAGAGTCCGGCTTGTGCGCCGCACCCGCGGCGCCGCACCGGAAGCAGCCTGACGCGCACCCAGGTCGTCATCATCGGGGCCGGTCCGTCGGGCCTCCTGCTCGGACAGATGCTGAGCAAGGACGGCATCGCGAACGTCATTCTCGAGCAGCGTAGCGCGGCTTACGTACTGAGCCGCATCCGCGCCGGCGTCGTGGAGCAACGCGCCGCTGCGCTGCTGGATGAGGCCGGCGCCGGCGAGCGCATGCACCGGGACGGGCTCGTTCACGACGGCATCGAGATCGGCTTCGATGGCCAGCGTCATCGCATCGACTTGCGCGGCCTGGTCGGTGGCAGCGTGATCGTCTATGGCCAGACCGAGATCACACGCGATCTCATGGAGCGGCGGACCGCGACCGGCGAGCTCACGCTGTACGAGACCGCCGATGTGAGCGTGCATCTTGCCAACGGCGGCGCTGCCGTGCGCTACCGCCGGGCGGGCGCAAACGGCGAAATACACTGCGACTTCATCGCCGGCTGCGACGGCTTTCACGGCGTGAGCCGCAAAACCATCCCCGAGCACGCGCTCAGGAGCTATGAGCGCGTCTATCCGTTCGGCTGGCTGGGCGTCATGGTCGATGAGCCGCCGGTATCCCCCGAGCTGATCTACGCCAGCCACGAGCGTGGCTTTGCGCTCTGCTCGATGCGCTCGCCGACTCGCAGCCGGCTGTACCTGCAGTGCCGGCTCGACGATCACGTGGAGGATTGGCCCGATGGCCGCTTTTACGAGGAGCTGCGGCGCCGGCTCGATGCGCAGGCAGCCGCCAGGCTGCAACCGGGCGTGTCGATCGAAAAGAGCATCGCGCCGCTGCGCAGCTTCGTGGCCGAACCGCTGCGCCATGGGAACCTGTTCCTGGTCGGCGATGCCGCCCATATCGTGCCGCCGACGGGCGCCAAGGGCCTCAATCTAGCGGCGAGTGACGTGTATTACCTGTGGCAGGGACTCGTGGAGCACTACCGGGAGCATGCCGATGCCGGCATCGATCACTACTCGGCGCGCGCCTTACAGCGGGTGTGGAAGGCCGAGCGCTTCTCGTGGTGGATGACCTCCATCCTCCACTGCTTTCCCGAGAGCAGCGGCTTCGATCGCAAGATCCAGCGCGCAGAGCTCGAGTATCTGGTCTCCTCGCCCTCCGCGATGACGGCCCTGGCGGAGAACTACGTCGGCTTGCCCTACTAGAGCTCCAACCGCGCTCGAGCGCCGCCCCGATGTCGATTCGTTGACGAAGTTCTCATCGGCAGCGGCCGCGGCTGTCATATTCCAGTCTTGTTGCCTTCGTATCCTATGGACCGGGAAGCGTGCTTGTGACAGCCTTTGTCACTGCGGCAGCACATCCGCGGCACCTGGCAGCCGGGGCGGTTATGGAACACCGATGGGGCGAGCGCATCCCGGTCGACTTCCCGGTGCAGGTGTCCGTTCCGCCATTGATCATAGGGACCGGGCGCGTGCTGAACCTGAGCATCAGCGGCGCCTGGATCAGCGGCGCCTTCAACCTTCCGCCGCTCGCGCGCGCCCTCGTCATCTTCGATCTGAGCATCGCCGGCCAGCAGGAGACGCTGCCCCTCGCCTGCTACGTCGCGCGCGTATGTCCCGAGGGCATGGGCGTCGAGTGGCGCGAGCTGGCGCCACAGATCGTGAGCGATCTGATGCTGTTCACCACCGACACGCAGCGCCAACGCTTGCCGAGTGCGCCAGGGCCCGTCCCCGCAGTGGCGGAACCGGCGCCAGCGACGGCGTTGCCGGCCATAGGCTACGCGGGCAGGGGCGCGACGCGCCTGCGATAGGCCGCGCACGAGCCGCTCGCCGCAATATAGCGGTCGTGCTCACGACACAGCCCATCCTCCGCGCGCACCGCACCGTAGGCCGAACTCAGTACGCGCAGGCCCGGGAGCTGGCGCTCGATGTCCTGCGGCGCCGGGCTGAAGAACCGGCAGCGGCCGCAGCAAGGAGCCTGTTCGAGACTCATTGCCCCAGACGCATCCAGAAGTCGCTGAACACCTGCGTCGAGAGCAGGAATCCCAGCACGACATTGACCACAACCCCTAAGCCGAACGCATAGAACGGACGGGCGCCCACGGAGACGAACTCGCGCAGCCGTGTGGTCAGGCCGATGCTCAGGAACGCGAACGTGAAGGCCCAGGTGCGCAGCCCCTGCAGCGGCGCCACGAGCCCGGGCACCACCGTGTGCTTGTACTCGGAGTAGCTGTAGCCGTGGGCCACGCCGGTCACGATGGCCGAGGCCACCAGGAAGCCGAGCACGAATTTGGGGAAGCGCCGCCAGATCTCCCCGATGCCCGCGCGGCTGTTCACGCCGGTGGACTCCCAGCGCGTGGTGGCGATGATCGAGAGCACCAGCGCCCAGACGCCGATCCAGATGTCGCGGCCGATGACCTTCATGAGCGTGAAGGCGTTGACGGCCGCATCGGCGTTGCCCGTGATGCCAGGCACATGGCCGGCGTAGCCGCCATAGGTCTGCGCGGCGGCCAGACCCGCGGCGTCGGCGAACTCCGAGGTGCCGATCCACGCGCCCGCGACCCCGGTGGCCAGATGCAACGCGCGGGCTACCAGCGGCAGTACGAAGATCATCACGATGGCGCCGAGGACCACGAGCGATATGGCAACCGATACGTGTTCCCTGCGGGCGCCGACGGCCCCGGCGGCCGCGATCGAGCCCGACACCCCGCACACCGCTCCGCCCGCACCCAGTACGGCGGCCAACCGCCGGTCCAGGCCCAGCCGCACGGCCGCGAAGTAGATGACGCCGAAAGTCACCAGTGAAACGATCGCCGCCTGGGCGATCGCCACCGGGCCGGCCCAGATGATCAGCGTCAGCGGCAGGCTGATGCCCAGCAGTACGATGCCGGTCTTGATGTAGAACTCCACGCGAAGGCCCGCCTCGGCCCACCGCGGCACGCCGATGGTATTGGAGATCAGCAGCCCCAGGGCCAGGGCGACCAGCGGCGGCTCGAGGTTGTAGCGCCATGCCTGGTCCCATTGACCCAGGAAGTACAATGCCATCGCCCCGATGTAGATGAGCAGGAAGGAGGCCAGGAAGCGCGCGAGCCGGAAACCCAGCGCCATCGCCGCGATGCCGAATAGCACCGACCACAGCACGAACAGCGCCGCGTATTGCGCGCCGTGCACGCGCAATTGCGCGACGAGGTCGGACGGCGTGCTCCACTTCTGGGGCGCGACCGCGATCCATTTGATGCTGCCGCCGTTGGCGAACAGTGCCACAGCCACGGCGATCAGGCCCAGCCCGATCCATATG
>DATDHV010000163.1:0-12513 GCA_036521395.1 Steroidobacteraceae bacterium | reverse complement strand
TTTCGCTGGCGCTGTTCGCCGGCAATGAGCTCGAGGGCGGCCCGGCCAACCTGTACCTGCGCTGCGAGAGTGAGCCGCGTGCCTGGACGCCGCTACTCGGGCCTCGCAGCCACACGCGCTTCGGCGTGGATCGCGCGCGGGGTCGGCTCATCGGGACCGGCACCTGGCGCGGCATCGATTATGCGTTGGAGCTGGTGCTGGCCGCGGCGACCAGCGCGTGGTTCTGGCACGTCCGCCTGCGTAACGCAACGGCCGGCCCGCTGCGCGTGGACCTCACCTACACGCAGGATCTGGCACTGGCACCCTATGGGGCGGTGAGGCTGAACGAGTACTACGTCAGCCAATACATCGATCACTGCGCGCTGCATCAGGAAGCGCACGGCGCGGTGATTGCCTCGCGGCAGAACCAGGCGGTCGAAGGCCGCTGCCCGTGGTCGCTGATCGGCTCGCTTCGCACGGCCGTGTCCTTCGCCACCGACGCCCGGCAGTTCCACGGCCTCGCGGTCCGCGCGGGCGAAACCCCCGTGGGATTGGCGGGCGATCTGCCGGGACGATGTCTGCAGCACGAGCATTCCATGGTGGCCGTTCGCGAGGCACCGCTGGGTCTGGAGCCCGGTGCGACGGTCCAGGCCGGCTTCTTCGGCCTGTACGTCGCCGATCATCCGCCGGCCACCTCGCCGGCGGATCTGGAGCGGCTGAACGCGCTGCTCGGGCTGCCGGAGGCGATGCCCGCGGCCCGCGACCCCGCGCCAACGGTCGCCGAAACCGCCGCGGCGGCCACACTGTTCAGCGCCGCCCCGCTGCTCGATGCGCTCGATTTGGACGACGCGACGCTGCGGGCACTCTTCGGATCGTGCTGGCGGCACGAGGAACTCGACGAAGCGGGGACGCGGCTCGCCTTTTTCCACGGTGCGAATCGGCACGTGGTGCTGCGCGCGAAGGAGCTGCGCGTGCTGCGGCCGCACGGCCACCTGCTGCGCACCGGTCATCAGGCCGTGCCCGACGAGACGGCGCTGACTTCGACCGTTTGGATGAGCGGGGTATTCCACTCCATGCTCACGCAGGGTCACGTGAGCATCAACCGCCTGCTCTCCACGGTACACGGCTACCTGGGCTTCTACCGCTCTCAAGGCCTGCGCGTATTCGTTGAGGTCGCGGGCCGATGGCATCTGCTCGATGTGCCTTCGGTCTTCGAGATGGCGCCGGACGCCTGTCGCTGGATCTATCGGCACGCGACCGGTGTCTTCGAAGTGCGCGCCGAGGCATCGAGCGAGCCGCACGAGCTGCGGCTGGCGATCGAAGTGCGCTCGGGCGAGCCCACACGTTTCCTGGTGTCGCATCACATCGCACTCAACGGCGATGACGGCGAGGCACCCGGCGCAGTGCGCTGGTGGCGCGAGGCAGATGGCCTGGTACTTGCTCCAGGGCCCGGGTCGGAGCTGGCACGACGCTTCCCGCAGGGAAGCTTTCTGATCGCGCCCGCGGCAGGAACGGTTTTTTTCGACGTGGGCGGCGATGAACTGCTGTTCCTCGACGGGCGGCCGCGCCATCAGCCGTACCTTTGCATCGTTACCGCTCCGGCGCGTGCGGCCGGCATTCGCATACGTGGCCGCCTGGTGTGCGAGCCGGGCCCGTCGCCGGTGCCCGCCGGCGAGCGCCTCGAGGCGCGGCTGACACTGGCCGCGCCGGCGTCGAGTTCGCTGTCCGGGCAGGTCGCGCGCCTGGCGGACATCGTGCCCTGGTTCACGCACAACGCGCTGGTGCATTACCTGTCCCCGCGTGGCCTCGAGCAATACTCCGGCGGCGGCTGGGGCACACGCGATGTGTGTCAGGGCCCGGTCGAGATGCTGCTCGCGCTCGCCCGAGTGCCGCCCATGCGCGATCTGCTGCTTCGGGTCATGGCCGCGCAGAACCCGGATGGGGACTGGCCGCAGTGGTTCATGTTCTTCGAGCGCGAGCGCGACATCCGTGCCGGGGACTCGCACGGGGATATCGTGTTCTGGCCGCTGGTGGTGCTGGGTCAGTACCTCATCGCCTCCGGCGACGCCGGGGTGCTCGATGAATCCGTACCGTTCTTCGATTCGCGCGGCGCGCACGCAGGCGAGCAGGGGACGCTCTGGCAGCACGCGCAGCGCGCCCTGGCACTGATCGAACGGCGCGTGATCGCGGGTACCGCGCTTGCGGCCTACGGTCACGGCGACTGGAACGACGCGCTGCAGCCCGTTGATCCTGCCATGCGCGAGCGCCTGTGCAGCGCCTGGACCGTGACGCTGCATTGTCAGACCTTGACCCTGCTGGCACGGGCAATGAGGCTGATCGGACGCGCTGGCGCGGCGGCGGACTTCGAGCGGCGGGCGGCGGCCGTGCGGGCCGATTTCCGGCGCCTGCTGCTGGTAGACGGCACGCTGGCCGGCTATGCGCTGTTCGAGGACGGCGGGCGCGTGCGCTACCTGCTGCATCCCTCGGATGAGTCCACGGGCGTTCGCTACAGCGCGCTCGCCATGATCCACGCCATCCTCGAGGACATGCTGACTCCGGCCGAGACGCGCGCGCATCTTCATCTCATCGATACCCACCTGCGCGGACCGGATGGGCTGCGCCTGTTCGATCGCCCGCTGCCTTACCACGGTGGCCCGCAGCGCCTGTTCCAGCGCGCGGAAAGCGCTGCCTTTTTCGGCCGTGAGATCGGCCTGATGTACATGCATGCCCATCTTCGCTACGCACAGGCCCTGGCGCACGTCGGGGACGCGCCGGGCTTCTTTCATGCACTCTGTCAGGCCAATCCCATCGGCATCCGCAGCATCGTGCCGAGCGCGACGCTGCGACAGGCGAACTGTTACTACTCCAGTTCCGACGCCGCATTCGAGGATCGCTACCAGGCCAGCGCCCAGTACGCGCGGGTGGCCGGCGGCTCGATTGCCCTCGATGGTGGCTGGCGCGTTTATTCGAGCGGCGCGGGCATCGCGTTGAGCCTGATCAAGCGGTGCTTTCTAGGGCTGAGCGAACAGGCGGAACTGTTGCGCGTCGACCCGGTGATACCGGCCGCACTCGACGGACTGCGCATCGAGACCACCTTGCGCGGTCGGCCGCTCGAGGTGCGCTATCGCATCGGCGCTGCGGGCTGCGGGGTCAATGGCGCGGCGCTCAACGATCGGCCGCTGAAGTGCCCCCTGGAGGCGAACGTGCACCGGCGCGGGGCCGCACTCATCCAAATGACCGAGTTGCTGCAGGCGATGACTGCGCGGCACGATGTGCTGCGCATCGACATCGGCTAGCCTGCTGCTTCGCTCGGTGTGGCAGGCGCGAGCAGGCGTCCGAAGAGGCGCGCGACCACCAGCATCACGATGCCCGCGGTCCCGACCAGAGCGACGTGCAGCAGCCAGAACTGCGTGCCCGGAAGGCGATCGAGCAGACCGCCGAGCCAGCCGACGAGGTTATTGGCCATGAAGAGATTCAGGAAGTAGACCCCCAGCATGGTGCCGGCGATCGTCGGCGGCGCGGCGCGCGCATACATCGCCAGCCCCACCGGCAGCACGTTCGAGAATCCGAGGCTGTTCAGCACCTCGAATGCCAGCACCCAGGCGATACTCGCCTTGTGGGCGCCGGCGGCAACCCGGGCCGCCGCTGCGAGGCAGAGCAGGGCGCCCACGCACAGCCCGAATCCCAGGGTTATCTTGACGACTTCGCTCGGCTCGGTGTAACGCCGCGACCACAGCCGCCAGAAGGCGACGGTGATGATGAGGCCGCCGACGCTCACGGTGGCATCGAGCGTGATAAGCCAAGTGGTCGGCATCTGGTGTCCGAAGAAGAGCAGATTGACGTGGCTGGGCACCCAGAGAAGGTAGGCATTGAAGATTTCCTGATTGCCCACCGTGCCGACTGCCAGCACCGGCAGCAGAGCGATCAGCAGCACGACCACGGCGCGCTCGTCCCGCTCCAGCGGGGGCCGCCGCGGCCGCTGCGCGGTTCGCACGCGCACCACGGCATCATCCGCAGGCAGCCACCGGCGGCCGGAAAGATAAATGGCGAGGCCGATGAGCATACCGACGCCGGCGGCGCCGAAACCGTAGTGCCAGCCATACAGCTCTCCCAGTGTGCCCGCGATCAACGGTGCGACGATGACGGCGGCATTGATGAACAGGTAATAGATCTGGTAGGCATCCGCGCGCCGCAGATCACCGGGAGCGTACAGCGCACCCACCTGACTGGCGAGGTTGCCCTTGAAGCAGCCGACACCAATGAGCAGGCACAGCAGCGCAATCAGGAACGATACGTCGAAGGCCATCAGGAAATGGCCGCAGGCCATCAGCAATGCGCCGAGCGTGATGGTTCGTGTCCTGCCGAGCCAGCGATCGGCGATGAGCCCGCCGCCGATCGGCGTGACGTAAACGAGGCCGGTGTAGAGTCCAAAGATGGCCGAGGCCAGCGCCACCGTCGATAGCGGCCCGCCATAGACGCGCTCGAGCACAGCGCGAAAGCCGCTGAATCCCGCAATCCGCTCGATGTGTCCGGGAAGCAGCAACTGCCGAACCATGTACAGCACCAGCAGGGTCTGCATGCCGTAGTAGGAGAATCGCTCCCACGCCTCCGCGAACGCGAGATAGCCGAGCCCGCGCGGATGGCCGAGGAAAATGTGATCGCTTGCGGCTGCGGATCGGGCGGACAATGGTTGGGAGCCCATGCCGGATGGTAACCGCCGGCGGCGCTTTGGCAAGCGCTGCGGTACGCTACGGCACTGGCTGCGGCTGCGCGCGCCGGCCGCTACGCGGCGCCCGCGGGATTCATTGGTCCGAGGTCTTGGACTCGCGCGAAGCCTGCGTGTCGGCCACATACGACCGGATGTCCTGCACGGCCACACCGGGCTTCACGCGGCCGCCGGGCAGTGGCACCGCGATGGGTGCAATCTGCACCGGGGCGAGGCCCTGCCGCACGGTGATCCCGATCTTTCGCGCTGTCGCAGGCGAGAGATCGACGATCCGGCCCTTCACGTACGGGCCCCGATCCTGAATGCTGATGAGGGCGCTGCGTCCGGTCTGCATGTTGGTCACTTTGGCGATGGTGCCCAGCGGTAGCGTCCTGCTCGCCGCATTGTTGCCGTGCGGATCCATGCGGGCCCCGTTGGCCATCTTCCTGCCGGCAAAGCGACCGGCATAGAACGAGGCGATGCCGACACGCTTGCGTCCCGAGAGGTCGGGCCTGGGTCGCGCGCTCGTCGGTCGCGCGCCCGCGGTCGCGTCCACGGCTGAAGGGTCACTCGCGTTTGCATGGTCCGCAGTCGCGGGCTGTGCCGGCGGGCGCCCTTCGTTCGGCGAGCCGAAGCCGGCCGCCGAGAGCAATCCCGTCAGTACCACCGCCACCATCGGACCCCGTGCATCCACCGAGCGAACACTCCTTCCCCTTGAGCCATGCGCATGCGCAGGCAGGATGTCGCCAACCTTACAGTGCAGGCCCGAGGCCGGTCTGTAGGCCGCGGGCACCGATGGGCGGTTATCGATTCCGGCCGGGTCGCATGCAGGAGGGTGGGGTGCTAACATCCGCGACCCCTGACATGGAGGTAAGCACGCATGTCCCATCGATTCTGGAGGCCGTTCGCGTTGTCCGTGGTCGCAATCGGTTTGATGACCCTGGGGTCATCGACGCTGCAGGCGCAGGACCACCCGGATGATCAGCACGATCAGCGCGATCAGCACGATCAGCAGACGCCCGGGCACCACGATGAGAACAATGCGCCGCGCTCCGATCAGGCGCGCCCCGAGGCACGGCACCCGGAGGAGCGCCAACCGCAGGAGCACCATGGCGAACCGGCCCGGACCGATCCGGTGGTGCAATATCGTCACGACCACCCGGGCGCAGCAGCGCGCTGTCATGACGGCTTCTTCACCAAGACGACGGATCGCAATCGCGCCTGCACCAAGCACGGCGGCATCGATGTCTGGCTGGTGCTCTAGGGCCTAGCGGGCGCGCGCAGCGTCGGCGCCGGAGCGCGCGCGAGGCGCTTTGCGGACCGCGCTGCGTGCACGCCCGGCGCGGTAGACCGTGACGCAGGTATTGCGGATCGAGGCACTGGTCGACGGCCGGCGATTCGACCGTTTCAACTTCAATCTGCTGATCTGGTCGTTCCTGGCCATGCTCGGCGATGGTTATGACATCGCGGCACTGGCCTCGGCCGCACCACAACTCGCGCGAAGCTGGCACGTGGCCACGAGCGCTTTTGCACCCGCGCTGAGCGCGAGTCTGTTCGGCATCCTGCTCGGTGCGCCGTCGCTCGGCTACGCCGGCGACCGCTTCGGCCGCAGGAGCGCGATCATCGCGGGTTGCGCGATCTATGGCGTGGCCACGCTATCGACCGTGCTGGCAAGCGGACTGGGACAACTCGTGCCGCTGCGATTCGTCGCGGGCGTGGGCATTGGCGGGCTGATGCCCAACACCATTGCGCTCAATGCCGAGCTGGCCCCGAGGCGGCTGCGCGGGGGCCTGATCGTGCTCATGTTCACGGGCATCACGGCCGGTGGTGCTATTCCCGGCTTCGTCCAGGCATGGCTCATCCCGGCGCACGGCTGGCAGATCATGTTCTGGATCGGCGGTCTGGTGCCACTGGTGGTCGCGACGTGTCTGCGGTTCGCGCTGCCGGAGTCGGTCAAATACCTGGTGCGGCGACCGCAGCGGCGCGCGCAGCTGCTGGCGACGGTACGGCGCCTGCGCCCGGATCTGGCCGTGGCCGAAGATGCGCAGTTCCAGTTCGAGCCGGCACCCCCGGCCCACGGATCCGGACTGGCGCAGATATTCGGCGACGGACTGACCTGGATCACAGCGCTGCTGTGGTTCTGTTTTGCCAGCGCTCTCATGGCGAACTACTTTCTGACGAGCTGGCTGCCGCTGATATTCGAGAACCATGGCTACACGCCCCGGCAGAGCGGCATCGCAATCACCTGTTATCACTACGGCGGCACGCTCGGCGGCCTGATCGTGGCCGTGGTGCTGGGCCGGTTCGGATTCGGGGCGGTCGCGGCACTGTTCCTGCTGGCCATTCCCGCCATCGCCGCGATCGGTCTGTCCGGTGTCTCCTTCGTGAGCGTCACTGTCGCGGTGCTGCTCGCGGGGCTGTGCACGCTCGGCGCGCAGTTCGGCAACAACGCGGCCTCGGGACTGCTCTATCCCACAGTGTTTCGCTCGCGCGGTGTGGGCTGGGCGCTCGGCGCAGGGCGGTTGGGCTCGGTGGCCGGTCCGCTGGTAGGCGGGTTGCTGGTCGGCATGCAATTGCCTCTGCAGCGGCTGTTTCTCCTGGCCGCGGTGCCCATGGCCGCCGGGCTCATCGCCGCGGTGAGCCTTGCGGCGCTCTGCCATCGCCGCTTCGCCGGTGCACGCCTGGACGATGTGCCGGCGGTCGCCGGTGAGCGCGAATCCGCGCGCGGCGAGCCGGCTTGAGCGCGCCGGCCTCGCGCCCGGGCTCGACCGCGCTGATCGCCCTGTTCGTGCTGTTGGCGTTTGCATCGAACTCCATCCTCTGCCGCATGGCTTTGCGCGAGACCCGTATCGACCCGGCCAGCTTCACGAGCGTGCGGCTGCTGACCGGAGCGCTCACCATGGTGTTGCTGGTCCGGTTCGGCAGGCGCAGCCGCGTGCTGGGCGGGGACTGGAGGTCCGCGGCCGTTCTGCTGCTCTATGCGGTCACGTTTTCGTTCGCATACGTGTCGGTCACGACCGGAACAGGGGCGCTGCTGCTGTTCGGCGCCGTGCAGCTCATCATGATCTCGGTCGGCATGATGAGCGGGGAGCGCATCGACGTGCGCATCGGCATCGGCTGGACGGTGGCCGTGACCGGGCTCGTGCTGCTGCTCATGCCCGGTATCGCGGCGCCGCCCCTCGGCAAAGCGCTCCTGATGCTGTGTGCAGGCGTGTGCTGGGGACTGTATTCGCTGTTGGGGCGGCGCTCGGGTGATCCGCTGTGCGATACGGCGGGAAATTTCGTACGCGCCGCGCCCGGCGCCGTGCTGGTCTCGGCGCTGCTGTGGCGGCACACCTCGATCGACAGCAGCGGCGTGATGCTCGCGGCGCTGTCCGGCTCCATCGCCTCGGGCGTAGGCTACGTCGCCTGGTACACGGTGCTGCCGCGCTTGAGCGCGATCGCGGCGGCCAACATGCAATTGAGCGTGCCGGTGATCGCAGCCCTCGGCGGGGTGGCGCTGTCGGGCGAGTCCATCACGTGGCGTCTGGCGGTCTCTTCCGCGCTGGTGCTTGGCGGAATTGCGCTGGCGACGCGCCAGTCCTATCAGGCCGTCAGGCGAAGGGCAGCAGCTCCGTGACGGCCGCGCCGTCCTTGCGCGGATCGGAGGCACCGAAGTTCATGCCCCGTGCCACATCGCGCGCCACCGCCTGGCCGGCGCCCATGAGCGTGGAGGAAAAATCGCCGCGCAGGATGATCTCGTGGCCCAGGGCTGCGAGCTCCCCGCGCGCGGCTTCCGGAATGCGCGCTTCCAGATTCACGTCGCAGCCGTCGAACGTATCCTTCGAGAAACGCGGCGCGTCCAGCGCTCCCTGGATGTCGAGGCGGAAATCGACGAGGTTCGCGACGAACTGCGCATGTGCCTGCGCCTGGTTCCATGCGCCCATGATCCCGAATGCAATGCGCTGGCCTTCCCCTTCCATGAAGGCCGGAATGATGGTGTGCAACGGCCGCTTGCCGCCGGCGAGTGCATTGGGATGCCCGGCTTCGAGTGTGAACAGCGCGCCGCGGTTCTGCAGCACGAAGCCGGCCCCCTCGACCGCGAGGCCCGAGCCGAAGCCGACGCTCGCGAAGTTGCTCTGGATCAGCGACACCATGTTGCCGTGCCGGTCGGCCACGGCGAGGTAAGTCGTGCCGTGGTTCGTGCCCGCACCGGGGGGCACGCCGGCAGGGACGCGGCAGTTCGCTTTGGCGGGGTCGATCAGGCGCGCACGCGTGGCCGCGAAGTCCTTGGAGCAAAGGCCCGCCAGGGGAACCTCCGCGAACAGCGGATCGCCGACATAGCGGAGCATGTCGGCATAGGCGAGCTTCTTGGACTCGATCATGATGTGCAGTGCGCGTGCCGAGTTATGTCCCATGCCGCCCAGCGCAAAGCGCTCCATGATGTTGAGCATTTCCAGCACTGCGACCCCCTGACCGTTGGGTGGCAACTCGAAAACGCGCCAGCCGCGATAGCTGGTCGAGATCGGATCGACCCATTCCGGCTCGTAGCGGGCGAGATCCTCGGCGCGCATCGCCCCGCCGTGCCTCGCGACGGTCGCCAGGATGCGGCTTGCGACTTCGCCGGAGTAGAACGCGTCGCGGCCGTGACGGGCGATCTCGCGGTAGGTCCAGGCGAGTCCGGGATTGGTGACCAGCTCGCCGATGTGCGGCGCGCGGCCACCGGGCAGGAAGATAGCCGCGGTGGCCGCGTCCTCGCGCAGGATATCCGCGCTGTCGCGCCAGTAGGCGTGCACGATGTCACTGATCGGAAATCCGCGCTCGGCGTAGGCAATGGCCGGCGCCAGCAGCTCGGCGAAACCCTTGCTGCCGTAGCGCCGCAGCAGCTGCTCCCATCCCGCCACCGCGCCCGGGACGGTGACCGAGTGGATGCCGCGCGCTGGCATCTCATCGATCCGCCGCCGCTGCAGGAAGTCGATCGTCAGCGCCGCGGGCGCGGGGCCCGAGGCGTTCAGGCCGTAGAGTCGGCCGTCACGGGCCTGGTGAATCAAAGCGAACAGGTCGCCGCCGATCCCATCATTCATGGGAGCGACCAGGCCGAGCATGGCGTTCATCGCCACGGCTGCATCGACGGCATTGCCGCCGCACTCGAGAATGCGCGCGCCCACCTGCGAGGCCAGGACGCTCTCGCTGGCCACGACCCCGGTGGCTGAGGCCACCATGGATCGCGACAGGGAGCGGTCCTGAGCCGCCGCGCTCGTCATGCCGTGCGGCCGCGATCGCGCAGCGAGCGCGCGACGTTCCAGGCGGATGCCGCGAGCACCCCGAGCCCGGACAGACCGATGGCAAACAACCAGCGACCGGGAACGATGCTGCGCATTACGGCGGGTCCGCGTTCATGAGCGGCGCGGCATCGGTGCGGAACGGCGCCGCCGGCAGGCCGTCGCCGTTATACAGATTGCCGTCCGGCGTGTTGCTCCAGTCGTAGCGCACCGCCCTCGGCTGCTTCACGGTATTGCTCCACACCAGCAGGCGTGACCCATCCAGGCGCCCCCGAGCCCAGACGAAATGCCCATCGGCACCGGCGATGGCAAAGCCCCGCGCCTCCGCCGCGGCGCCCTTGAGCTCGAGGCCGGCGCCGGCATGGTCGAATTGCAGGCGTATGCGGTCGCCCTCGATCCGCATGGAGCGGTACGTGGGCCCGGACCAGTCCACTTGCTCGCCGTAAGCCACGCGCTCGGCGCCCAGCGCCAGCCGATGGGCCACGTCCTGCTTGTCGGTGGGATGGATGTCCCGTGCATTGCCGACATCGATGGCCACGGCCATGGCAGTGCCCGGCAGCGCCAGCGCATCGGACTGCGCCTGCCGGAGCTGCGCCCAGGGGTAATCGGCGGGCTCGGACTGGTCGGGGCCGTAACCGGCCAGTTGCACGAACAGAAACGGAAACTGGTAGCCCCAGTGTGCGCGCCAGTCGCGGATCAGTGCCGGAAACAGGGCCTGGTACTGTGCCGCGCGATCCGTATTCGCCTCGCCCTGGTACCAGATCACGCCCCTGATGCGGTAGCGGGTCAATGGCGCGATCATGGCGTCATAGAGCAGCGTCGGCGCGGTCGGATGCTGACTCATGAATTCCGCCACCGGCGGCGGCGCGGGCCGCGTCGAAAGATCCGGGCCGGATTGATAGGACCACTGACCCGCCAGTGGTATCCGCAGCGTGCCAATCTGCACATACAGGCTCGCAGCATCGCCGAGCATGCCCACGTAACCGTCGCCGGAGGCATATTCCCCGGCGATACGTACGGCGATGAGGTTGGCGCCGGCTTTCACGAGCGCTCCCGGCACCGGATAGTTGCGCTCCGTAGTCTCGCCCTCGGTCGCGCCAACCTTCACGCCGTTGAAATAGGTGGTATCGGACTGCTTCAGGTCGGTGAGGTGCAATCGCAAGGCGGTCCCGGCCATCGACGCCGGGATCTGGATGGTCTTGCGAAACCACAGGGTGCCGTCGAAATCCCGGATCGCCATGTGCGGCCAGGGCTGCGGCTCCTCGGCGGTGGGCCAGCCCCGGTCATCGTATCGGGGGGAGGCCCAAAGATCCTGCCCGGCCACGCGGCCGCGGTCCTCGCGGCCATGCAGCCGATACCATTGGTTGCGGGTCGTCAGATAGTCCCGATAACTGGTGACGGCCTGTGCATCGAGGTGCGAGAGGCGAGCGATCGCGGCGCTGAAGGCCGGGAAAGCGTGCAGCCCGCTGGCGCTGGTCCAGCATTCCGCCGGCGTGCCGCCCCAGTCGGATTCGATCAGGCCGATGGGAATGTGATAGCGCTCGAACAGCTCGCGGCCGAACAGATACGCCACCGCCGAAAAGGGCCCCACCGTGGCCGGACTGACCCCCTGCCATCCATCCGAACTCACATCGCTCTGCGGCGTGAAAGCGGTTTGCTGCTTGACCAGGAATAACCGCATGCGCGGAAACTTCGCCCGACTCACCTCCTGATCGGCGTTGGCAACACCGCCGAATCCATCCTGCCTCAGCATGGGGAACTGCATGTTGGATTGACCGGATGCGAGCCACACGTCCCCGACCAGCACATTGTGCAGCGTCAGCGTGTGATGGCCGGTCAACTGCAGCTCATCCGGGCCGCCGGCTGCCAGCGGCGCGAGCGTTACCGACCAGGCACCGCTGCGGTCGGCAGCGGTGCGCAGCGACTGATTGCGGAAACGGATCCGGATACGCTCGCCCGGATCGGCCCAGCCCCAGAGCTTGAGCGGTGCATCGCGCTGCAGGACCATGTTGTCGCCGACCAGCCGCGGCAGGCGGATATCGGCATCGGCCGCGCCTGCCGCCAACAGCAGGCTTGCAGCCAGGAGCGTGGCGAAGCTGGCCATGATGAGCGCGACGATAGCAATCGCCGCGCGTGCTGTCCAAGCGCAGCGCGCATGTCGAGCGGCGCTGCACTGTAGCGAGTGATCAAGGTATATCATGTGTGCCGCGCTCGCCGCTGCGCATCGCAGATTCACCGTGCCCAACTCGTTCATCACCACATGGCCGCTGCTCGTCGGCATGGGCGTGCTCATGCTGGGCGCCGGCCTGCAGGGCACCCTGCTCGGACTGCGCGCGACACTCGAAGGGTTTCCGCCGGTGGTCACGGGCCTGATCATGTCCTGCTACTACGTGGGCTACCTGCTCGGCACCGTCGGCGCGCCGCGCATGCTGCGGCGGGTCGGGCACATCCGCGTGTTCGCCGCGCTGGCCGCCGTGGCCTCGGCGGCGATCCTGGTGCAGGGACGCTTCGTGAGCCCGGTTCCCTGGTGTGCCATGCGGCTGGTCTCGGGGCTGTGTTTTGCCGGCA